>JAPLMX010000005.1 GCA_026386805.1 Phycisphaerae bacterium | reverse complement strand
CTTTCGGCGGTTCTCCAACTCGTCGAAGTCCCTTCGTGTTCGTCCTTTTCTGTCCATGCGGACAGCCTACGAGAACGAAACGCTGGTGTCAATATATTATGCGAAAAATCTGTCACTATATTATGCGAAATTCAGTAAAGGATGCGATTCCTTCAGACGATCCAACGCAACGGAAACCATGTGCGAGTTGTGGCAGCACAAAGTGCAGCTATCATGTGCTTATTGTTGAAAGCGTGTCGTTGCGTGACGGCCTTGGCATGAAAGCCAATCGCCCAGGTGAGAAACGAGCGCACATTGAAACAAAAGCCGGCCCTGACCATAGCAGAAGCCGTGACACACTCGTCCACCGAGAACAGATAATCGACCGGGAGAACGATCGATACTTTGAACGGGTAACAGACTACGAAAGTGGTGAAGTCATTCACGAATGCGAAGAACCACTTTCGCAGCACTTGGGCCATGGGGCAGACAAGAAGAATAGGAAAGATGGTGGCTAACAACGGCGTGCAGCCGACGCGCATGAAGCCGCGCGCGGCTGATGCTCACGTTGGGGCGGAAGGAAAGATAGATGAGCACATCGAATATGTTGACAGTGGTAGGGATTCTGGCAACAGTCGTCTTTGGCGTCTTTGGCATTTGGGGTTTTGTCATTGTGATCCGCCGGCGATATCCAGGCCAGTTGACATACGTGAAAGAATCGTATCTTGGCCTTTTCGACTCGATTGTGAAGAACCTGCCTGAACTCGCAGTCCTCTACAACAATCTGCCGGTTGGCCAGGGGCTTGTGTTAGTCAAAGGAGCCATCCTCAACACAGGAAACAAGGACATCACCGATTCGATGGTTGAACAGAAGCTGGCTTTGGCCTTGCCATCGGATTTCCACTGGCTTACCGCGAAAATCGTTGGCAACTCCGAAAATGTGAAAGCCTCACTCGCCATCCAAGACAATTCGCTCGTCGTGTCAACAGGACTCTTTCGACGCAATGAGTTCATCCGTTTCCAGGCTATAGTGGAGGTCCCCATCCGTGCCGAAAGTGACGGGAGGAAAAGTGAGAGCATCGAAGATCGTCTCGACAAGGCAATCTCTATAACCCACCGAATTGAGGACACACAGAAGGTGTTAGAACGCGAATTGCCGAGCACGGGACGAACGAAGCATCGCATGTTGTGGTCCTTGAGCATGTGTCTCGGACTGATGGCGACGATGGGGGTCAGTTTCGGAATATTTCTATTCAGGGGTTTTCCCGCAGAAACGCACTTTGTCGTCAACGATACCAACTCGATACCGCATGAAGTCCGAACTAGACTCCGACTTGACGGGAGTATGACACTCAAAGGTGTCGGCGACGACTTTCGCGAACAGACCACAGTGGATGATTTCTTCAAACGGGGTTCCCTCAAACCAAAGGTCGCGCTGGAATTAGAGACAAAAGTAATAACCATTGGCGGTCTTCTCTACCTCATGTGTCCGTTGGCAATGTTTCTGTATGCCTACCGTGAGTACAGAAATGCGAATAAATTGCGACAACTGCTTGGCATTAAAGATCATCAAGATGCCCCAACCGAGAAATCCACCATGTCCAGCGCATCCTGAACCCGCCGCGAAGATTCAGGTCCGGTGATTTCTAACGTTCGCAGCAAGGGGTCAGAATGGGGTCGAGTCTTAAATATTAACTATTCGTTGTGACCTAAACATACAACAGGACTATATTTCTGAGCCTCTGGGGACTAACGGGGACGGCCGCCAATTATCGGTACGTGCGGCTGCGGAAACGGACGTCTGTCGGCACGACCGCGTCTCGCGTCATACGCCCCTGCAATCCTGGCGGAAGAGGTGGAGGAGAGTTTTGAGGGCGTCGGCCATGGCCGGTTCTTGTTCCTGGATCAGGGCATGCCGTTGTTTCATCAGACTGCGGGCCTTTTGGCTGACTTGGACGCCCATCCCTTGGATGGAGTTGAAAAGAACGAAAGAAGCCCGCCCGCCGGGAGCTTCGAGGGTCAGCCCTCAAATTAACAATTAACCGCGAGCGTTCTTGAGCTGCGCGACGATCTCGGCCATCTCTTTGTGCAGACGCGGATCGCTTTTCACTTGCTCCGCCAGCTTGTGCAACTGGGCACTGACCGCGGCGCCACGGCGTAGCCCTCTGCCTACTCGATCCGTTGCGGTCTGGCCATAAGCACACTGGCAAGCCCTAATTGTTAATTTGAGGGCTGACCCTGCGAAGCCTCCCCTTGTGACTTCTGAACTTCTCCTCCGACACGGATTCACGCGGGATGGACGCGGATTTCCCTCGGAAAATGTACCTGACACCTTTAGTTCTCCCTCCCGATGGGCTTACATAGGGTTTGGCAGCAGTGTTGCCTTCGGGACAAGCCCGCTGACAATCAGTCTGTGGGCGAATGATGCCGCCGAATGACAGGCATACAGAGTCCAATCTGCGTCACGGTCAAATCCCACAATATCGCTCAGCCCACGGATGGCGAGTACACGGTACTTGTGCTCACCCTCCGATAAAACGGCCTCATATACGCCACCTAATTCCATTTCAGTAGCACAGAAGGAACGAACAGATTGTTTCAATATCTGGGCGAGAGCTGGGTCTTTAAGCATAACATTGCCGCTGGTGGTCGACGCAGGCCAGAATACTGGATCCCGCGCCGATACCCCACCTGGGAAGTGCCGAAGGATGGATTTGCGTGCACGTCCTTGCCAGCTTTCACTGCCGAAGAACCGATTCTTTGCGAAGTCCTTCTTCGGACGAAAAGATGGTTTCGGGATCCCGATATGTGCGGAATCCGCCCAGTCTCTTAACTCCTCCTTTTCTGCGAATGCGGGAATCTTCTCCAGTAGATCGCGCACATCTTTGTGCATGGGACCGCCACGCAAATTCAGTTCTTTTGTGCCATTAGGTAACGCAGCAGAAGCCGAGAAATCGTAGACTCTGCTTGAAAGGAGGACATCTCCAAGGCTGAATTCGGAATCGGGGATTCCGCCTGCAATACCTACCAAGAGAATCCAAGGTGGCGCGAAGTCATAAATCATATTACTCGCCATTCCTTGTGCCGGACCGTGGCCCTGTTCACCACAGCGCCCAATGACGACTCCTATCTCATAGCCTTCTCTTGCCGTGACCGAAGCATAGAAATATGGTCGTTTGCCTCCTTCCACTTCGATTGCATTGGGGAACCGCCCAAGGACAGCGGGGAACTCGTCAGGTCGTACCGTTATGATGGCAAAGCTCACCTTGCCTGTGAGTTCGCTGATATGAATCGGTTTCTGAGACCTAGTTTCAGTAGCTCCCAGGATGCCTTCGGGTCCATTTTTAAAAGGAACCCTCGAACCCGGTGCGAGAGGCTTGGGAACTGCAGAATCCGAGTCTCCGCTGGGATGGCCAGCAAGTGGCTCCAAACCTGACCTATTCTCCAATTGATTCAAATACGTCCGAAGGTCATCTCGCATGTCCGCAATGGAAAACGCGGCCCCAGCATCCTTGCTTGGTTTGTCAAATTCCTCCTCGTACATCCACCCGCGGATTGCCCTTGCTTTGCACTCCCATCGCTTATCCACGGCAGGGTGTGTGAGGATAATCTTGGCCTCATCCACAAAGTGCGTCTCTCCACTGCTATAGAACTCCAACGAAATGGGCTTTCCTGGAAGACAACTGCACTTTTTGACGCTACTCCCGAGCTTGATGTGGACACCTTTGTGTTTTGCACAGAAGTCAACCACATCGCCGTCGACTTCGTGGATCTGCTGGTTATATGTGTATTGGATGGACGCCTTCCATCCCTTGCCGTTTTTCCGAAGCGGTCTCTGTTCCCAGCCCCCTAACCAAGGCATCAACTGGGCGAGAGGGTCCCGAAGATAGGGCCTGGCTTCTTTCTTATGACGGTGGAGTTGATTGAGCACTAGGTAAGCTTCGTGGAGATGTTTCTGAATGGTGCTTTCGCGTTCAGCAGCCGTCGGCGAGACACTTGCCCTACAGATGAGGCTGGGCAGCGCGTCCATGGCCCGACGAACAGGTCCTGTGTCCTTCTCCAGAACGCTGATATCCGCTTGCACAGCCGTAGCGATAAGCTGCGTCGCCTTCGCCACATGCGAAATCGCCTGTTCTTTTGCCACGAGGAGGAGTGACTCGAGGATCTCCGACTCGAACACAGCGGTTGCTTTCGCGGCGATATCTACATCTTGGGGCGCTATCGGCTTGACTGTCGCGAGTTGCTTAATGCGTTCCACGAATGCAGCAAGGGCCGTATCGAGTTGCTGATTCTGGGTATGGAGTCTCTCGAAGCGAAGGAGTCGCAGATAACTGGGTAGGCAAGGTTTCGCCACAAGGGATAGGTCCATAGTCCACCCCTCAAGCAGTCTCTGGGGATTGAGGAGGGGATTGTACGTGCCTTGACCTTGCTTTCCTGACTGGCTCTTTAACTTGTCCTCACCTTGAAGGCCGGCATGCCAAGCGTCCATGATGATGCGAAAAACACTATCACATAACTGAACGGCGTCCGGTAGAAAAGCTAAGCGTTTCATCACTTGGATGGTGCGAGCGCAAAACGAAGGACAATCGGGCCACTTGGCTTGCTCGGTCAATTCTTGAGCTCTCTTTTGAATGGTGCGCGCTATCCGGGGATCAACAATTCCGCCATTCAGAATCGTCTCAATCTTCGACAGGAGACCGTGCGCCTCTGTGTTCGTGCAGGTGTGCTCGAACCAGTCGCGCCCCTGCTCTGGCTGCTTCTGGGGTTCTGTTGCCTTATCACCGCTCTTCCCTCCGTGTTTTCGATTCCCTTTTCGGGTCATTTCCTTGTCCCACCAAAGAAGCCTCGAGCCGATGTGCGGTGATCGGCCTTCCCACTGAGAATCGTCAAATAGCCGTCTTCCTCAAAAGTCTTCTTTGTCTTGCTCGTGATCCGGATACAATGAAACAGTCATCGGGAGGACCTGCTGGCCGAGAGTCCGCATAGCGCAACTCAAGGTAGAAGTCACTAGCTGGCTTACCGTAGAACCAAAGCACTTGCCGTGCAAGTTGGTCATCCTCATGTCGGACAGGAAGGATGCAGACGCTTCCGTCCATAACCTCAACAGGATCCCCGATATCCTGGAACAGGACTACGTCATATGCCTCCGGCACGATATGGGCCTGAACCGGTTCAATGGAGTCACGAAACAGCTTTTGGGCCTTGGGTGAGGCATTGACCATGTCAAATGCGGCAATATCGCTGAGCAATCGCCTGTAGCTGGAGACTGAGAACCAAGGCTGTTGGCCCAGAAGGTGTTCATAAGTAGCTCCCTCGAATCGCAATCGGAGGACAAATAGATCCTTGGCCTTGGGCGCGACTGCCGGCAGGAGGAATGATGTAAAGGATGGATGCGCGCCTTTCGGCATCTCTGGTTCCAGTTTGCGTGCACCGATTCCATCGACAAAGCATCGTGTTGGGCCCTCGAGTGAAACCACAGTTGGCTGCACCGCTACAGCGAGACAGTTCACTCTCGGATAGAAGAACGCATTTCGCGGGTTACCTGGATTCCTCACAATCCGGTTGGAATACAAACTTGTCAGTAGTCGCAATGCACGATCCTCAGTGCCGAAAGTGAAGGGTTCCAGCCACCCATCCACATCGCCGCGATGGGCCACTCTAACGCAAGTTGGCACTGTATTTGGGTTTTCAAGCTCCAAAATTAGGGTTATATCTATACGTTTGTTCTTCTTGCTATATTGTAGACCTTCAATTACCTGCCTTGCTACAAGATAAGGCCCCTCACGGAATTCTGCGATAAGGACGACACAGTCAGAATGAGCGTTTCTGCACCGCCACAACCCACCGGTGGTATGCGAATCAGAATGTGATTGGCGCATCATAACTGCTGCTCCCCTCTCAGGGTCCGCCCCCGTAGGTTCGTTGGACATAGAAAACTGCAGGACAACAAGCGGTGCTGTAGAGTCATACAAGCCCTTTTGGCTTGTGTCTCCGGGGCTATGATAACCGACCACGCATGCTGGGGGTCGCAGCGCCAGCGGCGAAATTCTGTGTTGAGGGGATTGTCGGGAGACGACGTGCATGCCAGTTGTTCGCCACTTCTCGTCGTCGCCTTGCGGTTAGCGCAGACACGAAGCATCGTTCTGCATTCTTCTCGCAGCGACGCCAATGCCAAAGCACATAGTCCAACCGCACGATCCCCGCGTGGCGTCATCGTCCGCCCTCCTCAACCTTAACCAACCCTCCAACCCTTATCCTGGCGGGTGCAATAATCGATTGGAATCCATCCCATGATCGGAAGCTATTATAGTCTAACACGTTGCAGTTCTTTGTCAAGAGGATTCTTCCCGGAAGACATGGTCCATGGTCAACGACCATAACTAGCCCGTTTTTTTTCAATGCCTCCTCCCGAATATCCCGTAGCACCGAGCCAGCGCATAACCATCTGACCTCATCACGAGAGAGCCCGAGAAACCGTGTCTCATGAATCATTCGGCTGTCGAGCTGCGTTTTCTCCACAAAAAACGTGAAAATAACACCGCGAGGTTTGCCGGACCAGTATTCGACCACGGGGGAATTCTGGAGACATCTATGAGCAAGCTGCTGTCAAGACGGTCGCGGGATCTTTTTCGCGGGAACTCCCATCTACGGAGGCGCCGTGAACCAGGAGGGAACGGGCAGGTTCGCCATCGTTTTGAGTCCGGGGCCGACTTCGAGGATGGAGCGCACGACGTTGAGCGTCACCGCGCAGGTGGCGAGATCGCCGTTGATGCCCCCGGCGATCCTCGACGAGAACGCGGGCTCGCCTTCGATCCGGGGAGCTACGAGGGAGCTACGAGGGTCAGCCCTCAAATTAACAATTAACCGCGAGCGTTTTTGAGCTGCGCGACGATCTCGGCCATCTCTTTGTGCAGACACGGATCGCTTTTCACTTGCTCGCGCCAGCTTGTGCCACTGGGCACTGACCGCGGCGCCACGGCGTAGCCCCCTGCCTACTCGATCCGTTGCGGTCTGGCCATAAGCACATCCTACCCGCCCCTGGCAAGCCCTAATTGTCAATTTGAAGGCTGAGCCTCGAAGCCCCCTCAGATCTGCCCAGATCTGCTCGCGGGCTCTTCGTGGCTGGGTCAGATCGTGTACGGGACGCGCATCGCGCGGGACCGCAGCCGGTTGGCTTCGGGATCGCCGACGAACTCGGCCTGGCCCCAGGTCGAACTTCAGATTTCGCTGCAATTGCTCGCAGATGTCGGCCGCCAGGCAGATGTTCATGGACCGACACATGACTTCCGGGTTCGCCACCGGGGGTCGGCGCGACCGGATGCAATCCAGAAAATCCCGCACATGGTTCCAGGGCCGTTGGGTGCGGGCCGTGTAGTCCGCCAGCACCTTCTTGTAGTCGCGCATCAGCGCCGGCGCGGAGACCTCGGGTGCGGTATAGCCGTCGGCGGCCGCCGCCCATCCTTCCGGGCCATCGAACCGCTCCCCACAGGCGCCATGCCAATACTGGCACGGGTCCCAAACCGAGCCGGCGACGCGGAACAGAACCAGCTTTACCCCGTTGGACAGACGCGTCACCATCGTCGCATCGGGTCCTGCATACTCGAATTCGAGGGAGGATACGTTTGTCATGTCGAGTCCGGCCAGGACCTGCGCCACCGTGTGCGCGCCCCACATCGCAACATCCGTGGCGAGATCATAATAGTGATACCACCCACTGCCATTCACATAACCGGCGTTGTAAGGTCGCCAGGGAGAGGGGCCGAGCCAGAGATCCCAGTCCAATTCCTCCTGGGACGGTTCCGCCTGGGCCGGCAACCACTCGTGACGCAACCCGTCGCGCCACCGACAGTCGGCATACGCCGTATGAATTGGGCCCAACCGGCCGGTGCGGGCCATTTCGATGGCAAACACATGGGGCGGCTCGCTGAGCCGCTGGGCGCCGGTCTGGTAGATCCGGCCGTACCGGCGGGCGGTCTCCACGACCGCCTGCCCCTGGGCCATCGTCAGACAAGCCGGCTTCTCGCAATAAACGTCCTTGCCCGCCCGCATCGCCAGAATGGAGGCCAACGCATGCCAGCGGTCCCCGGTGGCAATCAGCACGGCCTCCACATCCGTCCGTTCCGCCAGGAGCTGGCGCAGATCGCTATACGCCGCACAGTCTTTATTGCCGTACTTGCTGTCCACCACGTTCTTGGCCGCTTCGCGCCGGCCTTTCTGGACATCACAGACCGCGACCCACTGCACATCCGGCTCGGTCAGCATGTAACCCAAGTCATAGGACCCGCGGCCGCCGAGGCCGATGCCGCCCATCACGGTGCGTCCGCTGGGCGCCACGGCCCCGCCCCGTCCCAGGGCCGAGGCCGGAACATAATAGGGCAGCGCCACCAGACTTGCCGCCCTCGCCCCTTGGGCCAAAAATCGCCGCCGCGTGAGTGTCGTACGATTGTCATTGCTCACAGGATTTTCCCTTCCTTTTCCATCCTATCGTCTTGCTCAAGTGCCCAGGACTTCCCGCGACCTTTGCCCCGAGACCTGGACCCCAAAGTCCAGACCGCCAGACGCCGGATTCAAGCTTACCGCCGAAGACGGTCTGACCGCAAGTCCTCTCGGAGGGGAGCTTCGAGGCTCAGCGCTCAAATTAACAATTAGGAGATACACGGCTCCTGTCTGGTTTCTCCCCCGACTCTCGGCCTTCAGCCGCCGTCCGACTCATTTCAACCTCACCAAACCCGTCCGGCGGACCAGAGCCGCCAACCACTTCGTCGCAGCTTCAGCAAGGGTGTTTCTCTGGGGAATATTGTGACGAAGGCGGGTGAGAAAGGCAAAGGGAAAAAGTCAAAAGGGAAAAGGCGGTATTCGGTAGTCGGCAAGACTGGGATCAGGGCTCAGCTACGGCCTGCGGCCTATCGCCTCCGGCCTGTTGTCCGTTCGCGTATTCAAGGCGATTCAATGCAGGGACACCGCCGACGATCCCTTGCCGGCGGTGTCCCACTGAGTGAAATCTGCTGTCCGATCCGTCATTCCGTGCTGACGGTCACAAACTGCGACACATCGCCGCGCTTGACCAGCAGGAGCACTTTGCCGCTCTTCGCCGACCTCTTGACGGCGGCGGCGAACTCTTTCACGGTTGAGACGTTGCGGCCGTTGACGGACACGATCACGTCCTGGGGCTCAATCCCCTTCTGGGCCGCCGGACTATCCGGGGCCACGGCCGTGACGATGACTCCCTCCCCCGCCTGGTAGTGCAACTGGTCGGCCAGGTCCTTCGTCAGGTCCTGGACCTCAAGCCCCAGCGCCTGCTGCGGCTCCTGGGACGCCGGCTCCTGCTTCGCCAAGGCGCTCGGACGCTCGCCCAGCGTGGCCGTCAATTCGAGGGCCTTGCCCCCTCGGCTGACATCGAGCCGGACCTTGCGGCCGGGCGGCAGTATCGCCACGGCGTTCCGGAAGGCATCATAGGTCTGCACCTTCTTGCCATCGAGCGTCAGGATGACGTCGTTGACCTTGACGTCCGCCTTCTCGGCCGGTGAACCGCTGACAACCGCCGAAACGACGACGCCCGCCGCCTCCTTGAGGCCCAGCAACTGGGCGGCGTCGGAGTCTACGTCCTGAGCGGCCAGGCCCAGATAGCCGCGGCTGACCTTGCCGCTCTTCTTCAGTTGCTCGCCGATGGCCCGCGCCATGTTGATGGGAATCGCAAAGCCGATGCCCATGTAGCCGCCACTCTCGCTGACGATGGCCGTGTTGATGCCGATCACTTCGCCGTCGAGATTGATCAGGGGGCCGCCGGAGTTGCCCGGATTGATGGCCGCATCGGTCTGGATGAAGTCCTCATAGGCCGCGATGTGCATGTTGCTGCGCCCGACCGCGCTGATGACCCCGACGGTTACGGTCTCGCTCAGGCCGAACGGGTTGCCGATGGCGATAACCCAGTCGCCGATCTCGATCTTGCCGGAGTCGCCCATCGGCAGCACCGGGAAGTTGCTGCCTTCGATTTTGATCAGAGCTACTTCCGAATCCGGATCGGTGCCGATCAGCTTGGCGTTGTCGAAGGTGCGGCCGTCCTTCAATTCCACCGTGATCTTGTCCACGTCGCCGACGACGTGATTGTTGGTCAAGATGTACCCGTCTGCGCTGATAATAAAGCCCGACCCCTGCCCTTCCTGATGGTACTTCCGAGGCGACCGCTGCTGCGGCGCCCGGCCCCCAAAGAACCTCCTGAGGAAGTCATCGTTGAACTGGCCGAAGGGGTCGTTGAACCCTTCCGGGCCGCCCATTCCCATGACGGGACCCGTCACGGTCTTTTCCACCTTGATGGACACGACGGCCGGCATCGCCGTCCGGGCCGCCTCCGAAAACGCCTTCGACAACTCTTTGGCCGCCTGCGCGCGGCCCTGCGCCCATCCCAGGGATGGAATGCAGAGAAGCCCGATAACGAAAATCGAGACGATCCCTCCCCTGTTGACGCGACATCCACCGACACTTTGCTCCGTCATGGTACACCTCCTAATCAAGTGACTTCTCCACCATCATATAGACCGAAGGGTTCTTAAGGCAGACCGCTGCCCCCTTGTCATTCGTGTGCGCCCGGCCAGGCAACCGCCGTT
Organism: Phycisphaerae bacterium; assembly: GCA_026386805.1. Taxonomy (GTDB): domain Bacteria; phylum Planctomycetota; class Phycisphaerae; order Sedimentisphaerales; family Anaerobacaceae; genus PLanc-01. Next base: position 15,451 of record JAPLMX010000005.1, on the reverse strand, counting down.
TAGTCGAGAATACGTAGAATCCCTTCACGGGTTCGTCGCGAAATGGGAGTCTCTGCGGGAAATGAAGCAGACAAAATGGGAGCGGCGGCGTCAAACGAAGCGATGTTTCGACGCCGCCACCCCCACAATCATCAATCAACAGTCATCGATCATCAATGCTAAATGAGCTGTGTCTTGCCGGGCACGGCCACCGGCGGCATCGGCAAATCGCCGAATTGGTACGCCGGCGGCGTCAGATCCAGCTTCGAGGCGTTCAGCGCCCAGTCCCACTTCAACGCCCGGCCCGTATATGCGCTCATCCGACCCATAATGGAGGTCAGGGTGCTTTCAGCGATTCGCCGACCCTCATTTAACCGCTGATCTCGGCGAATCGCCTCAATCTGATCGGCGTGTTGTTTCACGCACGGATCATTCTGGTCCCAGGCGATCTCGGCCGGGTTCTGGCCTTCGATCTTCACCCGGGCGAAATCCGCCACCAGCGAACCTTTCGTGCCGACCAGCCGCTGATCGTTGCGGTCGGTCATCTGGTCGATCTGCGAGCCCAGGTACTCGACTCGCAGCCCGTTCGGGTACTCGTACTCCACGGCGAAGTGGTCATACGAGTCGCCGTACTGGGGCTCGGTTCGCGCCTGTCGGCCGCCCATGCCGAGACATTGTACCGGATGGGCGCCGATCAGCCAGTTCATCATGTCAATGTTGTGTACGTGCATCTCGACGATAAAATCACCGCTGAGCCAGGTCATGAACAGCCAGCGGCGCAGTTGCCACTCCATATCGGACCAGCCCGGCTGCCGCTCTTTCGGACCCCAACTCCGCATGGCGTCGCCGAGCCGAACGCACTGGCCGCCCAGAATCTCGCCGATAGCGCCGTCATGCACCCGCTTGGCCGCCTCGACCGCGTGCGAGATCCTGCGCATCTGCGTGCCGGCCAGGATCTTCAGGCCCTTCTTGTCCGCCAATTCCGACGATTGGATCACGGACCGAACGCCCACCGGGTCCACGGCCACGGGCTTTTCCATGAATACGTGCTTGCCCGCCTCAATCGCCGCTTTCAGGTGCAGGGCACGAAAGTGCGGCGGCTGCGTCAGGATCACCAGGTTCACGTCGGTCGCCAAGACCTTCTGGTAGGCGTCCCACCCGATGAAGCACTTGTCGTCCGTGACTTTCACTCTGTCGGATATTTCCTTTGAATTGGAGAGCGTCCGGCGGCATTTGTCCAACTGGTCCTTGAACATGTCCCCCATCGCCACGAGCTCGACGCCCTCGGCCGCCTTGAGGCAGTTGCCGGTGTCGTAAGTCCCCCGGCCGCCGCAGCCGATCAAGCCCACACGGATCGTGTCACTGCCCGCCGCGAAGGCCCGCGGATTGAACGTGGAAGCCGCCGCGAGCGAAACCGCCCCGGCCGCCGCTCCTTTCATGAAACCTCGTCTCGAAACCCCCTCGTGCCTGCCCTGATCGTTCATCGCATCACCTCAGTTTTGGAAGTTTGAAGTGTGATTGTTGATTTGCAGATCAAAAATCATACATCAAAAATCTCAAATCAATTGTGTCTTGCCGGGGACCGCCACCGGGTCCGGCGCGAATTCCACGAAGTCGTACTTCGGCGGGGTCAGGTCCAGCTTCGACGCCGTCATGGCCCAGTCCCACTTCAACGCCCGGCCGGTGTAGGCGCTCATGCGGCCCATGATCGCGTCCATCGTGCTCTCGGCCACCTGCTTGGCCTCGTTGATCGGCGAGTTGTTGCGGATGCTGGCGATCAGATCCTTCATCTCCTCGCCATAGTGATCGGGATCGGGACCATCGTACTTGAAGGGCTTCTCGCCCTCGATCACGCCACGATCCACGTCGGCATAGCCTTTGGTGCCAACGACGCGCTCGGCGATCCTGTCGCCGCTGCCGCAATTATTGATCTGGCGACACATGCTGAGGACCCGCACACCCTTGGCGTACTCGAACTCCACCGCGAAGTGGTCGTAAATATTGCCCAGTGTGCGGACCGCCCGGCCGCCCATGCCCAGGCACTGCTCCGGATGGCCCTGGAGCGCCCAGTTGATCACGTCGAGGTTGTGGACGTGCTGCTCGACGATATGATCGCCGCTGGTCCAGGTGAACCACGGCCAGCTTCGTAACTGCCACTCGACGTCGGAGCGATTCTCTTTATCCCACCACTTCCAGTAACCGAGCATATCCGAGCCGTTCCAGTAGGCCTGGGCGGCGACGATCTGGCCGATCTGGCCGTCATGAATCCGCCGGATGGTCTCCTGGTACTTCTTGCTATGCCGCCGCTGCGTGCCGGCGACGATGGAGAGCTTCTTCTGCTGAGCAAGTTCCGCTGTCTTAATGATGGAGCGAATCTGCTTGGGGTCCACGCCGGCGGGCTTCTCCATGAATACGTTCTTACCCGCCTCGATCGCGGCCTGGAGATACATGGCGCGAAAGTGAGGCGGCGTCGTCAGCAAAACCACGTGCACATCGGTCTGCACCACCTTCTTGTGAGCGTCGAAACCGATGAAGCACTTGTCCGGCGTGACTTTCACCGCCTCGGGCACCTCGGTCTTGAGCTTCTTGAGCGATTCTTGCAGGCGGTCCTCGAACAGATCGCCCATTGCCACGATCTGCACGCCGGGCGAGCTCTTGACGCAACTGATGAGGTCGCGGGTGCCCTGCCCGCCGCAGCCGATGATGCCGACCCGGATCGCATCCGAGCCCGCCGCGTACACCCGGCCCGCCATCCCCACCGCCGCCAACGACGCGGCCGACGCCTTGAGAAAACCACGACGCGAGACTTCGTTCTTGCTCATAGCCATCCCCTTGCGATTTGCTCTTTACGATTTATGGTCTACCCGGCTGTGAACCCCATAGGTCTCTCAGCAGAATACCCGTCCAAGCTCGTGCAGCGAGATTATTCCCCCCGCCACCCCACGTCAAGCCTATTTCCGCGAACCGCGGCGCAGACACCCGGAGGGCTACTCGCGCTGGAGCTGCCAGAAAGAGGCGGGAGGGACCCGGCCGGCGGGCGGCGTCGCCATGGTTTGGGGAATCGAAACCGACATTCCCCGGCGACGGCGGAAGACCCCGGCCAGCGCTTCGCCGACCGCCCGCGGCGGTCCGGTGACGAGCTCGGGCGTGTTGAAGACCATCAGACAGGACTCGTAGAAATCGGGGTCCTCTTGCGGCAGGACGAACGGCTTGTGGACTTGGCCGGCGGAGTCGACGTAGCTGAGGAACAGCCTCGTGAAAACGCCATGCAGCCGCTTGCTGCTGAAAACGAGCCACCGGCTGTTGCTGGACCACGTCTGCCACGCTTCGCTCTTATCGCTGTTGATCTCGAGACGCCGATACGGGAACTGTCCGTCTTGCCGCGGGGCCTGAAGATCGATCAGGTACAGGTCGCTCTCCTGTTTCCAACTCGGGAAATAGCCGTAATCGAACATGCAGAAGGATAGCCAGCGGCCGTCCGGGCTGACGCGCGGCATCCCGATGCTCTTGCCGGTCTGCCGGGCGGAAAGCACCGTTTCGATCTCGCCCCACGTGTCGGTCGCGATATCGTAGGCGATGCGGACCAGGTCGTACTTGACCCGGTCGTACAGCGCGGGCGGGACGCCCGTGTTGGCCGGCCATAGCTTGGGAGCGGTGCAGAAGTAGAGGTGCTTGCCGTCGCCCGACCACACGGGCCAGTTCTCCAACCGGTCCTTCTGAGCCAGCTTCGGCTCCACGTCGCTCCGGCCCGGCTCGCAACGGTAGATGGCCAGCATGGAATCCAGGTTGACCGTGTCGCGTACTTCGTTGCGGGCCGCGTGGTAGAACATCGGGATATTGTTCACGGCGTACACGGCCAGTCGCCCGCTGGGATGCCAGGACGTGTAGCCGAACTTGGCGTCGAGCCGGTGAACGACTCCCTCCTCCGCCAGAAGGGTCGCGGTGCCGTATTTGTCCGACCGGACGCCCAACAGCATCTTGTCGGGATCGTTCTGGCAGAAGCTGTGGCAGTTCAGGCAGCCACCTTCGTAGCTGGTGCTGCTGAGAACGACAGACTCCTGGAAGGTGCTCAGATGGCGGCAGTAGATGCCGATCCTGCTGCCCACACGCACATGGGTCAGGTGCATCTTGCGGTACACGAGGCACGCATCAATGTCCTCCTGGGCGATGAGATTCGTGGTGGATTGGAACCGGCGCCAGGGGCCGTTGGCTTCCTTGACAAACACGTCCACGCACAGCGTCTGGCCCCGGTTGGCTTGGAGCAAGCTCCGCCAGCGTTTGGGCGGGACCTTGATGATGCCGTCGCGGCTCAAGACCTCGATGGCGTCACCCTGCCGGGAGGAGATCCGGGCCCAGAAAGCAACACCAGGCTCCTGGATCGCGAAATTCAACGGGGCGATGTTGGGCGGGATAACCGATCCACCGTAGTCAGGCCGTAGGCGAGCCTGACGGTCCATGGGCTCAGAGTCCTGGGTCGGTGCCCCTGCGACGGACCGGGAAGACAGGGCAACGACAGCGAATACGCCCATCGCAGCGGCGACCAGGAGCAAGACGATGATAGAACGTTTGTGCACGACGGAATCCTTCACGCGCCAACAAAATAGTAGTAGAAATACGTGGAGCCGAACTTCTTCCGGAGCGCCGACCGCGTCGCCGTCTTATCCTCGCCGGCCTGCCGGAACATCCGGAGGAACTCCTGGAGCTGCGCCCTGGCCTTGGGGGAGACGACCCGTCCCGGCACATCCGCCGGCTGCCTCCGGAGCGTCTCAGACAAAAGCAGCGCCTCCTCGTAGTGCCTGGGAATCCTCGAGAAGTTCCGGTGATGGTACGTGTCGAACATCCGCACGAAACCGTCCAGGTTCTTGGACAGCAGCAAGGCGGCCATGCTGTATTGATAGGCCGTTCGATTCATGGGGTTTTCCGTCAGCAACTGGCCCAACGTGTCCACGTCTCTCACGGAATCCGTCTTGAGCATCACGCTGCGCCACCGTTGAATCTCGGCGTCTTCGGATAAGTTGGGATCGCTCTCCAAGCGCGCCAGGTCCCGGCGCGCCACGGACCGCCAGAACGGAACCTTGGCCAGCGCCCCAAGAAAAACGCGGGCCGCCCCCACGTTGCCCTTGATCATGTTGATGGTCGCCAGGCGGTGCAGCAACAGGGGACGCTCCCCATAGATCTCCGTGCACAGGACCAGGGCGTTCTCCGCCTGGTTGATTAGGCCAAGGTCCATGCATGTGTCGAACTTCTGCCAGACCGGGTCCGCGCTGGGGTCGGTCAGCAGCAGGGCCGCAGGCTGCTGCGGAAAACCGAACATCTCATCGCCCAGCCGATCCAGGCGACACAAGGCGCGGTCCACCGCGTGGCACACGGTGTACCGATACGGGCTGTGGCGACCGAGTTCGAGCACCTGAGCCCACAGCCCCTGGCGAGAGAAATAGTCGGTCCGAAGGATGTCCTTTTTCGCCGGGGCGCGGCAGAGCAGCACTGTGGCGACTGGGACACCGGCCAGGACCAGGGTCGAAAGGTTCCATCCGACGGTCCCCTCGCGCTTATCATGGAAGACTTCGGCGGCACGGGTCCTGATTGCCTCCCACCGCGAAGAAACCTTCACAGGGCGGCCCGTCTTGGCCGCCAACGGTGCGCGGTCCTCTCGCGCCTGCGTGACGAGACGCCAGATCCCCACGGCGACGACAAGGACAGGCAGAAACAAATAAAGAGCGTAGACGGCTTCGAGCATGATCCGGAACGTATTGTGGCTCAGGAGTTCCCAGGACAGCGGCAACAGCCGGCAATAAGCGTCGTAGGCGCGGATTCCGTACACAAGGACGCCAAGCACATACGGCACGGCCGCGCCGAACGCCACCTCGGCCAGGCCGAGGCCCGGCCGCCGTCTCGCCAGCAGCTCATATAGTCCCCCCAGGACGACGAATACCAACGAGCTACCCCCTGCGGCAACGTACAGAAACAAACAGAAGGGCAAGTAGAAACCGAGGGCACGAACGACGCTGGCCGAGCTGAGCTTCACATAGAGACACAGGCCCAGCAGGGCCGCCAGCAAGCCCATCGTGGTCAGAAAGGGGAATCCGTATTGAGAGTAGACGGCCAGCAGCAGGAGTGGACCGAGAAATCGCAGGCCACGCAGGTGCGGGACGTCCAACGCTTTCACGACACAATCGGTGCACGCGTAGAGCACCCAGGCCTGGCCCGTCACCACGGCCGCACCGAGCCAGGAGTAATAAAAGGACTGTGCCAGGAGCGCCGAGACATACTCGACGGCCCCCCCGGGGACGGCGAGAAAACCGCGGAGGAAGTCCCACCCCCGGTAGAAACAGGGGAAATTGTCAACCAGACCGCCACAGTGATACAGCAGACGGACGTCGATCCCCCATGCGATGAACACGTAGAACAGCACGAAGAAGACAAGGCTACGTGCCGGCCGGAATCGATGCCTGGACGCGACCCGCGGCGGCCGTTCGACAGAGACACTGTCCACCGGCCGGCGAGACTCCTGACTTCGTTCTTCACGGGACTTGCGTCGGGCCATCAACACTCCCAAAGACAACGTTCCTACAGACTATCACGAATCACCGCGTCCCTTCAAGTTCAATTGCGCCCGGTGCGTCGGGGCTGGGCCTGCATGAGCGGCATTGCCCCTGGCGGCCCAGGGCAAACGCAAAGTCGCTTAGCCGATCCCGTATATGTCATTGCGAGGAGCGCCGCGACGAAGCAATCTCAATCATAGCGGTGGGAGATTGCTTCGCTTCGCTCGCAATGACATGCAGAGCGGTGCCATCAAATGACTTGACGTTTGCCCTGCCCGGCGGCCGATGCTTCATTTACTATTTACGAATTACGATTTACAATGGGGAGCAGATGCGATTGAGATCCATACATGTTGTGCTTGGGATCCTTGTGCTGTCTGGGCTGGGTATCTCAGTGTTCCTTGCCGTGCGCACCGTGCCGGCCGGCGAGGAATCAAAGAATAGTCCGCCCTCCGCTGCTGGTAGGGTGGGCTATGCCCACCATTCCGATCGAACGGGCGATGACCCCGGACGGGACCAGCCTACCGCCTCGTCCTCCAGCCGCAACCCGGCTCCGCCGCAGTCGGATGTCGCCCACTACCGGTACAAGGTGGTCAAGACCTATCCGCATGATCGCCGGTGCTTCACTCAGGGTCTTGTCTACGAGGATGGCTTTCTCTACGAAGGCACGGGCCTCTACGGCCAATCGGCCCTCTACAAGCGCGACCTGCAGACGGGCAAGACCGTGCAGATGCTTCGCCTGCCCGAGGAGTACTTCGGCGAAGGCATCACCCTCTTCGGCGACAAGCTCATCCAGCTCACCTGGCAATCCCATATCGGCTTCGTGTATAGGAAAGACACGTTCGCACCGCTGGGCCGGTTCAAGTACGCGACGGAAGGCTGGGGCCTCACCCACGACGGCAAGCGTCTGATCCTCAGCGACGGCACCGCGATCCTGCATTTCCTCGACCCGAACACCTACGCCGAGACGGGCCGCCTCCAAGTCCGCGACCAGGGCCGCCCCGTCCCGAACCTCAACGAACTCGAATTCATCGACGGCGTGGTCTACGCCAACATCTGGCAGACCGATCGAATCGCCATCATCGATCCCAAGACCGGCCGCGTCACCGGCTGGATCGACCTGTCGGGCCTGTACACCCCGCCCGCCGAAGAGGAAGGCGAAGCCGTCCTCAACGGCATCGCCTATCTCCCCCAAACCAGGCACCTCCTCGTCACCGGCAAACTCTGGCCCCGAATGTACGAGATCGAGCTTGTCGCCGAGCAAACAGGAAGACAGCGATGACAGAGTCTCTCCGATCCGGACCCTACTGATGTTCGTTGTGAGGACGACCACCCTCTGTGCAATCCGCCAGATGGAGTCCATACCGGAGATATGATCGTTTGGAGAATAGGACAATGGAGACAGTGCAGTTCGACAAGGCATATTACATTAAGCTGGGTCGTGGTGGGAAATGGGAAAAGTCTGCTATTGCAGAAAACAAGCTGCGTATAGGTTGGACGCACCAGTCTCTCGACGATATCAACAACGCACGCTGGGAAGAGATCCACGCTCAACTCGCCCAAACGGCTGCCGACGGAGGCGTAGCTACGCGCGACCTCAATGCGTTACGAATGATCTGCGAGTCTACGCCGAACGATGTGTGGATCACCTTCTCCGGCTCGAAGTTGTGGTGGTGTCGCGTCGGTGCACCTCTCATTGAGGAGGATGGGGTGTCGAAGTTTCGACGTCTGAATGCTGCCTGGAAGGACCATGACATACATGGCGCAGTCTTGTTCGTCAACCAGATTCCGGGCAACCTCGCAAGAACGCAGGGCTTTCGTGGCACGGCCTGCGAAGTCCGCGAGAGGGATACTCTCCATAGGCTTCTCAATGATGAAGCGAGTCCCGAATACAGAAACGTGGCAAAGGCAAGAGATGCGCTCGTGAAGGCTGCCGAGGCCGGCATTCGCAGGCTGCACTGGCGGGACTTCGAGACATTTGTAGATCTCCTGTTCCGCCAATCAGGCTGGCGCCGGCTCACAACAGTTGGCAAGACAATGAAGTACAGCGACCTTGAGCTTGAGGACCCAATCACCAGAGACCAATACCAAGTCCAGGTCAAATCGGCCGCCGATCTGCCGGAGTTCAGGAGATACGCAGACCAGTTTGCCGCAGGGGATTACCGCAAATTGTACTTTGTTGTTCACACGCCGACGGAAGCCCTCACGACGACACCCGTCACCAACGCAGATGTCGAGCTTCTACTCCCTGGAAGACTGGCAGAAATGGCGATTGACCTGGGCCTTGTGAACTGGCTGCTGCACAAACTCAAGTAAGATGACTCTGACAGAGCTTCCTTCCTTTCTTCTTGCCTTTTTGGGCTGAGGCGGTAGTAATATTCGCAGGGGAAGAGCGACTCAATAAGAAATCGGCAAACCGAGGTGGATGAGCACCGAAGAGGGGCTCAGTGCGAGCAAGATGGTAGGCTGTCAAGATGACAAACGCGGAAAATGCCAACACGCAAGAGCAGCACGATCGACCGCGGGAAACGCCGCTATGTCTGCGCTGTATGCGACCGGTGGACCCGTTGACCTACTACTGCCCGCATTGCGGCGAGGCAACGGGGCAGCTCACCCCCTACATTCCTTTCGTCAACATCGCCTGGCAGACGCGAATCTGGGGCCAAATGTGGCGACAAGCGTGGTCCCGTGATGTGTCTATTCCCGGCTTCCTGCTGCGGCTGGTCCTGATCGTCTTCTATGCCCCCGTTCTGCTGGTAGGACTGATCTTCCGGCCCTGGCAGGAAGCGGAGCGGACAGAGCCGTCCGATACCGCCGACGACGAAGATCACAGCGACGAGCCCCACGTTTGATTGATCACGGCTTGGTCTTGCGGCCTCGTTCTCTTGGGGCTTTTCGCTGCTGTGGTTTGGTCAAGTCCACGATCTTGCCGTCTATCAAAACGTACACGGGTGTGCCCGTCTCCAATCCGATCTGCAATGCCCGTTTGGCCGCTCGGCGAAGGGCCGCTTCCGATCCCACGATATCCGGGTCGCTGGAACCCATCAACTTCTTCTTCATGTGTTGTCTCCTGCGGCAAGGGGTCTCGGCACCGACCCAGAGTTGTCGTATGAAACCCAGCGATTCACCAGCTTACGATACGATTGCTGAAAGTTCCGTAACCCAGCATCAAACCGTCGTCGGATGACCTCCTCAGGCACGTCATGTCCGCCCTGGGCCGCACGCGCCGCAACCCGGGCAATCGCCAAGTCCGCCGTGGGCAGGCTGAGGAAGATCAGCTTCACATGGTATCCTGCTGCCTTTGGTTCTTTGAGGAACAGCCACCTTCATGCAAGCAGTATAGCAAGCGAACAGGCGGGAGACCACCTTTCATCAATCACTGTAGTCGTAGGGTTGTTTGCCCTGCTGCAGGCGGCAGTCGTGCTGCATTTGGCGCAGCGTGCGGGAGAGGTAGTCGGCCAGCTCCTCGTTGGTCATGGTCAGAACTCGGTCTGCGGGGAGGATTTCTCCGAACCATACGGTGATGGTGCCGGGGGAGGGGAGTTTTCTGTGCCGGGGCCAGCATTCGAAGCCGCCGTCGATCAGGACGGGAATGACCGCCGCCTTCGAGCGCCGGCACAGCAGGCCAAAACCCGGCTTGATTTCTGCGACTCGGCCGTCGAGCGTCCGCGTGCCTTCCGGATAGAGGCACACCGCCTCGCCTTGGCGGAGCCGGTCGATGATCATTCGCATCGCGGCGATGTCCGCCTTGTCCCGGCCGATGGGGATCGCGTTGACCGAACTGATCAGCCGGCCGAACGGCCCGAAACGCCAGAGACTGTCCCGGGCCACGTAGGTCAGGCGCCGCTTCACGGAGATGCCGCAAAAGACCGGGTCCAGAAAGCTCTGGTGATTGCCCGCCAGGATCAAGGCTCCCGTCTCCGGGACGTTCTCTCTGCCGTGGACGCGGAACCGGAAATAGACCACGCAGAAGAGCCAGCATACGAATCGTGCCAGCCGGTACCAGCTCGCGCTCAATGATTTCTTGGACATCGTTCCTCGACGTGGCGGTACAGCCGCTCGACAACTTGTTCTATCGTCAGGCCCGTCGTGTCAACCGTCACGGCGTCCTGCGCCGCTTTCAAAGGCCCGACGGCCCGGTTCTCGTCGCTTTTGTCCCGCGCCTCGATGGCCTGGCGAATCTGCTGCAGATCGGCCGGCTCTCCCTGGGCGTCGAGCTCGGCCTTGCGCCGCCTGGCCCGCTCGGTGGCGTCCGCCGTCAGGTAGAATTTCACATCGGCGTCGGGGAACGCGACCGTCCCCTGGTCCCGTCCCTCCGTCACGATCCTGGCGTGCTGGGCGGCGAAAGCTCTCTGCATCTGGACAAGTCTCTCCCGCACCAATGGAGCCGAGGCGGCGTATCGGACCTTGGCCGTCAAGTCGCTGTCCCGGATGGCCTCCGTGACGTCTTGGCCGTCAATTGACACCAGCATCTTTCCGCGGACCGCCTCGAAGTCGAAGCGATGTCCTTCGACAACCTGAACCAACCGGCGTTCCTCGCCCAGATCGGCGCCGTCCCGGACCGCCGCCAGGGTGATCGCCCGGTACATGGCGCCGGTGTCGAGGAACGTGGCGTCCAGCCGGTCGGCCAGCCGCCGTGCCACCGTGCTCTTGCCGCTGCCGGCGGGACCATCGATTGTGATGACAAGCTCCGACATGTGATTCACCGGCTCTCGGGTCCCCCCACACGCGTGTCGCGGGCTTCCAGCCCGCGATTCGAGGGCGGGACGCCCTCGACACCATCGCCCTGTGGGAGCCCTTCCACGTCCTCGCCGGAGAGGTGGCTGTCCTGGACGGCCATGCACTCGCCGCAGGCCTCGTTGCCCCGAGACGCGCCGACCTTCATCGCGATAATGCTCGTGTCGTCCACCTGCCGGGCCAGTCCCGCAAAACGCCGGCGATAGGCCAGGATATTGCGAACCAAATGGTCGGCGGGGCAATCCGCAAATCGCATCGCCGCCTCCAGCAGGCGGTCCCGGCCCCAAAGCTCGCTGTTGAAGTCCATCGCGTCGATCAGGCCATCCGTATAGAACAGCAGGCAATCACCATCCCGCAGTTCGACCGTCTCAATCTCGTACTTGGCGCGCGGGTCCACGCCCAGGACGAGCCCGCCTTTCGCCAGATCGCACACGCAGCCCTCTCGAATGAGCACCGCCGGCTCATGGCCGCAGTTGCAGTAGGTCATCGTCCTTTTGGCGGCGTCGATGGTCGCGTAGTACAGCGTAATGAATTCGCCGTCCCGGCACTCCATACAGGCCATCTTGTTGAAGTTCTCGATCGCGTTTCTGGTGCGAAGCGCCGCTTTCCGCCCCCTATGGAGGTCGGCGGCTGCGGCACCGGCATCGGGCGGCACGTTTCGGCAGCTCTCCGTATAGGCTTGGAGCATTCCACGGAACCAGCTCATCATGAGCGCCGCCGGGACGCCTTTGCCGATCACGTCGGCAATCGTAATGACCAACCGGTCCTTGTCGAGGGGCAGAAAGTCGTAGAAATCGCCTCCCACGTCGAAGCACGGGATGTACTTGGCGGCGATGTCCAACCCTTGGATCTGAGGGGCTTTCTCCGGGATCATCCGCCGCTGGATCAGTCCGGCCAGCCGCATCTGCTCGGCAAACCGCTGGGCCTCGATGGCCTCCGTATACAGCTTGGCATTGGTGATCGCTACGGCACATTGCGAAGCGACCGCCCGGGCCACCACGATGTCGCCGGCCGTGAAGTCACGCGGCCGCGGACTATAGAGCCGGAGCACGCCAATCGGTCTACTGCGGAACTGCATCGCCACCGTGAGCTGGCTGACCAATCCTTCCCGATTAGTCGCATCCTTGAAGTGGATGCGGTCGTCCGCCCGCATGTCGTCGATCAGGACGGCTTCGCCCGCGAACGCCGCCGTGATCACCGGATCGTCCTTGGTGACGACCCCCTTGTTGCGGTACTCCTCGCTGAGTCCGTACGTGCTCCGCATCCGCAGATCGTTGGTCTCCTCGTCCAGCAGGCGAATCGAGCAGGCCTTGGCGCCGATGATCTTGACGGCGGCCTCCGCCAGCTTGTCGAGCACCTCCGGAAGCGAGAAATCGCCCGCGACCAGCGTGCTGAGCTGGTAAATCTGTCCGTCGATCTCAACTTGTCTTTTTACACTTCTCATAGGTTCACGTTCCGGGGCATTATAAGCGGCAACAGACCCTACGTGAAGGGCAATGTGCTTGCACAACACCGATGCCGCTGCTACGATGGCGGCATCGAGAGATACGGGCCAAAGGATAATGACCGACCGGAACAAGTCAACTGGAAACGGGGGAGGGATTCCCAAATCCGATCCATCGGATGCGGGGACCCGAGCACGCAGGGAGCAGACGGCCAAGCACGTCGTCTTCCGGGGCCATGTGCAGGGCGTTGGTTTTCGCTATACGGCCCGCCAGATCGCCCAGCAGTACAACGCCGCGGGCTTCGTGCGAAACCTCCCCGACGGCACGGTCGAGATGTTCCTCCAGGGTCCGGACCGGGATATCGACAACTGCCTCCGGGAGATCCAGGACTTCTTCGCGGGCTACCTCCGCGATACGCAGATCGAAGAGGCGGTCTACACCCCCCGGTACACCGATTTCCGCGTCACCTTTTGAACACGTCGGCAGACACCCGACCTGGGGGCTGGGGCCTGAGAGTAGTACCATGGTACCATGCTTTTTCGCACAATTTCGTTGACACAGTGTACTTTTCTCAGTATCTTTCAAGGTTGACGGTTTTTTGCCTGAGTCAGACGGTGAATTTGTCGAGGATAGCCAAGTTGCACGCACAAGCGCAAGAAATATAGGTAACCTATGCCGGTTCAACTTCCCACTTTTGAAGATGGGTACGGACTCACGTGTTGCGTCTGCGGCGTGACAGAGGCAACCAGTATCAGCCTCAAGCAGACAAAAAAACGAGTTGCCAAATATGATACGCCACAGGGGGAAGTCTTTTTACGCGCATGGATTGAGACGAAGCCAAGAGAGAGCCTATATGTTAACTGGGCCAGATCGGTTTGCTTTGAGAACGATCCACCGCCCAAGATGACGACACAAAAGATAGAAGATGTGCTGCAAATAGTAGAGTCTGCCTACAATTTGACTGTCAGAGCAACAGTGTGCGCATCTTTCCGCGTCCCAATCGCAGAACTACCCGAACGCGGTATTATACGACCCCTATTACTGGACGGCAAGAGTGCCCGCGTCTCAATACGGATGACTGGGGCATCATTCACATTGACCGGACTTCCTACCAGCCGACTGAAATGGTACGTCGTAAATCCCAAAGAAGACGCGAAGATCGTCCATGTGGATCTCAAGGGGTATGGAAAATTTGGAGTCTCTCAGACCTATCTTTCCGAGATCTGGAGGTGGATATATGAGCAATTCACCGTCTTTGTGCTGGGGCGCGGAAGAATCGACCCAAATTCCCAGACAGAGTGAAAGCTGGTTACTGACCGACGAGTGCTCGGAGTTTGATGAACATGAGGATTTCGGTGCAGAACCGGCTGACATCTCCACTGTGGATGTCCATGAGACACTACAATCACTCACATCATCCGTACAAGAACTGAATGTGAGGTTTCAGGCGGTCGCAGCGCTGGAGATGGTGCGAAACGAGATCACCGTTATCAACGGTAGGCTCGCACGACTGGAGGAAGGGGCGGCCATTCGTGTGCCAATTCAGTCGTTGGCACCTGAGCCCTATGAACTTATCAAGCCTATCGAAGCAGTCGTGCAATTTGTAGACGACGAGTACGTTGCGTCTTTTTTCGACGCAAACCTAAGTACTGGCGGAGACACTCAAGTTGATGCCATATCTAATCTGAGGGATCTGATGGTCGGTACTTTCGAGCTTTTGGCTGAGACAAAAGACTCCGACCTTGGCCCAGGGCCACGTCACCAAAAAGCGGTTCTGAGGGAATTTGTCCGCGGAAGGTAACTGTGCATGCGGATCATCACAAAAGAGTTGGCCCTCAAGATAGCCCAAAAGTTGGAGGCTACGATAGAGAAGACAAAGGGGCCACACGATATTTGGGTTGTTAGGCATAACGGGAAGATGATCGCCGACTTTGGAGTGCGCCGAGGATCAAACAGGGAGTCGGGACATGATCATATTCCTGGAGCAATATTTCTGCATCCTCAAGAAGCTCGCTCTCTCGGACAGTGCACAATGGAAAGGGAAGAGTGGGTACAGAGAATGATTGCAGGCGGCCACATCGACTAACCGCCTTATGCACCTCCACGTACGTCCTGTCTTCAAAGCGAACCACTATCGACCTGGGATGAAAGCGTCGCCTCCCCGGCCGCAGGATCAGATCTTCGCGAGCAGAACCACGTAGTTCTTGCCGTAGTGCTTGGCGCACTTCGGGCAGGTGGTATAGAAGAAGTAGAGCTTCTTGAGCTCCTTTTGCCTGGAGGCGACGTAGGTCTTCATCTCCTCGACCCACCGGCGGACGTTTGAATAGGGTCCCTCGAAGACCCGCGTCAGGAACGTCCCCGAGATCCGGGCCGTCTGCGCTCCCGGCACGTCCTTGGCCACCGCGATGTAGACGTCCGCTCCCCACAGGGAGTTCTCGTCCGACAGCAACAGCGGTTCCGGCGGCAGAGCACCTGCGGCTTGGATCTTGCCCATGTTGCGGACCATCACCTTGCCGAAGTTCAGCGGGATGTGAAAGAAGCTGCGGACGCGGTCCTTCACGAACAGCCTGTCCTGGAAGGTGACTTCCTTTTGGTCCCATGGCGCCGGATTGGAAATCGGCATGTAAAAGGGACCCACGTCGGGAAGAAAAAATCGGCATCGAAAATGGACCCACCGCAGTGATCTCCGTAGGCTGAGGGCTTTCTGAAGAAGGCCCCCAGGTTGACGGAGAAGAAAGGATGCTGACG
>JAPLMX010000236.1 GCA_026386805.1 Phycisphaerae bacterium | reverse complement strand
TGCCGTTCTTTCATGGTAGTTCTCCTGGGCCCGGCGGGGCCTTCCTCAAGGGGAACTACCTACCCAAAAACACGCACGAAACGGCAGAGCCTTGTGAATGCTCACCGGCAGAGCCGGTGGTTAACGGAAACGCAATTTGCGGGAACTGCTGAAGGTCGATGCCGGCCGCATCTATACGCACGTCGAAGACAGCCACTCCCGAGGGATCGACCCCGGCTCCGTGGGCAGCTTCTTGAACGTCAACGGCGACGACTCGTTCCTCTATCTCTTGGAAACCGGCATGGCCCCGCGCATCCGCTCCGCCCACGGCCCTTTGCAGGCGGCCTACCGCTTCGGCCTCTGGTGCGATCCGCGTCCGAAGGGCAACTGCGACAGCGACAAGACCTATCGTAACGACGTCGGCTTCTACACAACTTGCGACCAGATGCTGCTCAAGGAAAACGGCCACTCCGACGACCCGCAAGGCCTCGGGGTCTTTTTCCGCTACGGCTACACCGACGCCAAGCGCAACGACCTGACCCAGTTTTGGAGTGCAGGCTTTCGGTACGAGGGGCTGTTGCCGGGGCGCGACGACGACGTACTCGGCATCGGCTTTGCCCGGGGTCTCTTCAGCGAACAAGCCGTCGCCACGTTCCCCGAAGGCCACGAGAGCGTTGTGGAGACCTACTATAATGCCCGGCTGACAAACTGGGCACACGTCAGTCCCTCGGTGCAATACATCGCCAATCCCGGCGGCAACGGCGTCGGCCATGACGCCCTTGTGGCCGGCATCCGCGCCCAGATCGCATTCTGACAAGCCGGCAGAACCTCCAGGGTGGCTGGCATCGGCACGCGCGCCTGCGCCACGTGGCGTCACCGCCCAGAAAAGATCACAAAGGCGCTCATTTTCCCTTGCATAGAATCCGCACGTCCGATAAACTGATGTGCTGTACCAGGAACGGAAGCCGGTGGTTGAAAAAAGCGGAGTATGGACCCCAAACCAAGTAGAAGGAGTATGCTATGAAGACGGTGAGCTTTTTGCTGACGATTGTCGCGTCTTTGTGCCTGAGCACGGCGGCCTGGGGACAACAAACGTTGTCAAACGCGGAGGTCCAGCAGATCTTGCAGCAGGTCACGAGTCAGCCGCGCAAGACCTGGATTTCCGTCGGCACCATCACCGCGACACACCAGGAGTACGGGGCCGCCAAAACCACCGATGCGACCACGATCCAGAATGAAATCGACAAGGCGGTCCAGGAGTATCAGAATAGTGTCAGCAAGAATGAGAAGACGCCGGAGCTGCAAAAGATGAAGCTCGACGCCATCCCCTTTAACGTCCGGTACAACCTGTCGAACGAATGGGCGATGAGCTCGCACGTAACCGTGAAATACGATAACGGTCGCTTCTACTGGGAGATCAGCGTCGATTCCCGGCAGGATTCCGTCAAGCCCGACGCCACCCTCGCCGGCAACTACATGACCAAACAATTCACCATGAGCTGGAACCAGCGGCGCATCTTTGCCTGGGACGGGCAGGAATACACGACGTACAGCGTCTCGGGAGGCCAGGCAACGGTCGATGCGGCGGGCAAACTGCAGCACACGGTTACCGGGCCGCTGACGGCCGGACTGATTCCGTGGGGATACGGCCGGTTCTCCCAAGCGAATCTCGACGCCGCCAAGGTCTCGGCGAAACGCAGCGCCAACGGCACGATTGACATGACGATCGCGCATACCGACGGCACTTCGACAAGCCTGACTCTCGATTCTGCCAAGAGTTACGCCGTGATCAAAGCCGTGCTCACGAACGGCGGGGCGACCGCGACGTACACCTGCTCGGACTATCGCCAGGTCGCGGGCAACTGGGTGCCGTATAATATCCAGATCGGGCGGCAGACCACCAGCTTGAACAACAGGCTGCCGACCTCTGAGCAGTGGACCTTCACGTCCGTCGCCACCGCTGCTCCGATGCCGGGCAGCTTCAATGTGCCCGTAGCGGCCAACGCCCTGGTGGAATACTCCTCGCCCCTCACGGCCTCCTCGGCAATCTACGTCCAATCCGATATGGTCGATACGCGTGGTCTGCTGGCCCAGAGGCTGGCCTTTGCGGCTACCGAAGGCTCCGGAAAGAACTGTGCTACGGCCGTCTTGCAGCAGGCCGCCTTGGAACTGGGCAAGTCCATCCCGGACAGCGCCCTGGCCCGGCTCGTAGGCGAGGGCGGCCGGACGAGCCTGTATGACATGATGCGGCTGGCTCAGAGTCAGGGACTCTTCTGCCGGGCCGTGAAGACCGACCTGGCGACCCTGAAGAACCTCAGCGGCGTCAAAGCGATCCTGCACATTCCGGGCACAGGCCACTTCGTCCTGCTCAACGAAGTCACTGACCACGACGTCTGGCTCACCGATTTGTCGAGCAGGAAATTCCTCTATCGACAAAGCGTCGATTTCTTCCCGATGGACTGGTCCGAAGGCACCGCCCTGCTGCTCTCCACGCGGCCTCTTCCAGGCCAGCCCGGTGCGCTCTCCGACGCCACGCTCGCAACCATCGCCGGCGGCGCCGGTTACGCCTGCAACACCCTCCTCCAGGAGTATGAGGTGTATTACTGCATCGATGAATACCCCAGGTTCGCGGGCTGTGACGGTGCTGTCACTGTCTACTTTGAACGATGGGGTTGTGGGCCGGCCCAGAGCGGCTCATGTGTCGACCAGGGAATGGAGTCTTCCATAGAGAGTCCCTGCATTTGGGACCCTTATTCCGACTGCACGATCACCGGCGAATGGTACTACGGCTACATGCACGCCTGCCAATGAGCCCGACAGTGAATCAGGGCCTTGCAGGAACTCATTGGGGTGCGTTGCCGCAGCCTGTTCTCTCCAGCCAGTATTCGCTGAACAAAGCGAGGTCGCCCAGGTCAATGCGTCCATCGGAGTTGATGTCAAACGCGGCGACAGGACCATTCGGATCCGCCTTCGAGTTCCAATGCGACGCGAGCGAGGCAAAGTCTTTGAGGTTGACGACCGTATCGCCATTGAAATCCCGTGAGGGGACATGGGTGAAGGAAAGCGTCTCGATCAGCACGTCAAGACTGATGGATAAGTTATTATATAGCCCCACGTGACAGGTCCCAACCTGTTCGGCGTAATAATCGACCACAAACCAGTCGCCGGGCAAAACAGGCCGAGAAGGGCTGGTGGCGATGTCGAAACCCACGACCTCGAAGTTGTCGACGGGGATTGCCCGTGCGCCCTTGCCTGCCGAGGCAAGGCAGGAATCTTTATAGTTGGCCGGTATTGCGACGTACCCTCTGCCGCTTAGCTCACCGTACTGGGCATCCTCCTGCGAAAGCAGCAGCCGGCCCCACCAGTATTCGCCCTTGTCTGAGCTGACGACGAGAACGAGTCTCGTGCCGACCATGATGTCCCGGTAGACGGTCGGGTGATTCGGATCCACCGCTTCCAGGGGCGTCACCCCATCGCAGCGGTAGACCGTGGTCCACACCTTCGCCAGCGTCGCCGGAGCCAATGCGACGGCCAAACTCAGCATAACGAGCTTTCTCATAGATGCCTTTGTCGTTTCAATCCACACACGCGTAACGCAGGTGACTTGCCAATTCCGTCATTCTACCCTCCCATAGTCGAAAAGTCAATCCGCCGATCATCATCCGCAACCGGCGAGACCAACGAGGTGGATCCACAGACTACTCAACCCGGCCTTCGGCCGGAACCAAGATCAACTCACACAAAGGCACAAAGCCACGAAGAAGAAGATCGTATCCGGGTATTCCACCCTTCGTGATCCCGTTCGACTACGCTCAGGGCAGGCTTTGGTGGCATCGTGTGAAACTTCGAATCTGGGGAATCTGCGGACAATCTCTGTGGTGAACCGGGTCGTTCTGCGGATTGACTTCGGACCGGTTTTGTCCTATAGTAGGAAGGTATGAGGCATCGTGCGTTCACACTGGTGGAATTACTCGTCGTCATTTCGATCATCGCACTGCTGGCCGCGATTTCGTTCCCTCTGTTTTCTCGCATCCGCGAGAGGGCAAAGTCGATCGCGTGCCGGGCCAATATCCACGAGCTATTAGTGAGTCTGACCGTCTATGACAACCAGCACCAGTCTCTCCCCAACGGGTTTGAGCTTAAAGAGAAAGTCAAGCCACCCGGTGGTTATCTCGGCAGCTCGTCTTGGGACACCCCGGGCTGGTGGTGGTTCCACTTTGCGGGCGTGATCCGCGACAAATCCCGGGCAGGAACGAAGCTGCTGCAATGCCCCTCGAAGAGGCTTGATGACCCCGCGCTCAACGCTGACCCTCTCTGCGGAAACTATGGTGCCAACCGCGCCTTGTGCAAAGTCCCCTTGACGTCTAGCAGGGGTCTGTATAGGGATGACTTTGCCGGGGCGCCCTTGTCCATCACCAGCCTCAAACAGCCCGGATCGACCCTACTGATTAGCGATAGCGGCTATAGCCTCATCTGCTGGTGGAACGCAACGGCGGACCCGCCGTACTCACTCGACCCCGGCTACATCGAGGATACGTCGTATGTTCCAGGTCTTGAGATCAACAAGGACAAGATCCTGAAGACGGGACAGGCGGCGGACGCCATCGGCGGACGGCATCCTAACAAAACCATCAATGTCGGATTTGCCGACGGCCACGCCGACCCCAAGCCGGCGAACGACCTACTGGTGGAGAAGACCGAAGACGGCCGGTACACGAATACCCGCCTTTGGCTGGGTCAGTAGGTCTCACTCCTTGTCGTGAACGCGCTCCTTGCCGAGGACCGCTGTCATCTCGTCGCCTGTGAGGTACTGAACCTCGATTCTCCGCAGGCAGCGCCATTCCTTTTCCGAAGGGGCGCGCCGGAGCGTCTGCACTTCTCGCGGCCGTCTCGTGAGGGAATCGATACGCACCTTCCACTTCCAGGAGAGAACCGTACTGGGACTGCTGCGACTCTCGTACGTCAACTCGTACACTTCGATGCCCTCGGCGCCGTGATCGTCCGCGCGAGTCCATCTTGCGTGAGGGGAAATGTCCCCGGCCAGCAAACCCAGACAATCATCGATCATCCGGCGCGTACTTGCGTACGCACCCTCGTTCAACTCCATGACGCGCTCCGACGCCCCTGGGGCAGGATAGGCATGTGCCTTTCTCTCGCCCAAGTCGTACAAAACGCGATTCTGCCCTTCCACGCTGAGCACGGCATCTGCGGTGCGTGAGATCCACAACTCCTGGGTGACGCGGTCCGTATCGGCATAGAATTTCGAGACGTGGACATTCTCCGCTTTTCCGAAGGCCTTGACCACCTCTGCGAGCGTGATTCCGGTGGTGGGGGTCGTCGGGAAGAGCAGGAACATCAGCGGGATCAGTGCGGCCACGGCGGCCGTTTTGAGCAGGAATCGGACCTGGGGATTGCACGTCGTGCGCTGGAGGGCCGCCTTGACTTTGGCGCGCGACCAAGCCCGCCCTGAGCCAAGTCGAAGGGCCCGCGCCGCAGCTTGTTCCGGCTCGCCGTGCCTGACCTGCACACGGATCGGATGGTCCGGATACGACTCGGCAAACGGCCCGGCGCTTTCCTCTGCGTCGTCAGCCTGCGAATCGGTTCGCCGTGCGGGCTGAGCGTCGCGTTCGAGGGCGCTATAGATGGTCGCAACACCGGAATTCGTGCGCTCGGCGATCCCGTAGATGGTCTCGTCCAGCCTCTGGATTCTCGTCAAACACGCTTGGCAGGCGTGCACGTGTGACGCGCCGGCCCGTTCCCGGCTGCCGGCCGTTCGGCCGTAGGGAACCGCATAATCGAAGAGCTGGGCCATCGAGATCGCGTCGCCACAGACAGCCGCCCCGGTTTCGCCGGTTGGCCACTCCTCCAGGAGCTTCTGCCTGCTGCGGAACACCTGCCCCCGGCAGCGAGGACACACGCTCAGGTGGTTCAGGACCTCACGATCGATCTCATCGAGAGAACCCCGCACGAAATCCGCGATCCTGGCCCGAGCCCGGCGGCACAGCCGGGACTCGCCCCGCCGCAGCGGGAGGATGCCCAGACGAAGCCGGGGATTCTCCCGCGATTGCCGTGCCTCGCTCGCAATGACAGTCTCGTGCTGATAAAGCTGCTCCAGCCTCTCCAACTGCTCGGCACCCAGGCTAAGGTCGCGCAGCGCCTCCAAGTCCTCGGCACACTCCGGGCAATGGTCGATATGGACCGTGATCGGCGTGGGGATTCGGATCTGCACGGAGGGCATCAGCAGGCCTGGCAGGAAGGGTCTGACCCGCGAACAGGTGACCTGCTCGTCCAGGCAGCCGAAATGCAGACTCAGAGTGTCGATGACGTCGCGCTTCATCTCAGATCGACTACCATCGGTCTCGCCGCCGGCCCCGGTGACGGCCTCTTTCAGACGATGAATTTGCTTCCGGCAAGCCCAACACTGCCGGATATGGCGGATGATGGCTTCCGGCACGCCCGGACCATGCCCCGCCGCTACTTCATAATACCACTGGACCGCCCCTGAATGCAAGACATTCTGTCCGGAAAGACGCATACAACTCCCTCCCTTCGTCTCATCACCCAATCCACGGTTTCTTCGTTCTGGACTTCTGCAAAATGACCATTGGGCCTACTCTGGGAAGGAAGAATCTATTTCTTGATTCTTCCTTCCCAAAGCGCAAATCGTTGATGAAGCATAGGTTAGGCCCATTCTTCAAGGAAATCGTGAAACAGATTTCCTTGAAGAATATAGGCCCAATGTTCCTTTTGCAGAAGTCCACCTTATTCACGGCAAAGAGCTACACAGGCTTGCGGAGAAGAGAGCATGGATCGGCGTCGCTCTGCCATTCCATCGTCCCGTCTGACCTCGCTCAGAGAGACACTGGCAATAGTCTCTGTAGTTGGCAATTGCCTCCGTGCGTCCACGCCATGACTCGCGCACAGCGTCGTTTGCCGCTGCCCTGGGCCTTGGCGCCCGTACCATAACGTACTCGCATGACGTTAGCGCGTGTGGCCGCCAACAGGCTCAACGTGGCGCACAAACCCACGGACTCTCTTTTCTCAGCTCACCTTGCCCCTCGAAGATAACTCGCTACCGTTGATGCAAATGGGGCAACACTACTTTATCGAGGTGCACAGATAGCGGTCAAGCGCAATTTTCGGTCGCAGCAGTTTTTTCTGCAGATCGTGCCAATCCGCTCACGAGCGCCGTGCGCCGGCGCTTTTCTCGATCTGGGTCCACACCTGGAGAAAGTTCTCGCCGCAGATCTTTCGGATGTCCTGCGCGCCGTAGCCTCTTTTGAGCAGCTCGTACATCAGGTTCGGGTACGCGGAGACGTCTTCGAGACCCACGGGCACTTCCGTGACACCGTCGAAATCGGACCCGAGGCCCACATGATCGACGCCGACGAGCTTGGCGATGTGATCGATATGATTGGCCACATCGCCGACACTCGCCTTGCCGAGCTGCGCCTGCTTCCACCGCTGCTCGACGTAGCGGCTTCGCTCTTCGCCTTGCAGATGGTTCGCCTGGATATATGCGAGCACCTCCTGTCGCAGCTTCTCGAATTGGGCATTGACGGCGGGATCGACGAACATCGAGCCGAAGTTGACCTGCATGACGCCGCCCTTTTGAGCGAGCCGCCGGATCATGTCGTCGCTCATGTTCCGATGCCAGCCGGGGGTGAAGCAGCGACACGAGGAGTGCGTCGCGACCACCGGTGCCTGGGAAAGCTCCAGGACCTGATGGAACGTCTCGTCGGAGACGTGCGACACGTCGATCATCATCCCGACGCGGTTCATCCGGGCGATCAGCTCCCTGCCGAAGGGACTCAGGCCGTGCCACTTCGGCCCGTCGTCGAAGGAGGAATCGCAGATGTGATTGTTTTTCGAGTGCGCCAGCGTGATGTATCGAACCCCGCGATCGTAGAAATGCTGTACGTTGCCGAGGTCGTCTTCGAGGGCTGAGCCGTTCTCAATTCCCAAAAGGATCGAGACTCGTCCGCTGCCGAACCCGGCCTTGATCCCGTCTACCGAGGTCACCAAGGCGAACTGGTCCGGCCAGACGCGGGCGAAGCCCTCGATCATGTCGATGGTCCCATCGGCATAGGCTTTCGCCCCGCCCTTCTCTTCATATTCCGGCGCGACGTAGACCGCCATGAACAGGGCGTCGAGGCCGCCTTGCCTGGCCCGCACGTAATCGAAGTGGCCGCCCTCGATCCGCCCGGAGATGTCCTGCATCCGCTTTTGGAGCTCAAAAGGCGTATCGAGATGGGTATCGAGAAGCAGGATCTCGTGAGCCAACCGATCGGCCTTCTTCCTGAGCTCGACGTCCGTCTCGGCCCGAGCGCTCTGCGCCCCGGCCAGGTTGATCAGAACCGGCAATGTAATCACAAGTGGCAACACAATCCCCTTTCGCAAAAATGCCATGACTGATCCTCCTGTGCGTTCTGTCATCCCTTCGCCTGGCTCAGGGCAGGCCCTGAACGTAGCGAAGCGGAGTGAAGGATCTGGGCCGCGAATTTGAGAGATCCTCCATTCGTTGACCAGATCCTTCGCCTTCGGCTCAGGATGACACCGTGCTCGCGGTTCATCTGACTACTTTCCCGACAACAATGTGCTCATCGCTTCCATGCAGGACAGGTATACGCCTTTAGAGCCGTTCTCCAAGAGCCGCATGGCCGTTGCTTGGTCGCTTTTGTACAGTCGAAGAGCCACCTCTTCCATCGGCTTTTGCAGGGCGACGGCGTCCTGCTCGGTCCGCTGTGCTTCGGCCTTCACTGCCGCTGTGATGGCCGGGCCACGACGATCGACCTTGTCGCGAAAGTTGGAGAACATCCAGAACGCCTCCTGCGGATTCACGGCAAAGGGCGCGTCCACCCTGCGGCCGTAGACCTCGCCTGTCGGCCTCTGCGATGGGAGCCGAAAACCTGCGGGAAAGTCGCTGATCCCGAAATGGAACGGGAGATAGAACGAGGTTCGCGGCGAGGCCAGACAAACCCAGTACACGATCCCGATATCCAGAGGCCTTTCCCTTCTCAACTGGGCCACGAAGCTGGTCTGCGTCGCGCCGCTGCACAGCGCACAGACGAACGGCGAATCGGCGGGAGCCGGACCGGACTCGGATTCCTTGTCGTGCCGCAGAATCTGCATGGCGTCCAGAACGCTCAGCTTGTGCTTCGGCACCACCGAGAAAGGCAGGTCCGGACCGGGCGCAAGCTGCGCGCGGGCGATGCAGTTCAGCCCGCTCCACTGCCGGCCGATGTTGTTGGGGTGGAAGGCGGCCTTCGGATTGGCATAGACCTTCGCGAAATCGAAAGGTCCATCCGTCTGCGGATTGTACCAACCTCGCGACGTCGCATAGTCAATGATATCCGCCGAGGCGAGAACATTGGCTTTGTTTTGCGTGGCGACCTCGTGGATCGTGTATGTGTTGGCCACCATAGCCACCTGGTCATCGGGCACCCGTTGGGCCTGCCAGTGCTTGCCATTGACCACGCACAAAAGCCAGCCTTCGTTGGGATCGGCGATGATGTAGGTTCGGCCGGAATCGACGTAACCGAACCGCTCCACCAGCCGGCCCGCCAGCAGCACGCCGTCGCGAGCGGTCTTGGCACGCTCCGCCACCAGACGCCGGAGCAGGTAGCCGATGCCGCCCTCGGTCAGTTCCGGCTTATCCTCCCGCGAGGGGCAGTTATCCGAAGCGACGGTCACACCCCACTCGTTGACGTAGCTGTCGGAGAACGACATGCCCGGCATCTCCGACCAGATATACGCCCAAGTCTGCTCTACTTGCTCCAGCGAGCCGCCATTACGCAACGTCCCCTTGGCGCTCACAGGATAGCTGCGTCGGGGCACCTTGTGGTGATTGACAATTTGCGGGGCCGTATCATCCTCGTTGTGGGCGACGATGACGCAGCCATCCGTCGAGGCGTCCTTGCCCGCGACGATGGAGAAACACGCCTGGCATGGTCTGCCCCCAGCAACAATAGCCAAGAGCAGAGCGAGCATCCAGGCGGGGTGGGCCTTGGTCCGCCAGTAAGTGCTTGAAATCATAGCTGTCCTCACGATTCCTCGGATGGACCGACCTCCAAAAGCAAGACCGCGTTCTGGCCCCTAATAATAGCCGACTGCATCTCGTCAGTCAAAAGACTCGGACCGGTCGATGTGCCGCACTGTCCCCGCGACGTGTCGGCTCAAATGTGCTCCTTGGGTCATTGCCGCGTTGCAGCGGCATGGACGAGAGCACCGTAGATCGCATCGCGATGGGCGAGATCGGTCATGGACTCGGGGTGCCATTGCACGAACAGCCCGAATCCGCCATCAGTGCGCTCCAGGGCCTCGACGACCCCGTCTTCGCTGTGAGCAATCGGCCTCAAGTCTTTGCCCAGTCTCTTCACGGCCTGATGATGGCTCGATAGCACGGAGGTCTCGGTGGCGCCGAGCAGGTTCGCCAAGTTGCTGCCCGGCTCGATGTCAACGCGGTGATAGCCTTTGTGATGATCGACCTTGGCGCCGATCTCGGAGGGGATGTCCTGAATGAGCGAGCCGCCGGAGACGACGTTGGTGAACTGCATCCCTAAGCAGACGCCGAGCAGGGGCTTACCGCTCGCGAGCCAGCGGGCGATCAGCTTTCGCTCGAAGTCGTATCGCTCTTTCGTCAGCGGCTTGACCGTCTTGTCCGCCTGCTCCCCATACGCCTCAGGGGGAATGTCGTCTCCGCCGACGAGCACAAGGCCGTCGAGCGTACCCAGATACCTCTGCAGGATCCGCTCATCGTCCACCGTCGGCAGCACCACCGGCACCCCGCCATTCTCCGCGACGGCCCGGACATAGGCAAAGCCGACGGTGGTTTGGGCCGACTTGTCCCCCTTCGCCAGCTCATACACGCTAGTAATCCCGATCAAAGGCCCACCCCCGGCGGGCGCATGGGCCTGCTGACAGCCCGCCCCGATCCAGAAGAGGCAAATGCAAAGAGACCCTACGACCCGATTCGCGACGCCCTTCCTTTCGCTCATGGATGCCCCCTGTTCCGCTGATTTCATCGTTCAAGCTGAGGCCGAATTGCCTGGACGGCACAAAGGATTGAAGCTTGTGGACTTGGAAAAAGCCTCCATAGCTTGCTCGTGGCGTTTGAGATTCGCTATCTTGACGTGACTTTCAGAGATTTCCGCGACTATGGACCCGAAGCAGGCTACATGCCTGCTTTTCTGCGAACACGTAGTGCTTGGCGTTTCCGTTGAGCGAGACGGCATGGAAAAGACACCCCGAGAGGAGCGAATCGCCTCAAGATCGCCGCAGCATCTCTGCGTCATCTGGGTACATAAGACTGTTACCCCAGTATCTCGAAGAGCCCTGATTGCCGCAACACTCGGGTGCCCATAAGGGTTGATGGTCCCGACTGACACGATACCGAATTCTGGCTGGATCAAATCAGTGTAGAGCCGACGCTGATACGTAGCTTCGCCAGCCTGGGAGTCTGATATGGTCCCGCCGTGGTGCGGAATCGTCATGATATCGCAGAGAAGAGGCTTTGCCTCTGGAAGCTTGCGAGCCAACCACTCCCATGCTTCGATCGTCGCATCTCCTGAGAAGACCACACGACGTCCCCCGCAAGTGAGACGCAGAACCGCACTTGTCTGATTTGACCTGCCTGCACCTTGGGCTTCCAAATTCGCCATCAGGTCCGGATAGAGAATGGACAGGACCACTCCATCTTGTGAGAACAACTTCTTCGCAGTGCCAGCGTTTGTCTCCAATCGCTCGGGACTGGGGAAATCCCCATCAGCAGAACGCTTCAAGACCCCGAATGTCGTTGGCATGCTGTTGTGGACGGCTCTATCCTGTAGGAAGAAGATCCTTCGGGTAGCCTTACGATACTGATGCAGAACCTGACCAACGTTGTAGTCGTGGTCGCTGTCATTGTGAGAGACGATCAATGCTTCTATCGTGTGAATGTGCTCCCGTGTGAGAAGCTGAATCGTCTGTTCCGAACCACGAGGACCACAATCGATGACGATAGCCCTCCCTTTCCCGAGGAGGACAACGTTGGACGTGCCCTGCCCAACATCGAGAAACCAGCATTCACAGGCCGGCTGTTCCGATCGGCTCACCACTTCAGAAAACCCTCTCACCAGACCCATTCAGCCGAATCCAGCTTCGCCGCCGGCATGTTGTCCCAGGCTGCTCTAAGTTGCGATTCGCTCGGCTTATGGAACCTGATCTTGCGTATGGATTCGATTTCAAGAATCTCGAAACTCAGTGGGTCCCTGCGAACGACTGCTTCAATCCATTGCGAGGGCGCACAACTCATGAGATCCCCGGGCGCCTTCTCGGGTCTAATTCGGTCTACTTTGCCGTTGATCCACTCAACGTGATGCGGCCGGTTGACCATGCCGAAACTCACCTGTCCGATCTCATGGGTAGTCAAAGGCGTTGTCGTCCTGTAATAAAGCAGGTCGATTACACTGGTGAGTTGAACCCATTTGGAGTGCTCCTCTTCACTCATTTCGAAAGGTCTCTTCTCCAGGAGTATCTGAAAGGCAGTGTGAAGCTGGACTTTCAGTTCATCGAAGGCCTGTTCTGGGGTGCCTCCACTACCAAGCCAGCCTATTAGGCCATCCGCATAGCATGTCCACCCTTCTGCCGTCGGGATATAGCTGACCGTCATAGGTCCTATAAGGCGGTAGTAGGTCTCCCCTATCCTCATGTCTTGTCTTATTTCTGCAAGGGCACTGGAATACTGCCCTCGTGCCATCTGTTCTGTAGCAGACTGGGTCACACTCCAAGATGGGACTTCTGTCACACTTTGACCGATGGCTGGACAGAACACGTTTAGTCTCCTTCGTTTGGTTCAAAAAGCGCGAGGCACTCAGGCGTAAAGGCCTTTTCAAAGCTATTATGCAAAGCGTCATGCGCGGAGTCAAGCCATTGCCGGGCGGCCTCCAAGTCCTCGACCTTATCGACCGAACTAACATGCCAGTCTATTGAGAACTTGAATTCGCGATCCCCTTCGCCCATAGAGGGAAGACTCTGTATGCTTAAAATGGCGATCGCGTTTTCACACATCGACGGAAGCTGAACAGCGAATGTAAACGCTTTTACGCTGCCAAACGAGTGCTTCGGAACCTCCGGATAAACATGGAACCAATCTTTGAACTCGATGCCCGAAGTATCAGTTTTCGGGATCGCAACCACATCACGGTAGTGCAGCGAGACCCCCGTCAACTCATCAAGATTACGGAAGCCCATGTACTTCTGAACAGCCGATAGGGCCGCATCACGTATACAGTCAAACCTGAGCCAAACCGCTCTCTTCAGTTGGTTGAAGACGAACACATTGCGGCCAGCCTGAATACAATGCTCGCCACTCTGCGAAAAAGCCCGGACTCTCTCAAATGAGATTTCGGAAGTGGCTGTGGGGCCGGATTGTCCCGGTTGCATATTCACGTCGATGTTCATGCTCTTCAGGAATCTGGCGGCAACGAATTCCTCAAAACAAGTCTTCATCAGACTTCTCGCCGCGTCTTCATCCCATTTGGAGTCTTCCTGAGTCAGAGCGAATCTGAACTCTATCCAAGCTTCAACTACCGGCGGCTTTTTGAATTCCACAGACAATCTCCGAGACATTATCATAGACCTACGAGTCCAGAGTACCAAGTTCTCTACAAAATGCAACCGCGGTTTTTCGGTGGTTAACAGGTAGGTCCCTGCTAAAGGGCCTCGGGGGTTGCCGTAGCAATCCGATGAATCCTGATTTACGGTTGAGTTATCCCTTCATCGCCGCGACGAGTTGGCGGGTTTTGGGGGACTGGTCTTGTTGGGCGGCCTTGAAGGCTTCGGCCTGGGTGGGCTGCTGTTGCTTGAATAGCTCGTTGCCTTTGATGATTTCCTTGAGGGCCTGGGATTTCGTGCGGGCGTTCTTCAGGAATTGCACGGCCCGCGTGCCGCAGACACCGCCAAGCAGGGCACAGAGGCCAATGCCAAACTCCATGACCGAGTCGGCCACCTGCCAGGGGTCAGGCCGCTGGGCGGATTCCGTCATGGCCGTGTTGGCCAATTGCCAATTCGACTCGCCGAGAATCTGCTCGGTTGTCTGTGCCTGCGGGTATTCTTTGGGCAGGCCGCAATACGAGGTGAAGGCCCGGCTTTGCAGCTCGGACAGTTGCGTCAAGGCCACAAGCTCTTGGGAACTCTGCTCGGCCTTGGCCGTCTCGGCGGCGACTGCCGCCGTGCGGTTGTGCAGCCAGGCGTTTTGCTTCTGTTGCTCGCTCGGCGCCAGCCGGAGACTGTCGCAGCCCGCGCTGCACATCATGAGAATGCCGACGAGCAGAATACCGAGCAGGCTGCCATTGGATCTCGATTGTCTCTTCATTGGTCTTCTCCTATTCAATGGAACTACCGAATCGTTGTTGGGACGGTGTCGCCGAGCCGTCGTTCGACGGCTTGCAGGCGGTACTCGCAGGAGAGGCCCTGATTGGAGAGCCGCTCGAGTTTCTGCTGGGACTCCTTTTGATTGGTCAGCAGCATTGTGACGTCGTGCTGGAGCAGGTCGAGCTGGCGCTGGAGGTTGACCCAGCTTGCGAGAATCATCGACGCGAGCACCATTAACTGCAACAGGACTGCCAGGCTGATCCGGCGGTCGAACCGCCAGGGTGCCATGTTTTCTTTGGCCATGTCTGGCTCCTTTCAAAGTTGGATCAGGGAACCGCGTAAAACACATTCTTCTCGCCGACGCGCGACATGACGGCGCAGGCTCCCGGCGCGAGCGAGCCTTCGGTCAGGAACGACTCGGCCAGGTTGATCGCCTCCATCTGCTCGCCGATCTCGATAGGGGTGGTGCCCTGGCTGCCGATGACCACGGCCCGGACCCTATAGACGTTGTAGGCTGTGCGGCTCTTGACGATCACGGCACGGGCCGGGATCCGCGCGCCCGGCGACACCACGGTTGAGGTCTCTCGTCGGCTCTGGGAGCCTTCCCGGGCCAACTCGGCCAGAAGCTGCTGCTGATCGGTGATGTGCCTGCTCTCCATACGAACGCTCCTCATCCTTCCTGCATTCGTTGCCGGACGAGATGCAAGTTGGTGCATTGGTTTCGGAAATCCATCTGGACTCGCTCGATCCAAGTGATGCTGCGATTGTCCCGGCGGTGGCTCAACAGGTCCCGGCTTTCCGGGCTTGAGGTCACCCGATCGCCCGGCTGGAAATGCGGCAGGAGGCTGGGCGTCTGGACATCGATCGTCTCGACAATCGCCGGCGATGCCGCCGCGCGCTGGCGGACGAACTGATGGAGCGCCGCCGAGTCGTCCGCCTCATCCGGCCGACCGGACCCGGCTTGCGATGACGGTGCCAAGAGACTCTGGGCCGAGACCTTGCGGTACTTGAACTGGCGGGGCAGGGTCAGGACGTGATCCACGACCGCAATGGCCGAGCCCACTGGCCCGTCGGCCACCGTGCAGGTGAGTCGCTGATCGCTGACGACGGAGGCCGTGATCCGGAACCGCAGGAGGCCCTTGACGACCGCGACCCACGTATCCACGTCGAGCTGGTCGCTGCTGAGCCAGATGCCGCACTCGTCGAGCAGATTGTTGAAGGCATAACGGTACTCCCACCAGTGCAGGCCGTAGTCGAAGGAGGCGTGGAGGAGATAGCCCAGCGGCTCGCCTTGGGCGTTGGTGCTCAGGGCCGGCCAGAAACGCCGCCGGCGCGGGACGTAATCGGCGTGCTCGAAGATGCGCGAGAGGTCATACGGCGGGCCTTGATGGTACGGCGCGCCCGTGTAGTCGCCCGCTTCGTTCAGGCACCATTTGCGGTAGACGTTCTTGACCTTGTAGAACTCGGGATTCGTCGAGGCGGAGAACTTGCCGTAGTCGA
This sequence comes from Phycisphaerae bacterium, assembly GCA_026386805.1. Classification (GTDB taxonomy): domain Bacteria; phylum Planctomycetota; class Phycisphaerae; order Sedimentisphaerales; family Anaerobacaceae; genus PLanc-01. Next base: position 63,630 of record JAPLMX010000236.1, on the reverse strand, counting down.
TGTCCTCCAGGGCCGAGTCCCACGCCGGGACCAGCTCGAACGTCGCCTCGTACACCTTGAAGTCGCCCTGGCCGAGGTAGCGGTGCGTGACGGGAGAGTACCTCCGCTCGCTGTGCAGCGTGCCGATACTCGTCCGGGAAAGGCTCAGCGATTCACCCGACGGCTGGCAGTTCAGCTCGACCTCGCGCCCGCCGCCGCGCCGATAGAACACAATCGCCTGGCCCGGTCCCGTCTCGGCCAAGCGCGGCACGAACTGGAACGGAACGCCCGCCGCCTCACTGCACCGGTGCAGGGCCTCCAGCAGGTCCAGACCCGTCAGATCGAGATCGCGGAGGGGTCTTCCCTCGGTGAGAGCGAGCAGCGACTTGATGTCAGGCCAGTGCAGCGCGTCGGCCGGAGCGTATTCACACAGGAGGTACCGGATCGCCTCCGCACAGGTCCACGCTCTCGCCTTGTTTGCACCCGTCGAGAAGACCGTGCGGCTCTGGCCGTCGAGCGTGATCGGTTCGGACGAGGCGTTGGGTGCTGCGAGTGGATTCAAGACGGTCTCCAGAGCAGGTAGCAGCGAGGTGGAACCATCGCACCGCAAGACCCGCTGCCCATAGACGGTGATCCGTTGCAGGGCGGCACTCAGGTCCTTCGCCACGATCTCGATCCTCTCGCCGGCGCCGCTGATTCTCGTCTTGACCGCCTCGATTTGCCCGACGAACAGCGGCAGACTGGTGACAGCCACGTCCGGCGGCGCGCCGTTGTAGAGCTGACAGACCCGAATCGTCTTGCCCATCGCGAACCGGTCCTCGATCTGCTCCGGCGCGATCGCGCCGGCCTCGAGACGGGCCCAACCAAACTCGGGCCAACTGCGGCGGACGATCTCCACCGGTTCCAGATCCTCGCACAGAGCGCCATCGACGAACACAGCGGTCGCGGCCGCCGCAAAGGCCAGCGGCTGAAAATCAGGTTGAAACAAGTCGATTGTATTGGCCATGGGATTCCCTATCGATTCATCAGACTGCCCCCGCTCCGAGAATCGTCGGTGCTTCGGGCGCGAGATCGGTCCTCGGGCACACAACGCTTACGAGTGACATGCTCTCAACGTGGTTGACGCCACACGAACACACGGCAAACGTGTACGGACTGTCGCCGAGAGGTTCTGTCTCCCACTGGTAGAACCTGCATCCTTCGTAGGGGACCGTCGCGCGGCGGTGCTCCAGGTCCAGCGGACCGGCGCCGCTGTCCCAGTAGACATGAAACTCCTGCGGTGCGACCTCCTGATCCAAAGGAGGGTAGAACCAGGTGAGCCGGAGCCGGCGGCCGCCGGTCCGCTGGCCCTGGAGGACCAGGACGGCATTCGGCGCGGGCCGGGCCAACTGCCCATCGGGTCCGATGCGAACCATAACGGCTGCGGCCGTCGTTCTCTCCTGATCGCCGCAACCATTGAACCGTTGGACAAGGTAGCAGTGCGTCGAGCCCGGCGGGTGCGACAGGTGCACCGGCAGAACGATTTCTTTTGACTGCGGGTCGGCCACTTGGAGAATGTGGTTGAAGTCCACCTGCGTGATGCTCGGGCCGCGATAGATGGCCGTGCCTCCGCGGCGACACGCCCAGAACCAGCCTTGCGTGAGGATGGTCCCCAGCTTGAAGGCGGTGGATGTCATCCCGTTGAAGAGGGCGTCTCTGAGCCGGGGTCTGGCGCCGGGCAACGTCACAGAGCCTGCTTTCCGGAGCACCGCCGTCGCGGTGGCATGAGCCGCACTGACACCCGAAAGGCCCCGAATGATCTGGAGCGTCGCCGACGCGGATGAGACTCCGTGGGCGGAGCTGGCCAGATCAACGATGGTGCCGGCCGGGAAGGTGAAACAAGCCAGGGCTCGCCGCCGGGCGAATAACGCGAACGGCTCGCGCTGCAACTGGCCGATCTGGGCCTCCGTCAGAACGCATTTCCACACGCAGACGGCAGCCACCCGGCCCAGGAAATCCCACGCCCACACCATGCTGGTGTCCTGGCGCGACCCGATGGCAAAGGCCGCCGGGTCGGTGACGTCGATTCCGGCGACACTGGTCGGATCGGCGGTGGCGCTTTGGCGCACGCCATCGATGTAGAGCCTCATGCCCGTGGCGCTGTCGCGGTCGCACACGGCTACCGCCACGTGCCACAGGCCGTCATTCAGCGTGCTGTCCGACGCGACGTTGAAGACGGTGCTCTGGTTGCGAACCTGCCAGCAGATCTTGTTGCCGGCGCCAATGGATAGTCCGTAGCCGCCGCTGGGGGTGAGATAGCCCTTACCCGCGATGGCGGCAATGTGATCGCCCTGCCACTGCTCCGGTTGATCCGCGGGGCCGTACTGAACGAGGGCGAGCAACGTCACGTCATCCGTGCCCAGGTTGAGGCAGTTGCCCATGCCGATCCAGTCGTCGTTGCCGTCGAACTCGACAGCGGGACCGAACGCACCGGGCGTCCAGGCGGGATGGCCGGAGAAGCTGCCGTCGTGGCGCTGCCCGCTAATGTCGCGCACCACCTGGCCCGCTCCTTCGTTCAGCAGCCAACAGCCCGCCAGATGATCGGCGAGCGGGGGAGCCGGGCTGGGTCGGGCGGCGACCGGCGGTTTGATCCGGGAGGATATTGCGGTCATCATAGGTTAGCTCGACTGGGTAGAGAGGCCCTGATAGCAAGCGGAGCAGTCGCTGCTCTTGAGCGTCTGCCCGGTCCGATTGTGAACGATGATGCCCCAGCGCTGCGGCAGGAACCCGCCGAAGGCGCCGGCGACGCTCATCAGATCGGACCTGTAGATCTTGTTCTGCGTCGGGGCGTAGATGACGCCGATCATCCGGCAGTTGGTAAGCTGCTGCGGGTCGGTCCCGAAGGCGGCGTCGCTGCCGGAGGCGTTGGCGGAGTACGCGGTGCCGCCGTCGCTCGTGCCGTAGGCGTAGACGTACACGCATTTGTCCCCGGCGGAATCCGCCGCCGTATTGGTGGCGATCTTCACTTGGACCAGTGCGTCGAAGAAACAGCTCGCGGAATTGTCGACGGCCGTCGATTCCCGCTTCGCATCGTTCGCCAGGCCGTTGATCGCGATCGTGATCGCCTGGTTGTTGCTGCCGTATTTGGCTTTGGTCTCAGCCATGCTTGATCTCCGTCTGATACATTGCGGATTTCGGATTGCGGATTTGAGATTCGCATCACGGGTCTTCTTCAATCCGCAATCACACTTCCATCTTCAATCCAATGTCACGTCGAGCTCGCCGCCTGCGAAGCGGGCCATGTCCCCGCTCTCAACGGTCTTGGGGTGCGTCAGGGCCCCGTGAACGAGCATGTGGCCGCCTGACGCCGCATCGAAGAGGGCGAAGTGCGTCAGGACGCCCCAGTCCGCGGTGGCGGGGCCAAGCGTGATCGTGTTGGCGTTGTCCAGCAGGCCGTCGGCCGCGACGTTCCAGTCGGCCTCCGTCGTCTCAGCGCGGGCGTATCCATTGCCATTCGGCTCGCTCAGCCCCGCGCCGCTGTCGGTCGGGTCCGACACGGACAGACCCACATAGATCGTCGGCAGCACGTAGTCGCCTTTGCCGAACAGGTGATCCAGAATCTTGTTTTCGCAATAATCGGAAAAACTGCCCATACCTGTGCTCCTTGTCTCGCAGAATATCTGAGACTATTGGGGTGTTCTTGTGAAAACGGATACTCCCTCGTGCAGCGTCTGGCTGAACAGGAGGGTCTGGCCATCGTCATCGTAGTAGTCGATGGTCTCGGTCAACCTGTCCTCGATGGCCCGGTTCGCGAGGAGCTTGGCGGCCGTCAATTCGCCGGTGCCCGTCCAGAGGATCTCCCGGCTACTCACGAGCATATCCCCATCAGCCGGAGTCGCGCCGGCCTGTCGGAAGATCTGGACGCAGTAGTCCCCGGATGGGAGGCCGGGGTCGAAATCACCGATGTACCGGCTGCCGGTCCTGTCCGTCAGCGCGAGGTCGTAATCGTCCGCCGTGTGGCCGCCGAGGCCCCAATTCTCGAAGGTCTGCTGGGCGGGGAGCCAGACCTGCCCGCTACGGTTGCGGATGACGGCGTACAGTGTGTTGCCCGAAGCGTAATCCGCCTGGATCTCGTTTGCCATGATCGTTACCCTTCAGTCGCATGAGCACGAGCGCCCCTGTAATCAAGATCACGGGCAGAGCCTGCCCTGAGAGAAGTCGAAGGGATGCCCGTGCTACGTTTCTTGCGTCCACGTTCCGTTTTTCGCGATGGCTGCCCAATCGCCGTTGGCATCGGCCGCGAGGGTGAGGCTGGCGCCGATGCCAGCGGCCGATTTGTACTTGCCCGCGGTCTGGCCGCCGTCGTCGCGGATGGCCGCCGCACCGGGTGCGACGCGAAGCTCGTGGACCGACTGCACGGCGAATGTGAAGACCGTGCCCTGCGCGGCCGCAGATGGAAGCGTCAGCGTCACAACCGTGGCAGCCTCCAGATTCGTATGCACGCTGCCCGACTCGGCCGGGGCGAGTACGTCATTCGCCGTGTGGGCTTCGATGGATTTGCGGATCCCGCCCGCCGCGTAGGGGACGACAACGTTATGGCCCATTCGGCAGTCCACAATCGACGCGATGTCGTCGCCGGAGGTACTCACGATGGCCAAGCGAACGTGAGGCGCCGTCGCCATGCTGGGGAAACTCGCATACTCGTCGGTGATGAGTGTCCCTTGGGCGTCGAGGTACACATAGATGCTGGCCTTGCTGTCGGCCAGCGTGTTGCCGGTGGAGCCGCCGTAACTGACCAGCTCGGCGCCCAGCCAGAACTTGCCGGCCTTGACGCCGATGTCCAGCCCGCCCTCGTCGTAGACGCGCAGGTCGTTGCCCCGGCGCGTGGCCAGCAGCAGACGATGCAGCAGTTTTCGAAAGTGCAGGTAGTAGGGCGCCGTGCCCGTCGGGATGTACTCGACGCCCGTCTCGCCGTCCGACTGCAAATTCAGCAGTTCGCTATCGGAAGGATAAACCTCAGCCATTGTCATTCTCCTCATAGTAGCATGGGCGTCCCGCCCATGAAGACACGGCCAAGATGGCCGTGTTACTCCAGTATTCTCAGCGTGAGCTGGTTGGCCTGTTCGTTGAATGTCACGATCTCAAGACCGGCAGCGGGCTTGGCTGCCGGCACGACGGTGATTGCCTCCGTTTCACTCGCCGGGCTTTCATTGCCTCTCGCATCGGCAATTCGGATCCCAAACCGGTACCGGCCGAGAGGCAGCGGCGAACTCATCCATTCGATGGCATCGGCGTCGAGGCCGAATTGGCCGTCACCGAAGCTGCCCTTGCCGAAGCCGACCACCGCCGCCGAATCGTAGCCGAAGTCGCCGGCGCCGAACTGCGCCATTCCGAAGCCCGCCTTGTTCTGCCGGCACGGCCAGATCGGGATCGGCACGGGGTTCAAAGGCTCGGTGTAGTCGATCTGCCCCGTGCCGTTGTCGAAATAGACGTTGGCGGTCGCCTCGATCGGCAGCGTTTGGCTTCGCAGGATGGTCAGTCGGACGCGTCCGCTGCCGGTCGCCGGTCGATCCAACTCGCACGAGAAATCGATGTGGGCCTCCTTGGGCTCGACCGCAATGACCTCGACGTGGACCGCCGATTGAAACGAGCTCGGCGCATGAACCACCAACCGCCTCTGCCCAGCATCGAGCGTCGAGCCGGCAAAGCGGCCATTCAGATAGACCTGATGGTACATTGTCTCGCGAGACGAATGCCAGGTCACCAACGCCGTGCCAGAGACGGCGGCGCATCGCCCCTCGGCAGCGACCCCATCGGGCAGGGCCAACACGCGAACGTTCTCAATCCCCTCGCGAGCAAACGCCATGGTGCTCATTCTCCCAATTGCGTGTACGCGATCTCGTACTCGACCACGATCCCCGGTCCGGCCGCGCGTTCACGCAGCGGCTGGAAGCTGTCTACCCGGAGGTTGTCGTACACTCGTCCGTCGGCCGTCGCGAGCGTGTGTGTCTGGCCGTCCAGAAAAGCGGCGATGGCGTCGATTCGAGCGTCCATAGCCGCCCGGCCGGCCGCGCGAAGCACACCGGTTTGCCGAATCCGGCGCGATCGCGCCCCCAGGTCGATACTCAGCACCCCATCCAGCCCGGCGATGCTTCGTTCGAGTGACGCCCGGCCGGGGCTGCCGATCATGATCGTCAGCTCCTGCTCGTCGAATACCGCCTGTCCATCCAACGTCACGTGCATGGGGAAGGTCCTTTCATCGGTCAATCGCGAATCAACCGGATCGCGTCACCCACGCGGGTGACGTTGGCCACACCGTCGGCGCCCAGATCGACCGTCAAGTGACACCGCTGCCTGGCCTTCTCGAAAAGCTGCTGGTAAAGCAGACTCTTGCGCCAGAAGGACTCGCCGTCCGTCTGGGTGGACCAATTTCTATAGACTCCGGAAATAACCGCAAGGACGGAGACCCTGCGAAGCTCCTCCGTGTCCAGAAGATCCTCGACGCCGATCTCACTTGTCGCATTGCCCGGCCGAATGCCGAAGTACCCGGTCAGTTGGAACGCCACATCAACGGCTTGAGGCCCGAAGGTGCTCAGGCGGTATGAGATGTCATCGGCCGTCGGCGGGGCGATGACGGGATCGGCCACCTCCGCCCGGACGACCGAGATCGTCAGCTCGGTGGCCGAATCGACGGACACAATCTCATAGGCCCCATCCAGGGACCCACCGGCGGACCTCAGGTAGATGACGCCGCCCGCCTCGACCCCCGCCGCGATGAAGTCTGCTCCGCCGGCGGTTAGCGTCGTGCCGCCAAGCGTGGCTCCGGTCCCGCTCGCCCGCACTTGTGAGGCCATGTGCAACTCTCCGAACAGCACCGGCTCGCACTTGAGAATATCAACATCATTCGAGAACGTAATCATGTCAGTCGATCTCCCGATTGCAGACTTGGGTCCCGGATCGAAGTCCGAGGTGACAATACGGCGGATTGCGGATTTCAGACACGACACGAATCCGCAATCCGCAATCGTCAATCCGCAATTGCTTTAGCTGGTAGTCAGATTCCGAATCAGCCCGTGGGCCGCTTCGTTCTTCAGCTCGAGTGTGTACTCGCCGATCAGCTCACCACACTCGTAGTCGCCGGCGCTGGCCAGCGGCTTGAAATGGAAGCTGCGGCCGGTCAGCGGCAGCACGCTGATCCTGGAGGAATCCAAGAGCAGCACGGCGTCCTGCGGCAGCCAGCGCGTCGTCACGATCTGGCAGGCCCCGAAGTCGCTCTCATACTCGCTGATGCGGTCGCGGAACGTGGTGTCCGTCGGCGCGTAGCGGCGGCTGTCGGAGCAGAAGGCGTTGATCTTACGCTTCTGGAAGCCGCCAACGACGATCAGGTCGATATGGGCGCTGCTGTTCTCCCAGATCTTCCGCAGGGCGTAGTTGATTTTCGCTTCGTCGAGGTCGCTGCCCGTCGGGAAGCCGCTGTCACCCGTGCGGAAGATGTTGGTCGAAAGATGCTGAATGATGCCCTTCATGGTCCGGCGGGCCGTGTCGCTCCCTTGCGGGTCGCTGGCGGGCCAGCCGCCGTTGAGGACGGTACTCTCCAGGTCCCGCATCAGCTCGCGCAGGCGGGCCAGCTTCTGGTGCTCCATCTCGTCGGTCAGACCGAGCTGGCGGGCGACCAGGTCGCTGCCGCTGACCTCGACGGCCGCCGTGAAGATTTGCGTGTAGTTGGCGCACCGGAGGCGATTCGTGAAGCGCGCGCTCGGCTTGTCGGCGCCCTCCAGGGCCGCATTGCCCAGGATGTTGAGGATTTGGTTGTCCGCCAAGTCCTCCGGGGTTGTGCCGGCATAGCCGCGCACGACCGTGAGCGTGTTCGTGTTGACGGCCGTCACGAGCATCAGCTCCTCGCTGCCCTGGACCTGAATCTGGTCGCCGACGCGGAACCGGCTGCCATGGTCCACGTTGAACGTCGTATCGGCGTCCAGGTCCACCCAGGTGGCGTCGTCGATCACATCCTTGTTGGGCAGCAGTTCATCCTCGAGCCACTCGTGGCGCGGGCTGGTCGCCTCGTGCAGCGGATCGCCGAGCATCTCCAGCAAAGGCGTATCGTGCGGCGAGATGACGTGGACCAGATCCGACACATCTTCCGCCAGTTCCGGCAGGGCCGTTCCCGCTGAGTACGTTGCTTTTCCGGTGAAAGCCATGTTTCTTCTCCTTCAAAGTGATCTTGTTGTTCGTTGACATTGCGGATTTCGGATTGCGGATTCGCAGCGCGTGCCCTCTTCAATCCGCAATCCGCAATTACAAGAGGTTTCTGCGCAGCTTCAGGTAGTGATGCAGGTCCGCGCGGCTTCCCGTCTTTCCCGCTTTCTGAGCCGCCTGCTCCAGCGCCGTCTGACTGGTCATCGCCCGGTCTTTCACGCTGGCGGTTCTTCGTGAGGCGGTTGTCTCTGTCGATCCGCCGAACAAATACGCCTTGTCCTTTCTCAGTTGTGCGACACACGCGTCGATATCTGCCTGGGGCCCGCCATTCATCCTGGCTTTCGCCACCAGGACGGCCGCCTCCAGATCGATGGCGCCCGCGGCCGCCAGCTTGTGGGTGAGCTTCTGCTCGATGTGCAAGTCCTCCAAGTCTCGGGACATCTGGGCAATCTGCTGGTTGGCCCGGGCCAGTTGTCCTGCCGGATCGTCGGCATTCTTCTCGTCGCTTTGCTGTGCTGAATCTGCGTTCATGATGTGTTCCTTTCCTTGCTATGGTGAACCCTATGCGTCGCGTGATACGGCCTGATAGCCCAGCTCTTTGAGCACCTGCTCGGCGGGAACGCCCAGCTCCCGTTTGATCTGCGCCTCCTGGAGCTTGGCCATCGTGTCCTCGGGCATCGGGCTGGCAAAAACGACCTCCACGTCCCGCTCCTGGTCGCTGGTCTGGTAGACGCCGGCGGTGTCGAGCATGCTCAGGGCCATCCGGCAGATTCGCTTGAGGCCCTCGCCGTAGGTGTGGCGCTTGCGCTCGTTCTTACTGAGCATGCCCATGAAGGTCAGGCGTAGGGCCACGGCGCTCGTCAGATTGCCGAGCCGGTCCTTGAGAATGCCCGCCATGACCGGGGTCACGCTGCTGGCCTTGTCCATCGCCTCGCGAATCTCGGCGATATGGAGATCCTCGCTGGGAGCCGCTGCATCGCCGCCGAATTCTTGAATGGAAGCCTCCGGATTGTCCGTGTGCCACATCCGCCCGGGCGAGACGGGCTTGTCCTCGAAGCCCTCGATCCCCTTGCCGAGGTACATCTTGAACGACTGGAACGTGATCCGGCTGGCCCGGTCGCTGAGCCGGGTGTTCAGCTCGTCCTGCAACGGGATCAACGGCTCGACGTCGCTGACGCCCTCGTAGTAGTACGGCTGGGCGACGTTCTGGATGTGCACCACCGGCAGGAACCCCCACGGCAGGTCGCCCTCGGCCACCAGCTCCTTGTCCTCGTACCGCTGCCAGTGCTCGGGCGACGTGATCTCCGTCACAGCGACGACTTGGCGGCTGTCGGCCCGATAGCCCGTCCCGCCGAGCAGGCGGGAGAGAAACGAACCCCGGTCGCCGACCGCGTTCTTCCGCTGGTGGAAATGCTGCACGTAGTACCGGATGACCCGGTAGTCATCCTCATCCAGGACCGGCAGTGCTCTTGGCGCCTCGATCAGTTCGAGATCGATTGCTTGTGCCAGTTGCAGCACGGAGGAAAGGGGAAGTGGCGAGGGGTCGGAGGAAGGCGACCGCGAGGTGAGGGGATCACCGGGTCGAAGGAGACAATCGACGAACCCGTAAACGCTGGCGAGCACCGCCATATCCTGGAAGAAAGCCGGACCGCCGTTGGCCGCGAACAGCGCCTTTAGAATCGCTTCAATGTCTTCGCGCTTCCGGCCGTCGGCGGCCCGGGAGAGGAGGCTGATCGGTTTGCCGAACAGGAAATCCGCCGCCGCGTTGACGCGCCAGGCGATATCGTTCTCGATGACGACTTCTTTTCTCTGGATATCCTTGAGGACACGGGAGCCGAAGACGCCGGCCGCTGCGCCGCGGGTCAGGCCGGTGATCCGCGCGGGCAGGCCAACCTCCTGGGCCTGGATGTAACACCGGCCGGACTCGCCAGCCTTGCGCTCGGCCGCACCACCGCCCGCGAGCGGGACCATCGGGTTGGCGTAGTAGTCCCACAGCCGCGAGAAGTGGTCCTGGATCATCGCGGCGTGCACGTCCACGAGCCACTCGAGAAAGCTCGCATCGAGGCTTCCCGAACGCGAGCAGCCTTCGGGGTCCCCGCTGTGCCCATCGAAAACTTCAAGCTCGAATCCCATGTCCCATTGCCCTTTCAGCTCGTGACTTCGCGTCACTTTCGTCATGTCATCTTCAGGACGCTCATGCTCATGCGTCCCTCTACCCTTGGGCAATGTTGCACGAATGTTGCGAAAATTCTGCGTAAACGCGCGGCCCGCAATTCGCGTAAGTCGCTCGACAATAAGGAATAAAGAAAATGTCGCGGCAGGGGCGTTTTACCTTTTCAGGTGTTGCACGAATTTCGCTATTCATATCCCGGGGCAGGGTATGACTTCAGCCCAAACGTGCGGTCTGACCGCATACACGTGGGAGTCTCTGTGCCAGTCGGCCGGCAGAGAATTCCGATGGGGGGAGAATGCTTCGGTTCGCTCGCACGAACCTGCGATGACAGGCTACGTCATGGCCATGCGGGAAGAAGGAGCCGCGTGCTATTGGGAACTTGGGGATTCGAGCTGCTCGATGTCGTCTCGCTGGAGGAGCTGGATGATCTCCGCCTCGGTGGGCAGGGCTTCAATCACGCCGAACTTGGTGCAAACCAGAGCCCCGGCGGCCGAGGCGAATTTGACGGCCTCGCGCAAATCGTACTTGACGGCACAGTAGGCCGCTAAGGCGCCGGCGAAAGCCTCGCCGCTGCCCGTGCGGTCCACGACGTCCACATTGAAGGCCGGGATATGGTCGGCCCCGCTACGATCCACGACCACGCAGCCGCGCGGGCCCATCGTGAGGATCGCACAATGCGTGCCGCGGGCGACCAGGTCGGAGCCGATCATCTTGGCCGTGCGGATGTCGGCGCCGGATTGGTCGGTGATTTGGGCCGCACTCGTCAGGTTGCAGACCAAGACATCGGCGGAGAAGTACTCGGACGGCAGGTCGGCGCCCGGCTGGTTGGTCTGCTCGATCGGCCGGGCAGGATTCAGAATCACCGGCGTCCGGTGCAGATTCGCGCAGTGAATCGCCGCCACGATCGCTTCTTGGGGCAGACAGCCGTGGATCAGGCAGACCTTCGCCTGAGCGATTCGTTCCTCGGCCACTTGGATGTCCGCCGGCTGCAAGGCGCTGTTGGCCCCCGTGTAGTGACAGACGGCGTTCTCGCCTTCGGCGTTGACCAGGGTCACGATGACGCCGGTATTCTTCGCCTCGGCGAAGAATACGTACTCGGTGTCCACCTTGTACTCGCGGAGGCTCTTAAGGGCCATCTGGGCGAAGGCATCGCCGCCGACCTTGCTAACCAGGGACACATCACAATGACACAATGCCGCTTGCACGGCCTGGATCGGACCCGGACCGGCCACGGTGCAGGACAGCGACGAGCCGCTGAGCCGCTGGCCCGGGGCGGGGATGCTAGAACACCGGACGGCTAAATCGATATAGACGCCGCCGACGACAACTACTTTTGGATTCCGTTCCGGCATTTCCATCCTCGACAATTCTTTCTCCAGACAGGCAGTATAGTATCGCAATGGTGCGAGCACAACTTTTTTCGGACGAAACCGTCATCTTGCCCGTGCGGCGATGGTCATTCCACCCGCTGCCACATCAGCCAGTGTCTGATGACAGCCACGATGTATTGCACTTCTCGGTCAGATAAGGCCCGGCCTTTAGGGATGTTATCCCATTTCTCGAGGCAGCCGCGACAGCAAGTCGCCGTCGCGTGCTGGGCGATGAAGACGGGGTGATTCCTCATGGGCGTCTGCCGGCCGTCGTTGGCAGGCTCAGCCGGGGCCAACCGCTTGTCGACGAAGTCGCGAGCGTGGGCGAGGACGGTGTCCAACCCCTTATCACGGAGGTACGCAGCCTCCTTGTCCCGAAGCCGAAACCGGCGGCGAAACTCCGACCGCCCCAATGCTTCGAACAGGTCATCCAAGTCGCGCATGAGCCTCAAGCCCCATGGGCATAGGTCCTATCGGTCCTAGGAGGCCGGTACTCGCTTCCGCAGGCGCTTGTGGAAGAACGCGCCAATCCCAGCCCGCACCGTGACTTACTGCATTCCCCATCGTCGCATTCTTAACGTACTCTTTTGCCGATGTCTGCCGACAGATGGCTCAGCAACTCGCGGGCCAGGGCGTCGGCTCCCTCAACGGTGATCTTGGCCGTGGAGCGTCCCGGATAGATGGGTAGGATCTGCACCAGCACGTTCCGGTCGGCCAGTGACTTGCCCAGCAGCCACTGGCCCTGCGCGGTGCTGCCCGTCTGGACGAGACGCACGCCCGAATCCTTCATTGCGGTTTCGACCGCCGTCGCGACGTCGGCAGGCTTCTTTTCGACGGAGAACTCCTCGCTCGGACCGCCGACCGTCGGTGTGGCCAGCCTCATTTCCCGCTGCATCTGCCCGCCCAGCTCCGCAGGCTCGGTCGATGGTCCCCGACAGCCCGCTACGGCAAGATAGACGGTCAAGATTGCACCGAGTCGCCAATCCCATTTCGCATCCATCGCATAGTTCCGCATAACCGCCCAAATCATAGCCACGGCCCACGGCCAAATCAAGATTCTCACATTCTTTCAGGAAGTTCCTGTGCTCGCAAGCTCTTTGTGGGACGTGGTTTACACATTACATCATAACATTTTCGATGCAAACTGAACAAAAGTTCTTGACTGAATCTCGCCTGCGAGTAAAATCGTAGCATAGTTGCTTGTCTAATCAACACACACACGCGATGTAGAAGAGTTCGAATCGTCAAGCGCAGAGCGGCTCAGTTTTAGGAGTTGGGAGAATGGGACGATGGGGAAGTCTTGAGGTTCTGGAGGGCCTTGAGCCGGTGGAGTTGGATGTCGATCGAATCCCGGCCAGGCGAAATATCGTGGAGGTGTTGCGCGCGAGACTGGACCTGCTCGGCAGCGGGGACAGGGTCTTGCTGAAAATGTACTTGGACGCGGGCAGCAGCTTTGATGAGATCGCCAAGCTGGCGGGCAGGAACCGATCGAGCGTGTGCCGCCGGATTCACCGGATGATTGACCGGCTCTACGATGAGACTTACGTCCGGTGCGAGGCCGACCGCGAGCTGTTCGGCGAGCCGGAACTGGCGGTCATCCGGGATCACTTCGTTCGGGGTCTGTCCCTCAAGCGGATCTGCCGGGACCACAACCTCGGTTACTACCGGGCCCGCACGATTGTCCAGAAAGCCCGCCGGTTCGCACGCGGGATGGAGGCCCTATGAGATGTCGGATTGCGAATTGATGGTTGCGGATCAGCACCGCCCGTTTTCTTCAATCCACAATCCGACATCCGAAATGGATGGGAGTCTTGAAATGGCGATATACAAGGTAGAAACGCAGTTCCCCTGGCAGGGTCCTCTCAGCGATCAAGCCATCCGTGTCTGCCGGATGTTCGGCCTGACGATCGACAGACTCACGGACAAGGCGCCAATGCACAAGTGTTGCGTCGAGATCCGGCCTGGAGACATCGTGTACCTCACAGGCCCTTCCGGCGCGGGCAAGAGCGTGCTATTGCGGGAACTCGAGCGGTGTGTGCCCGCTTCGGACGCCGTCAACCTGACCGGCATTGACCTGCCTCAGGACAGGACCGTTGTGGACTGCTTCGACAGCGATGTGGTCACAAGCCTGCGGGCGCTCAGCACCGTTGGGTTGAGCGACGTCTTCTCTATTCTGAATCGGCCTTGCTGGCTCAGCGACGGGCAGAAGTATCGCTTTCGCCTCGCCCGGGCGCTGGCGGCCGGCAAGCCGTTTGTCTTTGCCGATGAGTTCTGCAGCGAGCTGGACCGGATCACGGCGGCGACCGTGGCGTTCAATGTCCACCGGCTGGCCAAGCGCGCGCGGACGACGCTCGTTCTGGCGTCCTGCCGCGACGACATCCTCATGGACCTCGCCCCGGACGTGCTCGTCGTCAAGGATTTCACAGGTCCCGCAGAAGTCATTTACAGGACCGGGAGGTGAGCATGGACACCTGTTCCATCCACAAAGAGCTTGAGATCGTGACCAGTGACATGAGCGACTATCGGCTGCTGGCCGCGTACCACTACCGCGACAGCCGACCGGCGGCCGTCAAGGTGGTCTATGCGATCAGGCCCAAGCGTCCCCTGGCATCGTACGGGCGCAGGCTGGCGGGGGTCATCGTGTACACGATGCCGAACCCTCGAATCGAGCTTCGGACCATCGCAACGGGCGGCGCGTTCAGCGGGCTGGACCGGCAGACCGAGCTGGAGCTGCTCAATCGCTACGTCCGCTGCATCGCACGGGTGATCGTCGAGCCGCGGTTTCGAGGCATCGGCCTGGCGGTCCGGCTCGTCCGCGAGACCATGCCCCTGCTGGACGTCCCGATCATTGAGGCGCTCGGCGTCATGCCGCGGGTGAACCCTTTTCTGGAACGCGCGGGCATGAGGTCTTTTGAGCCGCGGGTCCCCGTGGAGCACGTCGAGCTGCTGGAAGCGCTCAGTGCCGTGGGGATTGAAGAAGGTGACTTGATCGATCCCCAGACCGTGCAACAGAGGCTCAACCGATTGGCACGGCCCGCCGGCGACTTCATTGAGGCTCGAATGCAGCAGTTCCTCAAGAGCCACGGGAGCCGCAGAACCATGCCCGGTGGAATCGAACGAACGCGGTACATCCTGGGCAAGCTGACGCACCGCCCCGCCTATTACATCTGGTTCAACCCCGACAAGGAAATGACTCTATCATGTCATCCTGAGCCGAAGGCGAAGGATCTGGCCTCCGAAGGAGAGGGTTCTTCCGTGCGAAGCCCAGATCCTTCGCTTCGCTCAGGATGACACAAATAGGAGGTCAGAGGATGATGATTACGAAGATCCGGCATATCCCGTTGGACAAGCTCGTGCCGCACCCGGGCAACCCGAACCAGATGAGCCGGGGGAACTTCCAGAAGCTGGTCCGGAACATCGAGCGGACCGGCCGGTACGAGCCGCTCGTCGTCCGCCCGTGTCCCGGGCAATGCGGCTACTTCCAGATCATCCACGGCCGCCACCGCTGCGAGGCACTCCGCCAGCTCGGTCACGAGACCGCCGAGGCGGTGGTCTGGGACATCGATGACGAACAGACGGACATCCTGCTGGCCACGCTCAACCGCCTCCAGGGACGGGACACGTTGGACAAGAAACTGGCCCTGTTGCGGCGGCTGAGCGTTACCCTGGAGATCCGCCAGCTCGCCAGACTGCTGCCCCAGACCCGCGGGCAGCTTGACCGGCTCGTGAATGCCAAACCCCTCGCCCGAGGCCCCTCCGGAAAGCCCGGCACCTTTGTCAAACCGATGGTCTTTTTCGTGGACGCGACGCAAGAACACGCGATCGAGGAGGCGATCTCGCAGACGGCAACCGGTCTGCCGGACGGACAGACCCGCGCGCTGGGCAGGGCGGCGGCGCTGACGTGCGTCGCCCGGTGTTTCCTGGATCAGAGCGAGCCGGTGGCAGCCGTGGAGGACGCCGCAACGGAATCGGCACGCACAATGACCGCCTAGCGCGCAAGCGCCATGGCCACGCTCGTGCAGAAATGCTTACTTCGGTCCAAGCGTGACCGCGTGCTCTTTGAAAAGTTCACAGAGTCTTTTGTATTTCTCTTTGCGGCGTGGGGTACGGGAACGTCACTTGCCTTTCCGCAGGCTGTTCGGCGGCGTACCCGCGCTCTTCTTCCGGCCGCTTCTGCGGAGGTGTTGTCTGCACCGGATGATCGGCGAAACCCATGCCGAGGGCCCGCTTGATGAAGTCCACCAGGCCGGTGGCCTGGAGCTTGTGCATGATGTTCTTGCGATGGACATCGATGGTTCGCTTCGAGCGGTGGAGCTCGGCCGCCATGTCGTGACTCGTCCTGCCGGCCAGAATCAGTTGCAGGATCTGGACTTCCATCTGGGTCAGGGCCCTGGGACGGCGGTGCGTCGATACATCGACCCGTGCCAGTTGCGTCCCCACGGCCGCCAGCAGCCGGTCTGGCTGCACCGGCTTGTCCAGACAATCGCTGGCTCCCGCCTTGATGGCCTTGATGGCGCAGGGAATCGCCCCGTGCTCAACAAGGGCCAAGCTCAGTACCCAAGGAGCCATCCGCTTGGCTTGTTCGAGCAGATCGAGTCCCTCCGGCTCACAGCCATCCAAGTCAACGATCAGCAAATCGCAGGGCCTTATAGCGAGCTTTTCGAGACAATCCTCGTGCCCGGAGAACCCGCTCACCGATACCTCGTCCGCCGTCAACAAGGTCTCCAGCATGACCCGAAACTCGGGTCCGCTCTCATAAACGTAGATGCGTTTGCGCGATCGAATTGTCATTGTTTTCGCCACCCGTGCCACGATGGTCCGATCTTGCCATGATCCGATTGCCGCTCGGTGGCCCGTCCGCGTCCACGGTGTCTTCCGCCGGTACTTCCCGTGCGCAGATCTTAGCCACACCGCGGCACGGATGCCTTCGTGAGCGGGACTCGGGTCCATTTGAGAAAACACGCGCCTTTATGATGGCGATTGGCGGCCGCCAAATGTTGATGGAAAAATGAAAATATTCCTCGTATTGACTCCCTGCCGAGCAGCCTCCAACACAGTCTGATCGTTCACTCGACGGCTTCTCGTCCCAATGATACAGCGATTGTGGGACTTTTCTATCCGTACAAGTACGTATTTTTGCATCCCGAACGAGCTTTTCTTCACCCTTCTTCGCACCTCAGAAGAGTAAATTGGGGCGACCAGGGGAAATAGGGATACTGCCGGAATCTTGAGCCCCCACACGTGGCACTTATCCGTGATTTTTTGTTTTTCGGTTCTCGGAATGATTTCATCAGGAAGTGGAGGAAGTCTCTATGACCGACCTAATTTCCCCAAGTGCAGAGACGGTGACAAGCCTGGATGCCGCCAAGGCGGCCCAGTTGTACGAGGCCCTCCGGCGGACACGGCCGACGAGAGGGTTGGCGAACGACATGAGGTCTTTCCCGGCGTGCAATGACGGCACCGCCCATTGCGGTGACTTTGCTCACCAGAAAAAGGCTCCCGACTACTTCACGTCAGCCGTGGCTGAAAGAGGAGCGCGCGGCCGACCTCGCTCGTCGAACGTGGTGTACTCCCACTCGACCCGGTCATAACCGAGCGAGACTTCCTCGACGTGGATGGATCGACCGTCACCATGGATCGACATGGGTGTTACCCCCGCGACGATGACGTCCTTGAGCACCATTCGCATGTACGTGGCGCGGCGATCGGGAAGCGCCTGCGTGAAATGAATCTCCACTTGGCCGATTTTCTTGCCCTCCGCGCACGCAGCCGCCAAATACGGAGTTGCCGGGTCCACGTCCTTGATGATTGTCAGCTCTGAGAAATCCGGTTTGCTGGAGAGGCGACCGGCCTTGCTGATGGTGTTCTGGCTGATGGCGTAGCCGATGTACAGAGCCTCGATCCACTCGTAATGAGTCGTATCGAGCGACCCGCCTTTGATATCGCCGATCTTCACATACGCCGTATCCCGCTCTTGTGCGGGACCGAGTTTGCCCAGCAGTTCCGGCAGGACCTGATTGATCCTCTTGTATCTCTCGGCGCGTAGAAGATCGGGGTCCGCCGAATCCGACTGTGAAAAGGCCTTTTGGCCAATGGGCAGGCACAATCCAATGGCCACCGTCACGGTCGTAACGCATAACCACAGAACACTCACTCTACCGATTCTGTCCATGTTCCGCTCCCTGAACTTGTGGCACGATCCTATTGTCTATCAGTATCGACTGCGGCCAAGGGCATCCTCAAAACGCAGGATGTAGCTCTCATAGAACGTCTTGGCCTCCACCCCGGTGATGTGGTGGTTCCGGTCCAGGTCGGCATCTCGATACAGGGCCGCCAGCACATCGTCAGGCAGAGGCGGTTTCAGTTTCTCGGCACGCGCGACCAAGTCTTCCGCCTTGGACATGTGTGCTGTGGCGTCCGGGTCGACCATGTAGATGATCGCCCGATCGAAAAAGCTCTTGGGGATAGGGGGTTGGGCGGCGTTGGACACCGGAGTGTCCGAGGCTTGCGGCCCGGAACAGCCCGTCAGGATTGCCATTGCCGCCAGGGAAACGACGAGAATTGCCATCTTTGCCATAGGGTCCTCCATGCTCATCTCTTGGATCCATAAACACTGCGGCCGCCCGCGCCTCCGCGAGCGATCAAAAGCGAAAGAAAAGCGTCAGGGCCAAGACAGGATAGAACTGGAACTTGTGCAGGTCATCCTCGAGGTCCCGCTCTTCCTGGGCGAGGTCCGCCTGCAATTGCGCCGTCAGCGGCGCACCTATGGCGGACAATGTCACATCCGGAGACCCGATGAAGGCGACGCCCAGGTCCATGGTGAATCCCCACCGGTGCTTTCGCGACAACGCGTTGCCGAAACCAACACCGATGTAGGGTGCGATGGGGTTGAACTCCGCCTCTCCCCGCAATCGGCCCAGCTCATTCGGCTGATACTCGTGGCCTCCGATTTCTACAGGTTCCGTGGAGGTTGCATCCAGACAGATGTGGGTTCCGTCGAACAGGACTCCTCCACTGAGCCGGAAGGAGCCTCCAAACACGTACCAGTCGGCCATCACCAGGGGATGCAAGAAGCTCAGATCCAGGTTGTAATTGACGCCCTCGATTTCCGTCTCGTAGTTGAAGTCCAGCCATTGCAGGCTGCCGCGCAGGTTCACACGAGGGACAAGATCGGTGGTCACCTCGCCTCCCAGACCCAGCGTGCCGACTTTGGCCCCGATCGCGAATTCACTGAATGTCGCCCCGGCTGGAACGGCCGCCCACAGAATGGTCACCATGATGAGCCCAAAGACGCTCGCCCTACGCTTCATACTTTGCCTCCTTTACCAAATAAACGAACCGACAGGACATTGCTTCTGCGGCCGCGCACGGTATGTAACAGCCTGAGGTGGTCCTCTACTCGATCCCAATGTTCCGGTGTTTCACAGGCCGCCCGCACCGGCGAGGTCACAGAGCCAAACCAGCCACCTTCCGTCAAGCCAATGGCAAGTTACGGGCTCTTTGGGCAGTTGTCAATTGCGATAAGTAGGTATTTTTTATTTTTTTTTGATGCACACGTCGGTACCAAACACACAAAGGAGCTTTCCATGACAAGAACGATCGTTTCATGCAGGGATGCCGCCACCAACCTCGATGTCACGGAGGCGGGCCCGTTGCCGGAGGCCCGTCGGGAGACGCGGCCCACGACGAGAGAAGATTTGCACAACTACATCAAGATCTGCCTCGGCCTCAAGGTGCCGGACAAACGGGTTTGCCCCGAGCACAGCAGCCCCATGGACTACCTGTGGCACAGCTTCTCCGGTGATTCGCCTCAGTCCGCAGGGCAAGTCACGACCGCCGATGCGGTCGTCTGGGCCAATCGCGGCGGTGGCAAGACCCAGACGGCGGCGGTCGCGACGTTGCTCGATGCCTTCTTCAAGCCTAACTGTCAAGTCCGCATCCTGGGCGGCTCGGGTGAACAGTCCCTGCGCATGTACCAGTACCTGGTCGCCTTCACGCAACAGGGGTACCAGGAGTCCCTGGCCGAGCAACTCCGCAAAGGCAAGTGCCGATTCACCAACGGCTCGACCGTGGAAATCCTCAAGCAGTCGGCAACCAGTGTTCGCGGCACGCACGTGCAGAAGCTGCGCTGCGACGAGGTCGAGCTGTTTCGCGAGGAGGTCTTCGCGGCGGCCAAGTTCACGACGCAGAGCACGGACAAGATCGTCGCGGCGATGGAGCTGATCAGCACGATGCACCGGCCCTACGGCCTCATGCAAAAGGAAGTTGCGGCGGCGACCAGCGCGGGCGTGCCGGTCTTTAAGTGGTGCATCTGGGAAACCATCGAGAAATGCACCGGCCGTAACTGCTCGCAATGCCCCTTGTGGGGCGACTGCCAGGGCCGGGCGAAGGCCGCCGCCGGCTATTTGAAAATCGACGACTGCATCACGCAGATGCGTCGCAGCAGCCGGCCGGGCTGGGAGTCCGAGATGCTCTGCATCCGGCCGTCGCGGGACAACGTTGTCTTCGGCGAGTTCGATCCGGCGCTCCACGTCCGGCCGATGGACCATGACCCGAACCTTCCCCTGTACCGCACGCTCGACTTCGGCTTCGTCAACCCGTTCGTGTGCCTGTGGATTCAGGTGGATCGGGAGGGCACGGTGCGGGTGATCGACGAGTACCTCCGCAGCCGCTCGACGATCGACGTCCACGCGGGCGAGATCAAGGCCCGCACGCCTTGTCGCGAGGAGCAGGTCACCGCCACGTTCTGCGACCCGGCCGGCGCCGGCCATAACGACGTCACCGGCACCAGCACCGTGCGGGAGCTGCGTAGCCTCGGCATCGCCGTGAAATACCGCCGCAGCGCGGTTCTCGAAGGCATCGAGCTGGTCCGCCGGGCCATCCGCTCCGGCGACGGCAAAAGCTCGCTGGTCATCGCGCCGAACTGCCCGCGCCTGATTGAGGCGTTGCAGTGTTACCACTACCCCGATGCAGGCCGGACGGCGGTCGGCGAGCTACCCCTCAAAGACGGCGTCTACGACCACCCCATCGATGCCCTGCGCTACTTCTTCATCAACCACCAGCACGGCACCCCAACCACCACCCGGCGATACTGATATGTACTGCCGCTGAAAACCCGCCTCCGCCACTTCCCCGTCGCGCACCGACTCCGCGGGAGCGGAGTATTTCGAATTGAAATCCGGGCCGGGGGCGGGTACACTGGGGATTTGCGTGAGCAACTGGGTTCGAAGGAGTCATGATGAAGATTGCATTGGGCACGGATCACGCAGGTTACGAGCTTAAAGAACGCATTAAGCAGCACCTGATCGAGAAAGAGCACGAGGTCAAGGACTTCGGGACCTATTCGGCCGAATCGTGCGACTACCCGGATTTCATCTATCCGGCGGCCCTGGCCGTCGCCAAGGGTGAGTGCGACCGGGCCATCGTGATGGGCGGCAGCGGCAACGGCGAGACCATCGTCGCCAACAAGGTTCGCGGCATCCGCTGCGCCATCTGCTGGAGCGAGGAAGGCGCCAGGCTCAGCCGGGCCCATAACGATGCCAATGCCATCTCCATCGGTGCCTGGACGGTGCCTGTCGAGCTGGCCCTGAAGATGATCGATGTCTGGCTGACCACGCCCTTCGACGGGGGCCGGCACGCCCGCCGGGTCCAGAAGATCAAGGCACTTGACAAGTGCTCCCTGGAACCTCTGCCGGCCAGAAGAGCGTAGGGTGTGCCGTGCCCACCTTCTCCCGGTGAACAGAATGCCTTTATGATCGGGGAGGCGACGATGAAGTCCTATCGACCCCTGTGCATCCTGATAGTGGCGTGCACCTCCGTGTTCGCGTGCCATGCCGCATCCACCATGAATGAGCTCGTCCTGGTCGAGGCCGAGAGCTTCGACGATCTGGGCGGCTGGGCGGTCGATCCGCAGTTCATGGACCAGATGGGCTCGCCCTTTCTGCTGGCGCATGGGCTGGGCGTGCCGGTCCGGGACGCCGTCACGACCGTGACGCTGCCGAGGCCGGGCTTGTACCACGTCTGGGTCCGCACGCGGGACTGGGCCGCAAAGCCGGAGACCGGAGGACAAAGAATAGAGGACAGAATGCCATCGGCGGTCCTTCACCTGCCGTCCTCTGCCGGCCAGGCCCCGGGCAAGTTCCAGTTGGTCCTTGATGACGTGCCCATCACGCCCAACCTGGGCACGGAAGACGCCGCCTGGCACTGGCAGAGCGGCGGCATTATCGAGGTCAAAAACCGCACGTGCAAACTTGCCCTGCATGACCCGACGGGCTTCGAGGGCCGCTGCGACGCGATCCTGTTTGCGCGCAACCCGGACTTCATTCCTCCGGACCGGGGCGAGACACTGGCGAAATGGCGACGCGAGGTGTCGGGCCTGCCCCAGGCACCGCAGGAGGCCGGGCGCTTCGATCTCGTCGTTGTCGGCGGCGGCATGGCAGGGACCTGCACGGCCATTTCCGCCGCTCGGCTGGGCCTACAGGTCGCACTGGTCCAGGACCGGCCCGTCCTCGGGGGCAACAATAGCTCCGAGGTCCGCGTCCACCTCAACGGCCAGATCAACCTGCCCCCGTACCCGCGGCTTGGCGATGTCGTCCGAGAACTGGACCCCGACAATCGCGGCAACGCCCAGCCGGCAGCGTTCTATAACGACGACAAGAAGCTGGAGCTCGTGAGGGCCGAGTCGAACATCCACCTGTTCCTCAACATCCACGCTTATAAGGTCGAAAAGGAAGGCAGCCGGATCGTCGCCGTGATTGGGAGGGACATCAGGACTTCGAAAGATCTCCGCTTCGCCGCCCCGCTGTTCGCCGACTGCACGGGCGACGGCACGATCGGTTTCCTTGCGGGCGCCGACTACCGGATGGGCCGGGAAAGCTGGTCCGAGACGGGCGAGACCCTGGCCCCGAAGGAGCCGGACAAGATGACGATGGGGGCCTCGGTGCAGTGGTACTCCATCGAGACGCCGGAACCGAGCTCGTTCCCCGAGTGTCCCTGGGCGCTGGAGTTCACCGAGCAAAGCTGCGAGCGTACGACGCGCGGCGACTGGAACTGGGAGACCGGGCTGAACAAGGACCAGATCGCCGATTTCGAGTCGATCCGCGACCACGGCCTGCGGGCTGTCTACGGCAACTGGGCCTTCCTGAAGAACCACGGCAAGGACAAGACCAAGTACGCCAATCGCGCGCTCTCGTGGGTCGCCTACGTCGCCGGCAAGCGCGAGTCGCGGCGGCTGGTGGGCGACGTCATTCTGTCGCAGCAGGACGTCCAGCAGCAGCGTGAATACCCCGATGCCTTCGTCACGACCACGTGGTCGCTCGACCTGCACTACCCCGACCCGGCCAATTCGAAATACTTTCCCGGCGAGGAATTCAAGACGATCTGCAAGACCCCCGCGATCAAGCCGTACGCGATTCCGTACCGGTGCTTCTACTCGCGGAACGTGGAGAACCTGTTCATGGCGGGCCGGGACGTCAGCGTGACGCACGTCGCCCTGGGCACCGTCCGCGTGATGCGGACCTGCGGCATGATGGGCGAGGTCGTCGGCATGGCCGCCTCGATCTGCAAGAGCCGCAGCACAACCCCGCGCGGCGTCTTCGTCGAGCACCTGCCCGAACTCAAGGAACTCGCCACGCGCGGCGTCGGCAAGTAGGGTACGTACCACGCACCGTTTGATCGTTGTATGCGGCCAAGGAAGATGGTGCGTGGTATGCACCCTACAAAAATGGAGAACGGTCGTGCGACAAGCAGCGATGATCTCGCCAGTGACGATACGGCGACCTGTGCTTGCTCTGGTCCTTCTCGCTGGCGGGGTCGGTTGGGCCACCGAGGCGCCCGACGCCGATTTCAAACAAGCTCTCGAAAACGGCCGTCTGGCGAATGCCCTGAGCATGTTGACCCATCGGGTGGAGTTACGGAGGGGGGAGCTTGTCTTCGGCCGGTGAGGCATCGGCGATATAGGCCAGGATTTTGCGGGCGGCCAGGCAGGCTTCCGCGGCGGAGCCGTCCATCGCCGTCATCTCCGTGATGAAGCTCTGGGCCGCCTGGTGGGCGGTTTGCTCCTCCGGGCCTTGGCCGAGCAGGTAGTACAGGGCCCCGGCCCCAACGTAGACCGCCTTGGCGATCTCCGTCTTGGCCAGCTCGTCCTGGTTCTGCTCGATGTACTGCCGGGCAGACTCCATCTTCGCCAGTGCGAAATTCCATGCCTCGGCCGCCTTTGGATTCATAGGGTCCTGGTTATCATGTGGAGTTTGGCAAAATGGACATTGGGCCTATATTCTTCAAGGAAATCTGTTTCACGATTTCCTTGAAGAATTGTCTTAGGTTACGGTCGGTCGATGGGACACTGTTTGGGAAAGAAAAATCGTGAAGCAGATTCTTCTTTCCCAAAGTAGGCCCAATGTCCATTGTGCCGAACTCCAGTTGTCATCAGAATCGAAACAGCACGCCCACGTTGATCCCCAGGCCGTCGACGTCGGCCTCGCGGAGGTTCTTCAACTCGCCCTTGGCGCTCTCGACGTCGGTCTGCAAAAACAGCCAGCGAGCCTCCGCCAAGAGTGAGACCCGCCACAGCCTGATCTCCAGACCCGCCAGGGGGAAGAACCCCACCTTGTTTTGAAGATCGGCGTCGTCCGCGTCGAACAGATAGTATCCCGCGCCCGCGCCGACGTAGGGAACAATACGCTCCCCGGCCATGGGGAAGTTCAACAACCCCGCCGCTTCTAGCGGAACCATATTGACCTGGGTGTCGGCGAACCGGAGGTAGCTGGCCCGCCCATCAACGCTGCACCAATCGATCGGGTTGAGCTCCAGTTTCGCGCCGCCGCCGTAGCCCTGGCCCAAGTCGTTGGACTTCAAGGAAGACCCAAAGGCACCAAGCTCGATCCCCGTGCCATGGCTACAGCCGCCCAGCACGGTGCACACCGCGGCCAGCAACACCAGGCCAATGAATCTTCGCCCCATCATTTGCGATTCCTTTCATCCAAGAGCACGCCAATCCGGCCGGGATAAACGACCTGCCGATAGGCTATACTGGAGGCAAGCCCCCTGCAATGGGAAAATCGCGTTCCGTTCAGCATGGGGGCCACTGCTTCTGGAATGGGCGTATCCGCATTTGTCACGCTGAACAAAGTGAAGGGCCTCCAAATGCGCTCTCTCGCGTTTGGGAACCCAAGCATCTGGCCAACGACTGAGACGAACGCCCGTTCCCGTGCTCGGCCCAGATCCTTCGCTGACACTCAGGATGACGGAATGAGCCCACGGATGCCACGAGATTTGATCTATCACCCAACCCCTTTGAATTGGAGGTAGGACTATGACAGAATCGACCAAATTGACCCGCCGACAAGCAGCCGTAATCGAGGACCTGTTCACCAGCAAGCTGGACGAGCAGAAGGTGCTCGAAAAGCATCACGTAAGCCCGCGCCTGTTCGAGCAGTGGCTCGCCGACAAGCGGTTTGCGGAGCAGTTGGAGCGCCGGATCGCCCACGCCCACCGCCAGAGCCGCATGATTCTGGCGCACTGCGTCCCTGAGGCCGCCACCAAGCTGGCGGGCTTGATGGACTCGCAGAACCAGGAAACCGCCCGCAAAGCCTGCCTCGACATCATCTCGCTGGAAGCCCGCGTCGCCCGACAGGAATCGCCCGACACCGCCTCGGACCCGGCGGGATCGCCCCCGGCCCATACCCTATCCACCGAAACCGCCAGCCGGCTGTTGGCCGCTTTGGCATGTGGGGGGGGGCCGCAAGCTGGTAGCGATCGAGTATAAGAACGCTTCGTGTCGGCAGCGCGCGGCAAAGCACGAAACGTGCGGCCGCGGCGCGACTCAGTCTACGCCCGCCCAATGGAAATACGCGACCTGAGTCTTCTCATTGTAGGACAGGACTGCCTTGGTGCGCGCAAAGGATTCGTCAAATGGTTCGGCGACATAGAACCGGTCGGTCTCTTCCGCCGCCGGGAGAAACCATGACCAAACGCGAGCCGGCAGATTGTGCTCGTCGCCTCCGCATTCCTGCACGAAGGTCGCCTTATCTGTGCGAGTGAAGTTGCGGGACGCGATCCGGTCCATGACATCCTGGCTCGTGCGGAACTTCATCAGGGTCGTGGCGTAGTCCATGATCGACTCATGGTACGCCTCCAGCACGCAGGTGTCAGAAGGCGGCTGGAAGCCAAATGTCACTTGGAAGAGATGGGCCGGACGTGCCGACATGATCCGACTGTGCAGCTCCGCGCCAGCGAAGACCAACAGCGTCAGGAGAATCGACATGACGATCATGCCGGCAGGAACGCACACGACCGCCAGAGCGGGCCGCTTCCTTTTGCCCAACAGCAGGGCCACGCAGACGGGCACGGCCGGCACCAGCAAAAGTAGTCCGAAGAGGGCAAAGCAACTGAATGCGAAGGTGATCGGCATGGTCTTCTCACCTCCTTTCTCCGCGCGAAACCATGCTCTGTGTCGTTAGGGCTTACGCGTCAGGAGGGCGACGTAGGCGCCATCGTGATCGAACGATTCGGCCGAGGGCAATAGGAGCTCCTCGCGCACCAACTCAAACCGGCTGTTTTCCGTCAGAAACTCTCTGAGGTCCTCGTTCTCCTGGCGCTGGATGCTGCACGTGCTATAGCAGATTCGGCCGCCGGGTTTTACCAGGCCGGCGGCTTTCGCCAGCAGGGCCTTCTGCGTCGCGGCGATCTCCCGCACGGCCTTGCGCCGGATTCGGAATCGCGCCTCGACCCGCCGGGCCAGCACGCCCGTGTTCGAGCATGGGGCATCGAGCAGGATCGCGTCGAAAGATCTTGCCTGGCCCTGTTCCAGTTGCGCGTAGGGGACGATTGTTACACTCGCCAGTCCGAGTCGAGCAACGTTCTCCTGCACTCGATCCAATCGCTCGGGATTGATGTCCGTAGCGATGATGCTCGCCAAGTTACGCGTGGCCTCGGCGAGCTGGGTTGTCTTGGTGCCCGGGGCCGAGCACAGGTCAAGGATGGACCAGCCCGGCTGCGGATCCAGCATTCGCACTGCTTGGGAGGCCGACAGGTCCTGGACGGTGAACAGGCCCTCGGCAAAGCCGGGAAGCTGCGTCACCGCGTGGGGTCCGGCGATTCTGATCATATCGTGCACGGCAGTGGAGCCGAGCACATCGGTGGGGACAGGCTCCGCATGGATGCCGGCTTGTTCGAATCGGTCCAGTAGGTCTGGCACCGTGGTCCGCAGCGCATTGACGCGGACGTAGAGACTCGGCCTTCGGTTGCAGGCGAGGCAGATCGCTCGGGTCTGCTGCGGTCCGAGCCGCTCCAGCCATTCGCCCACGAGCCACAGGGGCAGTGAAAAGCATGTGCCCAAGTAGTCGGGCAACGAGGTCGCCGGGTCGGGCAGGAAATCCGTGTCGAATTGGCAGCCGAACTGTGGCGATTGGATCAGCGTTCGCCTGGGGTTCGCCTGGGCGGGATCGATCTGGCGGTCTGCGATGTGTCGCGCGATCTGGCGCAGGACCGCGTTGACGAAGCCCGTCTGCTTTTTGCCGCCGGCGGTTTCGACGTTCCTCACCGCTTCATTGACGATGGAGTAGACCGGCGTGGCAGGACTGCACGCCAACTCATAGACCCCGATTCGAATGATGCTCAGCAGTGCCGGTGCGACGTGCGCCGTCGGCCGGCCGGAGAATCGGGCGATTGCCGCGTCGAGGACGCTGAGGTTCCGAAGCGTGCCGTAAACGAGGTCGGTTGCTCGCTGCCTTTCTTCCGTCTGGCCCAACAGGCGGTCGAGGACCACCCCGGCGTAGTCACCGCTGGGATCGAATTCGCGGAGGACCTGGGCTGCAATTGCTCTTGCCGATCTGAGTTCTTGAGCGGACACGCTATTCCTTTGAGAATGTGGTGGGTGGCATCGTCAAGAACTGCTTGGCGACAGGTTATCTATCGAGGGGACAACCATCGCCAAAGCCTCCGGCCTTGACGACGCCACTCGGTCATTTTATCCCCTCGTGGTGGGGCCGGGGCCCATCGAGGTCTCTTCTTCTATCTTTGTCAGCCGGTCGCCCGGCTGGAGGTGCCAGCCGTTGATGAAGGCATGCAAGCTCATCAGTCCGGAACCGGCGGGTTTGATCTTCTGAATGGTCAGCCGGCCCTCGCCGCAGACGACGGTCCGCTCGCGGTCGAACGTGCCCACCGGCAACGGTGCCGCGCCCGAACTGGGCACAGCCTCCGCCAAGGCAAGGACCACGCGGGTCGATTTCTGCGTCTGCTCCGATGTATAGGATGCAGTCGCCCCGGGCCAAGGCCAGAAGCCCCGGATCTTGCGGGCCAGAACTTGGGCCGGCTCGTTGAAGTCCAGAAAGCCATCGGGTTTTCGCAGCTTCGGGGCGAACGTTGCCTCAGCGTCGTTCTGCTTCGTGTACGTCGCGGCGCCGGCTTCGAGCGAGGCAAGAACCTCCAGCAGCAAGAGCGGGGCAACCGACTGCGCGAGTCGGTCGTGCAATTCGCCCGCCGTCTCTTGCGGCCCGATGGTGGTCTGCGATTGGGCCAGGATGTCGCCGGCGTCGATCTTGTCCGCCAGCGTGATGATGCTGATGCCCGTATGGGTCTCGCGCCGGAGGATCGCCCAATTGATCGGAGCGGCCCCGCGATACTTCGGCAGCAGCGAGGCGTGGACGTTGATAGCCCCCTTCGGAGGCAGGGCGACCAGCTCCTTGCCGACCTTTTGGCCGAACGCAATCACGACGATCACCTCCGGCCGGCACGCAACTATCTTCTGAGCCACTTGCGGCGAATTGACGTTCTCGGTCTCGACGAAGGCCACGCCGTGTGCATCGGCCCACTGGGCCACCGCCGTCGGGTGCGGCTGGCGGCCGCGACCGGCCGGGTTGGCGGGCTGCGTCGCGACAAGACAGAGATCGTGCCCGGACGCCTTCAGGGCGTCGAGACAAGGAACACCGAACTCACCGCTGCCGAGGTAAACGAGGTTCATGAGTGATTTCGGATTTCGGATTGATGATTGCGGATTGGCACAAGATTCAAATCCACAATCCACAGTATTGTCACCCCGGACTTCGATCCGGGGCCGCAATCCGCAATTCTCCTACTTGCCTTCCTGTTCTTCCGCCAGCTTCTTAAGCTGTCGCCGGTGGGCGATCCTGGCGGCCTCGCCCATTCGATTGACGATCACCGTGCCCTCGATATGGTCGTATTCGTGCTGGAGGCAGCGGGCGTAAAGACCCTCCGCCTCCTCCGTGAACTGGTTGCCCGCCAGGTCGGTGGCGGTGACGGTAGCCTTCTTGTACCGGCGAATCCTTGCCCACACGCCGGGCACGGACAGGCAGCCTTCCTCCACCTCATCAAGGTCGCCGTGCGGTGTCACCGTCGGGTTGATATAGGCCCGGACGTTCTCGCGCGTGCCGGTCAGCGAGATGATGAACAGTCGCAGCGGCACCCCCGCCTGCGGCCCCGCCAGCCCAATTCCCTTCTTCGCGATCATGATCTCCGCCATCTTCTCCACCAGCCGCTGGAGGTTCTCGTCGATCTTCTCCACCGGCGCCGCCCGGCGCCGCAACACCCCCGCGGGATAATACGTGATCTTGCACTTGTCCACATCAATCTGGCTCATCGCATCAAACCTTCTTTGACCTCGCCTCCAACTTGTCCATCAGATAACAAAACGACCGATTCCTGCCCTTCGCTGTCTCTATACGAAAACACCTCAGTATCTCGGTCATGAACTCGACAGCCGAGTTGAATCGCCGAGGCATTAAGCCCGCGAATTGCTCTTTCGTTACTTTATCCGTACGCCGAGGAACCCGAACACCAAGTCTCCGGCAGACCCTATCGTCCATACCGGCCAAGTACCAGCTTTCGATCTCCCTCATGACAACAATCGTACGACTGGCCTCAATTATCCCCTTATGGCTGTTGACCAGATGGCCCTTTCGCTCCGTGATGCAAGGAGATGTATCAAGATCGCTCAAAAACAGGTAGTCAGCGTTGCCCATTGCCTGAATGGAACGGAGATAGTTGATCCTTCTTTCGATCGATGCCCCTGCGTACTCCCATGTCCGCACGTCATCATACCGCTTTTGGAGGATCGGCCGTATCACGGCATCGAAGAATCGTTTGTCGTCGCGGCCTTCCAGCAGTACGTCCACGCGCCTATACATGGGCGATCACATCCCCCAAAGCTCCTGGATAAAGACTTCATCAAGCCCCAAATCATTCTCAAGAAAGATCTGCACGTCCCTTTTCTCGGCGGGTCTGGATACCGTAGAGAAGCCTTCTTTGTCCCTTGATATGAGTAACAGGTTCTCTACGCCGGCGTGTCTCACGATTTCCGGGCTATGTGTCGTGACGATAATCTGCTTGTTCCTGGCCGCGTCCTTCATCATTTCCACCAGCCCGGAAATCAGATGGGGGTGGATGTTCCGCTCCGGTTCTTCAAGGATGACCAGGTCCTTGTTTTCAAAGTACAATGCGATCACGGATGCGATGGCGTTTACAGTTCCATCAGAGATCAAAGAAGCCGGGAAGTACTCATCCTCCTGATAGCTTTCGCTCAACTTGAACATGAGAGCCCCATCGGCAAGCCTATCCGTTTTCAGATCCTCCACAAACGGCAACAGATCTCTGATCAAATTCGAGAACTTCCGCTTCTTTTCAGGGTCCCCAAGAATACTCTTGAGCACGAGGGGCAGGTTCCCTGCGTTCTCTTTCAGTTCGAGTTTTCCCATCATGACATCCGACTTCTTGGCCAGCTTTGGGTCGAAGTCATATATGCCCCACGCGGTCCGCATTAGAGCCTGCGGATATGGTCCCTCCGTGAGCATCGCCTTCGTAAGATGCTTCCCGGGGGCAAGGAAGAGATACGGATTGACATTCCTGTCAGGCAATTCCCGCCGGCCTATACATACACGCTGTTTCATTCTCTGACCGTGCTTGCTGACCTCAATAGTGCCTCTGTCAGGTTTTCCCGCCTTCTTCCGAGTGCGTGTTTTCCCGCCGGGCCCCTCTACCACGTCAAATGCGACGGTTATCCTGTCCTCTGTCACCTTGTATCCAGCGCCATTCCCGTCTAAGGACAACTCAAAGTGGGAAGTCAGTTCCGTTGTTTTCGCCCAGACCGACTTTGCCACAAGAAGGCCTCCGCCCGTGTAATCAGATGTCACCTCAACAGAGACAACTTTCGGCCTGGGGGCAGCCACGTTCGCGAGGTATTCCAATCCCTGCATCGATACGGCGTAATCCAGTCCTTCAATCCCTATATCGCGCACGAACTTGAAGATCTGGGTGAAGTTCGATTTGCCAGATGCATTCGCACCCACCAAAACGTTGAACCGGCCCAGGTTCAGGTCGAGGTCCTTGAAGCTCTTGAAATTCGAGACTTTGATGTTCGTGATCGCCATAGGGGTCTCACTGCTCGTCGAATTCGTCGCCGGCGAAGGTGTTGCCGAGGTAGCTCTTGCGGACGAGCTCGTTGCGGACGATCTCGGCCGGGGGGCCGGCGGCAATCACCTTGCCGTGGTCGATGATGTACGCCTTGTCCGCGACCTCCAGGGTCCGCTCGACGTTGTGGTCCGTAATCAAGATACTGACGCCGGAGGCGACCAGCCGCCGGACCTCGCGCTGCAGGTCCTCGACGGCGATCGGGTCCACGCCGCTGAACGGCTCGTCGAGCAGGATCAGCGAGGGATCCGTCACCATCGCGCGGGCGATTTCGAGCTTGCGCCGCTCGCCGCCGGAGAGGAACCGGCCCTGGCTCTTCGCCACTTCCGTCAGGCCGAACTGCTCGATCAGCATCGCGGCCTTGCGCTTACGCTCCTTGCGGGTCAGCGACATCATTTCGAGGATCGCCAGCAGGTTGTCGCGGACGCTGAGCCGCTGGAAGATGCTCGGCTCCTGGGACAGGTAGCCGATGCCCAGCCTGGCCCGCTTGTACATGGGCAGCTTCGTGATCTCACGCTCCTCAAAGACCACGCTGCCCTTATCCGGCGTGATCATCCCCATGATCATCCGGAAGGTGGTCGTCTTGCCGGCCCCGTTGCGGCCAAGCAGACCGACGATACTGCGCTGCTCAATCGTGACGCAGACCTCGTTGACCACGGCCCGGCCCGAGTAGCGCTTCACCAGATCGTGTGTTTCGAGAAGAGTTATACCTGCCAACACGCACCTCGATTTCGTTGCTTGTCAATATCCGCATTATAACAGCGTCAAGTCGCGAGGCAACCGGCATTTACACGCGATCCGGCGGGCGGCGGGCCGTGAACCTGAACGTACCGTCCGGGCGGCAGTCTCAAGGCCGCAGGCCTTGGGGATGGTCCAACTCCCAGCATGGGCCATCCACAATCCTTTGGCAGGCTCAGGAGGGCCGCTCCGCTTGAGCCTGCCAGCCAATATCACCGGGAATCGTTCGGTGGCCAAGCGGAACGCGAAGAAATCCTCTGGTAAGTCAGCGGTTTCTATGCTATTTAGTAGCGTTTTATCGCGCGTTTGCGGATTTGTTGCTATTGTGTGTTGAGTCTATGTTTGCCATTCTGAGCGATATACATTCGAACTATGAAGCCCTGACAACCGTGCTGGCGGATATCGAGAAGCGGGGCATCAAGACGATTTACTGCCTCGGCGACGTGATCGGCTACGGGCCGAACCCCCGGGAATGCCTCGATTTGATCATCGAGAAGGCGGAATGGTGCGTTCTGGGCAACCACGATTACGCCGTGTTCTACGAGCCGACGAACTTCAACTACGGCGCGGAGCAGGCCAGCTTCTGGACCCGCGAGGTGCTGGAGATGGACGGCCCGGGGCCGCAAAGCGATCGGCGCTGGCGGTTTCTGGGCGAATTGCCCATGCGGCACTCCATGAAGGTCCAGTTGGGGCCGACGAAGGCCACGATGGATTTCGTCCACGCCTCGCCCCGCCGGCCGATCAACGAGTACATCTTCCCGGACGACGTGTACACGAATCCGGCCAAGGTTCGCACGCTCTTCGAGAAGATCGAGCACCTTTGCTTCATCGGCCATACGCACATGCCGGGCGTCTTCCTCGATGAGCCGGATTTCTACCTGCCGGACGAGCTCGGCGGCGTCTACCCCGTGCTCGAGGACGAGAAGGCGATCATCAATATCGGGTCGGTCGGCCAGCCCCGAGATAAGGACAACCGGGCCAGCTACGTCTACGTCGAGGAAGACAAGGTGCACTTCGTCCGGCTCGAATACGACTTCGAGACGACGATGAAGAAGATCCTCGCCATCGACCGTTTGGACAGCTTCCATGCGGAGCGGCTGCGCGACGGGCGGTAGGTGGGCCGTGCCCACCAATTGTTGTGCCGATACGAGAGAATGGTGGGCAGAGCCCCTCCTACGCGAAAGGGAATATGAGCTTTAGAACAGTCTTCATCCTGATCTTGACCGGGTTTGTGTTGCTGTGCGCCGGGCTGATCGTGGATTCGGGATTCCTTCGGACGACACATTCCTCCGTCGGCTCGAACTCGACCCTCGTGGATTCGCAGGCCCCCGGCCGGGGCGCGATCCTATTGCAGCAGACGACCGATGTTCCGCCTCCGGCCGGCACAACCCCTCTCGCTGAGCCGAATCGGCCCCAACCGCCGGTCCCGCAGCTTCAGGCGCCCGCCCTGGGCGGTCTCAGTGCCGAAGGGGGTCCCCGGCAAGAGATCACCATCGGCTCCACGGACAAAGCCACCGGCTTCAAATACCAGCTTGTGCTGGACTCCCTGGGCGCCGGCATCCGGACCGCGACGTTCAGTGAATACGATCGCGAGGGCGGGACTCATGAGCCGCTGGTCTTCTTGTCCCCCGTCCAGGTTGACGGGCGCACGATCCTGTCCATGTCCAACGGCGCCCTGACTCTGCTGGACCAGCGGCAAAGGCTCCATCTGGACCAATTTAGCTGGCGGTCGCTGGGTGTGGAGAAACTGACGGACGGCGGCGAGGCGACCTCATTCGAGGCGATGATCGTGGATGCCGGCGACAAGCCCGTGCTGAAACTGACCAGGACCTATCGCATCCATCCGGACACGTACCTGCTCGACTGCACCTTCAATATCGACAACCAGACGAACGAGAAGCAGAAGGTGCAATTCGATCTGACCGGCCCCGTCGGGCTGGAGAGTGAGGGTCTCCGCACCGACATGCGCAAGGTCGTAGCGGGCTTCCGGACCCCGCAGGGCCAGGTCACCAGCGTCCGGTTGGACGTTAAGGCCCTGTCGAGAGCTGCCACACCGGAGAAACGCAGCCTGAACCCTCGCAGCGCGGATTCGGCCTTCCTCTGGGCCGCCGCGGTCGACCGGTACTTTGCGGCTATCGTGGTCCCGGTCCCGGCCGACCCGAACGGACATGTCGATTGGATCGCCGGCAAGTGGGGCACGTACTGCAGCGCGAACGGAGACAACAGGAACCCCAGTTCCAACACGATCGGGCTGCAACTGTCGAGCACGGTGGTCACGCTCAGTCCTGCGGGCCAGCCCGACAGCTCCAAGAGTTTTCCGTCCGACCTTTACCTCGGACCGAAAGACAAAAGCCTTTACGATAAGAACACGCTCTATCGCCGGCTCGGGTTCGTTCAGACGATCGACTTCATGGCCTGTTGCTGCCCGGCCAGCATCATTAGTCCCCTGGCCTTCGGTATTCTGGCGATCATGAAGTGGATGTACTTCATCCTCCCGAACTACGGCGTCGTCATCATCATTCTCGTCCTTCTGATGCGGCTGGTCTTGCACCCAGTCACGCGGCACAGTCAGGTCGCCATGAGCAAGATGAGCAAGCTGGCGCCCCGAGCCGAGGAGATCAAGAAGAAGTACGGCAACAACAAGGCCGAGCTCAACAAGAAGCTCATGGAGCTGTACCGCGAGCAAGGAGCCTCGCCGATCATGGGCTTCTTGCCCATGTTTCTGCAAATGCCCATTTGGATTGCCCTGTGGAGCGCGATCTACATGAGCATCGACCTGCGCGGGGCGGCGTTCCTGCCGTTCTGGATCACCGACCTGTCGGCCCCGGACGCCCTGGTGAGCTGGCCGCCGATCACGATCCCGCTTGTCGGCTGGCAGGTCCATTCGCTCAACCTGCTCCCGATCCTGATGGGCGTGGCGTTCTACCTGCAACAGAAGATCATGCCGATGCAGCAGCCGTCGGCGGCGAGCAACCCGCAGATGGCCCAGCAGCAGAAGATCATGACGATCATGATGCCGCTGATGTTCCCGCTGATGCTGTACAACGGGCCGTCCGGCGTGAACCTCTACATCATGGCCAGCACCTTCGGCGGCGTCTTCGAGCAGTACGTCATCAAGAAGCACATCCAGGAAAAAGAAGAGCAGGAGGCCCAGGGCCTGGTCTCGGTCACCAAGAAGCTCGAGAAGAAAGGGGCCAAGAGCAAGACCGATCGCAAGGCGGAAGCCAAGCGGTTCCAATGGCTCCACGACCTTGAAACCAAATGGACCCGATGGTTGGAGCGTTTGAAGCAATCCAAATAGGATGGACGGTCTGGGCCGATGTCCCACCGAGGCCGGTGTTCCTGCTTTCTGTCAATGTCCGTTCGCAGGTTGGACTCTCCACCCACGTGTCAAAGGCGCGATCAAGAAACTGTCTCTCGTCATTCCCACGCAGGCGGGAATCCAGTTGCACCGCGGTTCCCCCGGACCCCCGCCACGGTCTGGTCGGGAGCAGGCTCGGCACAGGGGTGACAGAGGGGGCCGGGCGTTCATTCTATTAGGGGGCCCTCAGGTCTTTGGGGATGCAAAGGACCGAAGGGACCTCACGGACCCAAGGGCTGGCGATTTCATGTACGACGTTGCCGATACCGTTGTCGCGGTCAGCTCGCCAAGCGGGGGTGTTCGGTCCATTGTCCGGATCACCGGCCCGCAGACCCTGGCCATCTGCGAACAAGTTTTCGAGTTCGGTTCCGAATTCTCAATCCGCAGTCCGCAATCCACACTTCGCAATTCTGTGGTTGTCCCCGGCCAACTGCGCATCAACGACATGTTGGCCGTCGACGCCTATCTCTATCTGTTCTTCGCCCCGCATTCGTACACGGGCGAGGACTTGGCCGAGATTCATGTCCATGCCAGCCCGGTGATCGTTGAGGCTCTGGTGCAGAATCTGTTGGCGCGGGGGCTGCGGCCCGCCGGAGCGGGCGAGTTCACGGCCCGCGCCTACCTCAACGGCAAGCTCGATCTCGCCCAGGCGGAGGCGGTCAACGAGGTCATCAGCAGCTCGAACCGGCTCCAGTTGGAGGCGGCGGAAAAGCTGCTGGGCGGCCGACTGACGAAATCCGCCGACGAGATCCATTCGGCCCTGCTGGATATCTTGAGCCTGATCGAAGCGGGTCTCGACTTCAGTGGTGAAGACATCGAATTCATCAGTACACAGGAGGCGGCGGAGCGGCTGACGCAGATACAGAGGAGCCTCGAAGAACTGCTGGCCGGCAGTATCCGGTACGAGACCCTGATCGACCTGCCGGCGGTCGGGATCGCCGGCGCCCCGAACGCGGGCAAGAGCAGCCTGCTCAACGCCCTGCTCGGCTGGGAACGGAGCCTCGTCTCGCCGCAGGCCAAGACCACGAGAGACGTCCTAAGCGGCGTGCTAACCACGGACCGGTTCCAGTGCGTGCTGTTCGATTGCGCCGGCCTGGTTCTCAAGCCCGACAACACGCTCGACGAACTGTCGCAGCGGGCGGCCGTCGCAGCCCTTCAACGTTGCTCGACGGTCCTCTTCTGCGTCGATGCGACGAAGCCGAGTCCCAGCGACGATATCGCCGTTCACTCGCTCATTCAGCCCCAGAGCATACTCTATCTCGCCACCAAGTCCGACCTGCTGTCCGGGGAGGAACGATCAGGAAGAACTCGGGAGCTGACGGGGCTCTTCCATGCGGAGTTCCTGCCTGTGTCCTCGAAGACAGGACAGGGCCTTGTAGATCTGCTTCGTGCCATCGAGAGGTCCATCGTAGGGGGGGCTGTGCCCACCAGCCGTCACGCGCCTTCGGGGCAATCGGTGGGCTCAGCCCACCCTACGACTACGCCTGACAAGGGCCATCCCCAGACTTCACTTGAGGCTGCCGCCCGACCGCCGTTGGCAGCCGAAATCAGCACGCTGGCGCTGACCGCCCGACATAGACAGGCCGTCACGGAGGCAATCGAGCAGATCGCTCAAGCGATTACGGAAGTGAATCGCGGCAACGAGGAAGTGGCCGTGCTGATGATCCGCGCCGCCTGCCAGTTGATCTCGCAAATCGAGCAGCCGCCCATCGACGAGCAGGTGCTCGACCGGATCTTCAGCCGATTCTGCCTCGGCAAGTAACGGCTCACGATGCGTACCAAGAAACGCGGTGTTGCGCCTTTGCCGTGCGAAGATCATCAGGTCCCCGGCCACTTGAAATCTCCCCACCTTCTTGAGAGAATATGCCTATCGAAGGCCCAGACTGGTGGGAGTCGGCATGAGTGACGTCACACGCATCTTGAACGCGATGGAACGGGGGGACGCGAAGGCTACAAACGAACTCTTGCCGCTGGTCTATGAAGAACTCCGCCTTCTTGCGGCTCAGAAGCTCTCCCATGAGCCACCCGGCCAGACGCTCCAAGCGACCGCACTGGTTCATGAAGCCTATCTCCGGCTGGTTGGCGATGAACCCCAAAGCTGGGATAACCGGGGCCATTTCTTTGCCGCCGCGGCGGAGGCCATGCGCAGGATTCTCGTGGACAACGCGCGACGGAAGAAGAGTCTAAAACATGGGGG
Source organism: Phycisphaerae bacterium (assembly GCA_026386805.1). GTDB lineage: Bacteria > Planctomycetota > Phycisphaerae > Sedimentisphaerales > Anaerobacaceae > PLanc-01. Next base: position 26,215 of record JAPLMX010000236.1, on the reverse strand, counting down.
TGATAGACCGGCGGCCATCCTTACTGGGCTGGAGACCCCGTTTGAAACCTGCCCGGATGACCTCCTTGCTTTGGACGAGGCCCTGGCAAAACTGGCCGTATCAGAGCCGGAGGTGGCTGATCTCGTGAAGCTACGCTACTTTGGCGGCATGACCGTAGAGCAGATCGCTCAGATGCGGGGTGTTTCCGACCGTACGGTATTCAATCACCTCGCTTATGCCCGTGCCTGGTTGCGTCGCGCTATTCCAAAGGACAGCGGCTCAGAATAGGTGCCGGAGCGTTCTTCCGCATCGGCTCGGGTCGGAGCAGTTCCACGGACGTATCCAGCCGCCTCTGGTCGTAGCGGTGTCGTCAATCGTCTGAAAAATGCGGAATCTATCGTTTTTTCCTTTCAGGTTCGTCCCACGAATTTCGCATTGTACATCGGAGACCTTATCGAGAGGTAATCATGGCCGGCACATCACAAGATGTTAAGGCAGTCTTTGCCGAAGTGATCGGGAAGAAGACCCCGCAGGAGCGGGCGGCCTATCTGGACGCTGTGTGTGGTTCTGACCGTCAGTTGCGGGCGGAAATTGAATCGCTGGTTTCGGCCCATTGCGAGGCCGGGCCCTTTCTGCGAGTTCTCCTGGAAGGTCAGGACGCTGTTGGAGGAGGTCCTCTCACAGAGGGGCCGGGCACGATCATCGGCCGGTACAAGCTCCTGGAGAAGATCGGCGAAGGCGGCATGGCCGTGGTCTATATGGCCGAGCAGACCGAGCCGATCCGCCGCAAGGTGGCCCTCAAGATCATCAAGCTGGGAATGGATACCCGCCAGGTGATCGCCCGTTTCGAGGCGGAACGCCAAGCCCTGGCGATGATGGACCATCCCAGCATCGCTAAGGTCCTGGATGCGGGATCTACGGAGACCGGACGGCCTTACTTCGTCATGGAGCTGGTCCAGGGCGTCTCCATCACCGAATACTGCGACAAGAACAACCTGAGCACGAAGGACCGGCTGGCGTTGTTCCTCCAGGTCTGCAATGCCGTACAGCACGCCCACCAGAAGGGCATTATCCATCGTGATTTGAAACCCTCCAACGTCATGGTCACGCACCATGACAGCAAACCGGTCCCCAAGGTCATCGACTTTGGGATTGCCAAGGCCACGAACCAGCGTCTGACCGAAAAGACGCTCTTTACCCGTTACGCCCACATCATCGGCACCCCCGCCTACATGAGTCCGGAGCAGGCCGAATTGAGCGATCTGGATATTGACACCCGAACCGACATCTACTCCCTCGGCGTGTTGCTCTATGAACTGCTCACCGGGACCACACCATTCAGTGAAGAGGAGCTGCGCAAGGCCGGTTACATCGAGATGCAGCGGGTCATCCGGGAACAGGAGCCCGCCAAGCCGTCCACGAAACTCAGCACCCTCGGCGAGACCTTGGCCGATGTAGCGAAGCATCGCAATTCGACTCCCGACCTGTTGACGAAGGCTGTTCGGGGCGACTTGGACTGGATTGTCATGAAGTCGTTGGAAAAGGACCGCTTCCGGCGGTATGAGGCGGCAGATGATCTCGCGGTAGACATTCAGCGACACCTGGAACACAGGCCGGTTCTGGCGCGCGCACCCAGCACGGGATATCGCCTGCACAAGTTTCTCCGTAGAAACAGATCACAGGCCATTGCCGCTCTGGCGGCGGTGCTCGTGGTCGGTATGGTCGTCACCCTTTCCGTCCGAAATCGGCATCAGGTTCGACTCGCCGAGGCTGAGGGCATCCGGCAAGTGAACCTCTTAGCCGAAGCTCGCAAGCTCGTCGCGAAGGGGGACCTCACGGCCGCCCGCAAGACCCTTAGGCCGATCCTGGAGAGTGAGCACGTGGGGCTGGAGGCCAGGACCCTCTTTGCCGACACTCTCGTTGCCGGCCAGGAGCCTGACGAGACTGTGAAAGGGACCGAGGCCATCATGGAGAGGCACTATCGGGAGCGGGTGCAGTACTATACCGAAGAGATCGCAGCCAATCCGAAGGAACCAAACAACTATCTCCGCCGGGCACAGCAGTACCACTACCTGCGTCAGGAGCGGGATGTCCATGCCGACATGAGCCGGTACGCAACCGTCCTTGGGCAAGGGCAGTTTCCCTTGCTTCTGTTTGGTGCCGCCAAGAGATTCATGCCTGTTATCACTGAGCCATCTCGCTGTCAGTTCGTCTTCTCTGTTGGAAGACGTGAAAATGGGATTGTCGTAATGTCCATTGCCTTCGGGCAGAAGGGGAGGTCCAACATGAAACCGTTTGAGATTCCTATGTTCTTAGTGTCAGTGTTTGCGGCCTGCTTCTTTTCAGGCTTTGACGCGCCAGTAGTTTTTGCAGATTTCACGTTCGGCACGCCGGTGAGCCTAAAGTCCATCGTCCCCGCCATCGACGGTACGACTGAGTTGATCGACTGCTTCTCCTCTGACGGGCTGGAGATGTACATCGCCTCGCAGCGCGCCGGGGGATACGGCGGGTGGGACTACTGGGTCCTTAGTCGACCGTCGAAAGAGGATGATTGGGGTGCCCCGGTTAATCTTGGGCCCGCTGTCAATAGTTCAAAGGATGACTGCCTGGGATCCATTTCGCCGGACGGGCGGACGTTCTATTTCAGTTCGGACCGGAACGGTGGGTATGGGGGTTTGGATATCTACATGTCCACGCGCGCGACCAAGAGTAGCCCCTGGGGCCAAGCTGTGAATCTGGGGCCAAGTATCAATAGCTCGGGTGACGACCGGTCCCCCTGCATTTCGCCGGACGCCCTGGAGCTTTACATCACGTCATATCGCCCTGGCGGGTATGGTTATCACGATATCTATGTGTCGAGGCGTGCGACAACGAACGACCCCTGGGGCCAGGTGGTGAATCTTGGCCCTGTCGTGAACAGCGCGTACGGTGAGAACTATCCGTGCCTTTCACCAGATGGGCGGCTGCTTTTCTTCAACGACCGCGACAATTCCTGGCGGCCAGGTGGGTACGGCCTCAACGATATTTGGATGTCAAGGCGAGTGAGCCTTTCTGATCCGTGGCAAGCACCCGTGAATCTTGGCCCGCTGGTGAACGGGCCCACAGTCGATACTAATCCGCGCATCTCACCCGACGGCAGCATGCTCTATTTTTGGTCCAACCGCGGTGGCAGTTTCGAGAACTACCAGGCGCCGGTCATCCCCATCGTGGACTTCAACGGCGACGGCAAGGTCGATGGGAAGGAAGTCTTGGCGATGGCGGAGCATTGGGGCCAGAATAAGTCGTTGTACGATATCGGCTCCTCACCAATGGGCGACGGCGTCGTCGATCTCAACGACTTGATCGTGCTTGCGGACTATATCGGGAACGAATGGGTCGATCCGACGTTGCGGGCTCACTGGGCCATGGACGAGAGCGCGGGGAGCGTGGCTCGGGATAGTGTCGGCGGGCATGATGCGATGATTGTGGGAAAGGTAGTCTGGCAACCCGCCGGCAAGGTGGGCGGCGCGCTCGCGTTCGACGGGAAGGAGAACTTTGTGCGGACGCTCTCGCCTGTCCTCGATCCGGCCACAGGGCCGTTCAGCATCATCGCCTGGGTCAAGGGCGGCGCGACCAACCGGGTGATCGTGTCGCAGATCGGGGGAGCGGATTGGCTCTACTTGAACCAGTTCGGCATGTTGACCACGGACCTGAAGTCATCCGGCACGAGCGGAAAATCTCTGACTTCCAACGCCTACCTCCTCGACGACCAGTGGCACCGGGTGGCCTTGACCTGGGACGGCACGAACCGGTCTTTGTACGCGGATGGGGTCGAGGTTGCCAAGGATACGCAGTCCAACCTGGCGGCGTCGAGCGGCAACCTACAGATCGGCTGCGGCAAGAGCGTGGCACCAACGACCTTCTGGACCGGCCTGATCGACGACGTCCGCGTCTACAGCCGCGTCGTGCAACCGTAGTATGTGATACCCACTTGGCAGAACGACAAGGGCCGGCGGGAAACAGAGCCCCCGGCCCTTGTTTCCAATCTCAGCAGGTGTTTGAGAAGTCGGTTTGTCGTAGCATGGGCATCTTGCCCATGTAAAGAAGACGCAAGAAGGCGAGCCAGTTCTACTCCCTCCCTTTTTTCGCATTTTTCGTTTCTTTCGGCTGCCGTGGGGTTGGTTGCGGCCGGACTTCGGCGAGCTCAGTCGAGCCGAGGCCGCGCCGAGCCCAGTCAGCCCCCGAGCTTGCCGTGCAGGGCCTGTTTGAAGAACTCGCCGCCGCCGGTCAGCTCGTAGGTGTCCCAGGATTGCAGCAGGTTCGGGCCCCACTCCGGGTCGAAGACCCAGCCGAGCCAGCCGATCCCTTTGCTTTCCAGGTACGTGATGATCGCTTTGCCGTAGTCACCCTCCTTCACCGTCGCTCCTTTGGGCATGGAAAGGCCGAACTCGGTCGCCAGGATCGGGTAGCGACCCGCGGCGAATCCGAAATTCTCCTCCCACTTCGGCTCCCAGGGCTTCGGCCGCTTGTTCGCATAGGGATGGGTCACGTACCCAATCCCCTCCGCCTCGATGGGCTCGATCAGCAGCAGCGTCAGATCGTACGCCCAATCGAGGCCGGCCACCAGCGGGATCGTCTCTTTGTCAAACGCTCGAATCAGATCGATCATGTCCTCATTGAGCTTCTTCCACTCGCTCCAGGACATTCGGCCAAGCTGGCCCCGGTAGATCGTCGGCTCGTTGAACAGCTCGTAGAATGCGATGGTGTTGTGGCCGCTGAAATGCTGGGCAATCGTCCGCCAGAATTCGAAGGTCTCCTTCTGCGTGGTGTTGTACATGGGGTCCTGGAACAGCTCCATCTTGAGATTGCCGATGGTGTGCCAGTCGATGATGATGTACATGTTCAGCTCGGTACACCATTGCACCGCCTGGTCCAGCAGCTTGAGGTATTCCGCGGGCGTCCGCTCGCGCCAGGCCACCGGGTGGACCGGGATGCGGACGAGCATCGTGCCCATCTCCCTGACCTTCTCGAAGTGCTGCTTGTTCCAGTGCCCCTGGTGCTCGATCTTGTCGGGGTCGGAAATCGACAACCCACGAAAGAGGATCGTCTTGCCGTTGGGATCGACGAACTTGTTGCCCTTCACGGATAGGAGAGGAAGCTTCTTGGCCGCCGGATCGCGGAAGGCCCGGCCGAACGGCCGATCCCGCCACCATTGATGGTAGCTGGTCGTCGGTGCGGCTTGTTGAGCACCGGCATTCTGGACCCAGAACGACGCGATGCAAACGATGGTCAGGAGTCGGACGGCTGCTTTCATTTCTCTTGCCTCCAAACAACGGACGCGCGTGCGGACTCATCTTCAAACGATGTGCAGTCAGCGTGAAGGTAACGGCCCGTCCCCGGCGTGTCAAGCCGGACGGGAGGACGAAAGAGTCCGGAGATGGAGGGCGAGAACAACAGGAAGACGCCAGTTGTGTGCGACGGAGCTATGGGGGGGCTTGTGCGATCCCTCCATCATCCTGAGCGTCAGCGAAGGATCTGGGCCGAGCACGATACCAAGCATAGGTTCCATTCGTCGGCCAGATGTTTCGCTTCGCTCAGCATGACAGATGGGGATCAGTCCACCGCTGGGGAGACTGAAGACTCCAAAGAGAAAGGGTGTGCCATGCAAAGGCACACCCTGCAAACAGTCGCGGATCGCGGACTTGGGCCGCGGCGCAAATCCGCAATCCCGAATCCGCAATCCGCAATGTGATGTCACTTATTTCGCTTCGAACTCGGCGTCGATGACGTCATCACCGGCGCCCTTTCTCTTGACTTCGGCTTCCTGGGCTCCGCCGGGTCCGCCCGCTTGTTGCGGCTGGGGCTGGGCGCCGGAGGCCGCCTGTTTCTTGGCCGCTTCCTCGTAGAGGGCCTTGCCCAGCTCCTGGGTGGCGTCGTTGAGGTTATCGATCGCCCGGCGAATCGCAGCGGCGTCCTCGCCCTTGGTGGCTTCCTTCAGGTTGTTGACCGCGCTTTCGATCTTGCCGCGCGTCTCGCTGGAGACCTTGGCGCCGTGCTCGCGCAGCGTTTTTTCGGTCGAGTAGATTAGTTGATCCGCCTGGTTCTTCAGATCGATGACCTGCCGACGCTGGCGGTCCTCTTCGGCGTGGACCTCCGCGTCCCGGGTCATCTTCTTGATTTCCTCGTCACTGAGTCCGGAGCTCGATTTGATCTCGATGGACTGCTGTTTGCCCGTGCCGAGGTCCTTGGCCGAGACGTGCAGGATGCCGTTGGCGTCGATATCGAACGCGACCTCGATCTGCGGCAGACCTCGCGGCGACGGCGGAATGTCCGCCAATTGGAACCGCCCGAGCGTCCGGTTGTCCCGCGCGAACTCGCGCTCGCCCTGGAGGACGTGGATATCGACCGTCGTCTGCCCGTCGGCCGCCGTGGAGAAAATCTCCTTCTTGCTGGTCGGGATCGTCGTGTTGCGGTCGATCAGCTTGGTCATGACGCCGCCCAGCGTCTCGACGCCCAGCGACAGCGGCGTCACGTCCAGCAGCAGGATGTCCTTAACGCCGGCGTCGCCCATCAGCACGGCGCCCTGGATCGCCGCCCCCATCGCGACCACTTCATCGGGGTTAAGGCTCTTGTTCGGCTCTTTGCCGAAGATCTCCTTGGCGATTCGCACGACCTTCGGAATGCGCGTGGAGCCGCCGACCATCAGCACCTCGGCGATCTCCGCCGGTTTGAGCTTGGCGTCCTCAATCGCCTTGTAGCAGGGGTTCTTCAGCCGGTCGAAGATGTGGTCGCACAAGGATTCGAATCGGCTGCGGGTGATCGAGATTTGCAGGTGCTTCGGGCCGGACTGGTCCGCCGTGATGAACGGCAGGTTCACCGTCGTCTCCAACTGGGCGCTCAGTTCGATCTTGGCCTTCTCGGAGGCTTCGAGCAGCCGTTGATGGGCCATTGGGTCCTGGAGCAGGTCGATGCCCTCTTTCTTGCGGAATTCCTCGGCGAGGTAACTGACCAGCACGGCGTCGAGGTCGTCGCCGCCCAGGTGCGTGTCGCCGTTGGTGCTGAGCACCTCGAACACATTGTCGCCGATATCGAGAACGGAGATATCGAAGGTCCCGCCGCCAAAGTCAAAGACGGCCACCTTCTCATTGCGTTTCTTTTCCAGGCCGTAGGCCAGCGCCGCCGCCGTCGGCTCATTGATGATCCGCTCGACCTTCAGTCCCGCGATGGCCCCGGCGTCCTTCGTCGCCTGGCGCTGCGCGTCGTTGAAATACGCCGGCACCGTGATGACCACCCGCTCCACCTTCTCGCCCAGATAGGTCTCCGCCGTCTTCTTGAGGTCCTGGAGGACCATGGCTGAGATCTCCGGCGGCGCGTACAGTTTGCCCCGGACCTCGACCTTGACCAGATCGGCCGGGCCGCCGACCGCTTTGTACGGCACGAGCTTCTCTTCCTCGGCCACCTCGCTGCCCCGCCGGCCCATGAACCGCTTGATCGAGTAGATCGTGTTCTCCGGGTTGGTCACCTGCTGATGCTTGGCAAGCTGGCCGACCACGATGTCGCCCTTGTCCGTGAACCCGACGACGGAGGGAGTGAGCCGTCCGCCGGAGGCGTTGATCAGCACCTTCGGCGCCGACCCCTCCATCACGGCCACAACCGACAGCGTCGTGCCCAGGTCGATTCCTATGATCTTGTTCGTAGCCATGACTACCGTCCTTTCCTTGCTCTGCCGTTGGCAACGGATTACCAAACGAGATACGTCGCGTTTGGGAACCCGCTGGCGCTCATCGCGCACAGGAACATACTAATCCGTGCACAGTGCAAAACCTGTGCCAACGATCCACGGCAACCACCCCAGCGACGTAACTCGTTCTCGCTAAGCCAATTACGAAAACCCCAGGCCGGAGGTTCAGCCCCGGCAAGCCGAGCGGATTTGCCACATTTGCCGTGCCATTTTGGCAGGAGGGTTTACGAGAAGATCTCGCGTTCGACCTGGCCCAAGTAGAAGCGGCCGTCGTTTCGCATGAAGGTCAGGATGGCGTCGAGCTGCTGGTCGATGAAGGCCCGCTCGTTGGAGACCACGGCGAGGCCCAGGACCGCACTGGTGTGGCTGTCCTGGTGCTCGACCTCGGAGACCGAGACGTTGAACCGGCTCTGGAGCCGTCCGATCACGCTCTTGACGATATGGCGCTTGTCCTTGAGCGAACCCACGCCCGGCAAGTGCAACTGAGCCGTCATAACACCGACCAGCATTCGTATCCTCCTCAACTGACATTGAACCGCACAGGACGCGGAGCATGCAAGAGGAATCGTCAAAGCGACTGCGCCAGGCGGAGGCCCAGGTGGGCGGGGATGGCATCGAGGAGCTGGAAATCGGTTCGCACGGCCGCGATGGTCTCGCCGCGTTGGAGGATGTTTTGGGCCGCGATGGCGCCCGGCCCACCGGGGGCGGATCTCAGGTACGTCACCTTCAGCGGGTCGATGCCCATGATCCGGGCGGCGGTCGCATCGGCGGCGGCCAGGTCCTGGCCCATCACGAGCACGCCGGCATGTTTGGGCGTACCCACGATCGGGCCGTCGCCTTCCATGCCCACGATGCCGTCGATGATTGCGAGCTGCGGCTTGACCGTCGCGTGGATGTCCAGGATCGCCTGCTCGATCCCGGCCCAGTGGAAGACGTTCTTGGGCCAGCCGTAAACGATGCCGGGCATCAGGCCGAAGAGGTTCTTCATCGAGAGGGTGACGCCGACCCAGTGGTGCGTTTTCATCTTGGGCATGGAGACGATCCAATCGGCCTGGGCCGCCGTCGCGGGCAAAGTCAGTGTCGCCAAGCCGCTCCTACCGCCGGCGTTCGGCCGGACGACCAGGTCGTCGTTGTTGAGATCGACGAAAGGTGTCTTGTTCTCGACGAGGGCCTCGGCCATCTGGGCCTCGTCGAGGACCCGGTCGGTGTCCCGGCAGTGCCCGGGGCCTTCGCCAATCAGGACGGTCGCTGCCCCAAGCCTGCGAAAGACCTCGACCGCTGCGAAGACCACCTCCGGCCGGGTGCAGATGTGGATCGTGCCGCGCTGGGTCTCGACGAAGTTCGGCTTGAGCAGGATGCGCTTGCCCCGGACCTGGGCCGGGCCGATACCGAGACTGCGAAGCCCGTCCGCGATGGGCGAGATCAAATCCGCCTCGTAGGAACCGGCCTTGGCGATGAAGACCCGGGCCTTGCGTGATCGCTCGTGGAGGTAGTTGCGCAGGAGCGCCCCCGTCGTGCCGATACCCACGGCGGCCAGTCCATCCACCAGCAGCTCACGCCGCGAGATCTTGCCCGATGGTTGTTTTTTTAGACGCGAACGGATCATTGTTCACTTCGCGAATCAGTTCTGTAGGTCGTGCGTCCCCGCACGACAATCTTCGTCTGGGTGGCACGCCCAAGCGAAGCAGCTCTCTTGAGCCGCGAAGCTTGAGCGTGTCTTCCTACACCAGAGACGCATCACAGGGAGCACGGTCAAACGAGTTTGGCCGTGCCACCCAAAGCATCACTCGTCAAGCCAAACATGTACTTCGCGGGGGCAGGCTCCCCGCATAAGAATACTTGGCGAGCGGGGACGCTCGCCCTACTTTGCTGCCTGTCTTTTGTCCTCCAGATGGCGAACCAAACCTGTGTCGCAGTGCCAGGCCAGCAGGAGCAGGCCCAGGGAGAACGTGTCATACGGACCGAGTTGCTCCTGGCTGGCCAGGACCTGAAGGATTCGCTCGTGCGGCTGGTCGAGCGTCTCTTGCCACGCGTGCAGCCCCAGAATCGCCCACGCAAGGGACATCGGCGCGTTCAGGGTCGGCAGTTGCGACCGCAGGTACTCAATGCTCCTCTGGACGGCCGGCTTGGGCACGAGACCCGCCAGGGCTTGCAGACCCAGTCCGCTCGCCTCCGGCGTTGGCCACATCTGCTTGCCGAAGGTGACGGTGGTGCCGACGTTCCAACCCCCGTTGGCCAGTTGGCGGTCCATCAGAAGGCGCACGGCGTCCTGCGTCCGACTGTGCGACCCGCGGCCGCAGACCCGCAGGGCCAGAAGGACATACGCCGTCGGCTCCACCCACGGGTGTGTTTTGGCGATCCAGGGCCAGCCCCGGATCGTCACGTCATGGCTTTCGCCCGTCTGCGGGCCGTCCAGGACCCCAAGCTGGTCGAATTCGAGCAGGAAGCGAATGGCCTTGTCGCGAGGCTGGTCAAACTCCGGCGCCCCATGCCACGCGAGGGCCGCCAGCGGCGTGGGCCAGCAGGCATCCGGGTGCTGCGGCGAGACACACACCCGCCCGTCCTCACTCTGGGCGTTGGCGAGCAGTCGCCGGGCTTTTCCAGCGACGCCGCTTGCGCTGCCCGCCGCCTCCAGTGCCAGGATGGCCCAGGAGGTCGCATCCGGCCGAAATCCACCGCCCGGCCGATTCGGGAAACCTACCCCCTCGACAAATCGCTCTTCGAGGAGGCCAAGTTGCGACTTCTCATTTGTGTCCGTCAGTGCCATTTCAGAACCTTCCAGTACACCATTGTACCAGATTCCCCCCTTGTCATGCTGGACGAAGTGAAGCATCTCGCCCGGGAATGATGGACCCCGGACGTATGCGAACGGAACTTCTCTCGCTATGGCCAGATGCTTCGCTGCGCTCAGGATGACAAGATGGGTGGCACAATCCGGTCGTGCGTCCCGAGCGTGGAATCCGATGTTTGTGTTTTGGCCCGATTTCTGGTAGATTGGCGGCTTCGGAGTCTTTAGGAGTGACTGATTTGGGCAATACGCTGGTTTCCAAAATACTGCAAGAGCACTTGGTCGAAGGCCAACTGACGGCGGGCGAGGAGATCGGGATTCGGATCGACCAGACTCTGACCCAGGACGCGACCGGCACGACGGCCTTTCTGCTGTTCGAGTCGATGGGCGTCGGGCGGGTCAAGACGGATCTGTCCGTCAGCTACGTCGATCACAACATGGCCGGCTTCGGGCCGGAGAACCACAACGACCACCTGTACCTTCAGACGGTGGCCGCCAAGAGCGGTGTCTACCATTCCCGGCCGGGCAACGGCATCTGCCACCAAGTCCACCTCGAACGGTTCGGCAAGCCGGGGGCGACCCTACTGGGCAGCGATTCGCACACGCCCACCGGGGGCGGGATCGGCATGCTCGCCATCGGGGCCGGCGGACTCGACGTGGCCGTCGCGATGGGAGGCGGGCCGTTCTATCTCCAGTGCCCCAAGGTGCTGGGCGTGAGGCTGACCGGCAGGCTCGGCGACTGGGTGGCCGCCAAGGACATCATTCTGGGACTACTCGGCGAGTTGACGACGAAAGGCAACGTCGGCTGGGCGGTCGAGTACTTCGGGGCGGGTGCGAAGAACCTGACGGTGCCGCAGCGGGCGACCATCACGAACATGGGCGCCGAGCTGGGCGTCACCGCAAGCATCTTCGCCAGCGACGAGCAGACAAAGAGATTCCTCGCGGCCCAAAAACGCGAGCAGGACTACCGGCCGCTCGCGGCGGACAAGGATGCCGTGTACGACCGCGTGATCGAAATCGATCTATCGACCCTGGAGCCAATGGCGGCTTGCCCGTCCTCGCCGGACAATATCAGGCCGATTCGCGAGATCGCGGGCAAGAAGGTCGGGCAGATCGCGGTCGGCAGTTGCACGAATTCGAGCTTCGCCGACCTGATGATGACGGCGCGGGTGCTCAAGGGCCGGCGGATCGACCCGCTGGTGGAATTCGCCGTCGCGCCGGGCAGCCGGGAAGTGCTGAACATGCTGGCCGCCAACGGGGCCTTGGCGGACCTGATCGCGGCCGGGGCGCGCATCCTGGAATCCGCCTGCGGACCGTGCATCGGGCAGGGTTTCTCGCCGGCCGACGGCACCGTGAGCCTGCGAACGTTCAACCGCAACTTCGCCGGCCGGACCGGCACCAAGGGCGACCAAGTCTATCTGGTCAGCCCCGAGACGGCGGTCGCCTCCGTGCTGACGGGCGTGGTCACCGACCCGCGCGATCTGTCGCAGAAGATGGGAATCGAGTATCCCAAGATCAAGATGCCGCGCGAGTTCCAGATCGACGACAGCATGATTCAGCCGCCTTTGTCGGAGGACCAGGCGAAGGCGGCCCAGGTCCTGCGGGGTAGCACGATCGTGGTGCCCGAGGCGCCGGCAAGCCTGCCGGGCAAGCTCGTCGGACAGGTCCTGCTCAAGTGCGGCGACAAGATCACGACCGACCACATCATGCCCGCCGGGACGTTTTTGAAACTCCGTTCGAACGTCCCGAAATACGCGAAAGTGGTGTTCAACTGCTTCAACGAGCCGGGTAAGCCCACGTTCGCCGAGCGGGCGCTGAAGCTCAAGAGCCAGGGCGTCGCCGGCGTGATCGTGGCGGGCGAGAGCTACGGCCAGGGCTCCTCGCGGGAGCACGCGGCCCTGTGCCCGATGTACCTCGGCGTGCGGGCCGTGATCGCGCGGAGCATCGAGCGCATCCACCGGGCGAACCTGATCAACTTCTGCATCGTGCCGATCCGGTTCGCGGACCCCTCCGACTATGACAAGCTCCAGGCCGGCGATGAGTTGGTTATCGAGGACCTCCTCGGGGCGATCCGCAGCCGCGGCGAGGTCCGGATCGCCAAGCGCGACGGCTCCTTCGCCTTCATGGGCAAGCTGGAGCTGTCGGGCCGAGACCGGGACATCCTCCTGTCGGCGGGACTGCTGAACTACACGCGCAGCAAAGCCCATGGATGAGATTGTCGTCAGTGTGTTCGGGACGGGGCGGGCCAAGCAGGGCGAGCCGGCTTATGTCCTTGCCGAGCAGGTGGGCCGGGCGCTCGCGCAGGCGGGTTTCGCCATCGCCAACGGCGGTTATCGCGGCACGATGCTCGCGGCGGCCCAAGGTGCCGCGGGAATCGGCAGCACGGTGATCGGCGTGACGTGCTCGGCGTTCAAAAACAGCGTGGCGAACGAGTACGTCACACGCGAGATCGTGACCGCCTCGCTCGAAGAGCGGCTTAGGACGCTCGTGGAGCTCGGCCGAGGCTATGTTGTGCTGCCGGGCGGCACCGGGACGTTGCTGGAGTTGGCAACGGTCTGGGAGCTGAAGAACAAGGGCTTTCTCGACGGGGCCAAACCGATTGTCCTGGCGGGCGGATTCTGGCGGCCGCTGGTCGATCTGATGGCCAATGACGATCCAGCGTGTCCGAAGCAGGTGGCCTTTGCCGAGAGTCCGGAACAGGTGGCTGACTTGCTGAGAAAGGCGTTGCACCATGAGAGCTAAGAGGATTGTCATGCCGTGCAATCATAGGACCTGTTCTTTTCTCTTCGTGCTGCTGCTCACCGCCGGCCCAGGCCTCGGCGCCCAGCCCACCGCGAGACAGCCCCTGCCCGGGACGGCGGTCCTCGATCGCGTCGACGGCAGACTCCTGCACGTGGACGCGAACGACACTTGGCTGTTCGAGCTGACGATGGACGTGAAGACGCCGGACTACCGGCTGCCGGTCGGGACGCGCTTTGTGCTGTTGCCCTCGGCCACCCTCGGCCGGTTGGTCGCCGACGTGAACGACCGGTTCGCCCCGCGCTACCGGCTTTCCGCCCGTGTCACACGCTTTCAAGAGAAGAACTACCTCTATCCGACCTACTACCTGCCGCTGAGCAAATTCAAAGACGACAAGAGTCCAGAGGACGCAGGGCAGAGGACGGAGGGCAACGGCCCGAAACCGAAATCCGCAATCCCTGATCCGCAATCGGTTGTGCCTGAGCTAGCCATCCCACCGGAAGTGCTCGAACAACTGAAGAAGCAACGTCCGCTACGCGGGCCGCGAAAAGCCACGGAGGCCCAGAAGCCGCCGGTCCAAGTCCCTCTGGAGCGGGTGTTGGTGAATTGCGTCGGACGGATTGGGAATTCCCAGTTCTCAGCTCTCAGCTCTCGGTCGTCCACCGTCAACGGTCAACTGTCAACTGCCAACTCCTGGGTTTTCCTTCCCTACGCTCTCGGCTGGAACCTCAACAACATCCGGTACGAGCTGCTCCCGTGCACCGCCCTGGAAGAGGCGTTGCAGAAGCAGGCCCAGGTCCTCGATCCGATCCGATTCAACGTGGCCGGGCTGGTCACCGAGTTTAGGGGCAAGAAATACCTCCTGCTCCAACGAGCGATTATCGTGTACAACTATGGCAATTTCGGGCGATAACAGACCATGAATCCGTCGCTGCAAGAGCTTGTTCTTTCGTTCTCCAAACCGGGCTTCGAGACCAGGCTCCAGAGGCTCCGCTTGGAGATGCTCCAAGCGGCGAGGCTGGCCGGGCCTGACAGCGAGCTGAACCGCACCGTTGTCAGCATCCTGCGCGATGTCGCCGACCGAGGCGATCCGGCGGTCGCCGAATACACGAAGAAATTCGACGGCGTTGAGCTGGAGCCATCGCAGTTTCGTATTGGGACCGACGAGCTGTCGCAGGCGCACGATTCTCTCGACCGCAGTCTCTTAGCCTCGCTCCGCACGGCAATTGCCAACGTCAGAGCCTACCAGGAGAAAATCTTCATCGGGCATCGGTCGGAGTTCTCACAGGGCACGGGCATTAAGTACGTCCCCATTCGGCGGGCCGGCGTGTGTGTGCCAGGAGCGGCCGCCCCGCTGCCTTCGACGGTCATCATGACGGTCGTCCCAGCGCAGGTGGCAGGAGTCAAAGAGATCGCGGTCATCTCGCCCCCGAGATACCGAGCTGGCGCGGAGAACACCGGCACGAATCTTCAATCCGCAATCCGCAATCCGCAACCCGCAATCGGAACGATTCATCCGGTGATTCTCGCGGTCTGTCACGAGCTGGGCGTCACCGAGGTCTATCGGATCGGCGGCGTGCAAGCCGTGGGGGCACTGGCCTTCGGGACCCAGACCATCGCCAAAGTGGACAAGATCGTCGGGCCGGGCAATAAGTGGGTGCAATCGGCGAAGAAGAACGTGGCGGGCGACTATGTCGGCATCGACTCGATCGCCGGGCCCAGCGAGGTGCTCGTCATCGCCAACGATCAGGCGAACCCCGCCTGGGTGGCCACCGACATGCTCAGCCAGGCCGAGCACGGACCCGACAGCAGCGCCCTCGTCCTGACCGATTCGTCGCAACTGGCCCAAGCCGTCCTCGAACAACTAAACCGTCAGCTCGAATCGCTCCCGCGAGCGGCCGATGCGGCCCAGTCGCTCAAGCGATTCAGCCGCATCATCGTGGTCGCCCGGCTGGACGACGCGGTCCAACTGGCAAATGAGTTCGCCACCGAGCATCTCGAAGTCCAGTGCGGAGATCAAAGCCGTCAGATTGCTGAAAAGATCACCAACGCCGGGGCGGTCTTCATCGGCCCCTATACGCCGGTGGCCGTCGGCGACTATTGGGCTGGACCCAGTCATACTCTGCCCACCGGCAGTCGAGCCAGGTTCTCCAGCGCCCTGACCAGCAACGATTTCGTCAAATCCATCAGCCTGATCGAGTACACGGCGGAGCAACTTGCCGCCGCCGCCGATGACATCATCCGGTTGGCCCAAACCGAAGGTCTCGACGCCCACGCCAGGAGCGTCCAAGTCCGCCGACGGGAGTGACCTTCATATCGCCCAATCGAGGCGTTCACGGCAGCGCCAATAGAAGCGCCCAAGGACATGGGCCACGACGAAAGACAGATACGCGGTCAAGAACGACCTCAGGGCATCAAGGAACCAGCCCAGAACCGACTCACTTTCCCGCAGGCTTGGGATCAGCCAGTACAGACCCGCGAGCATTCCGACCAGAAGCAGCAAGCCGACGTATGGGACAAAGGTTCGAAGGATGGCGCCCAGCAGGAAAAGTGGATTGAGCGCGGACGTCGAGTCATGGATCACCATGGCAAGCAAGCCCATCGGGAAGAAGATCACCGCCCAGGCGACGAGCCCCCAGAAGACCGCACCCGCCGTATTCACGAATGCCCCGTAGAGTAACGCCGGAAAGACGAACAGAAGGTAGACGGCCGCCAGGTATAGAACTCGGGACCCCATCTCACCCAGGTCGGCTGTGTCGAGGGCCATCGGCGCACGAGTTCCGCCTTTGGCGCTGTCACAGACACATTCGGCCAGATACCAGATGCTGTAGAGGCTAATCACAATGCCGACGGGCCACAGCAGCATCGAAAGCAATGGAATGACCTCCAGCAGAAGCGGAATCCCGACCATGATCGCCAGGGTCGTCAGTCCGCCCATGCTGGCGGGATACAGCAGAATGTCGATGGGCCAGGGCAATCGACGCTCCCCGGTGTCCTCGGGGGCCGGATTAGGACTGAGCGAGGCGAGCCGGTGCTCTCGCGAGTCGTCCTCTTGGCCAAGCGGAAGCGGCTGCGGACGCACCGCCAAAGGAGTGCGGGCCTCGGCGCTGGTGTCCTCTTTGACCAGCTCCAACTCCGGCTCGGGCACCGGCGGGACCGCGAGTGCGTTCGTGCATCGAGGGCATCGGCCTTTCTTACCGGCGTGTGCCTCCGAGACCTGGAGTTTTGCACCACAATGCTGGCATTGGAAGCGTACCATGGACCCGCCGCCACAACGCAGACGCGAGACAAATCCCAACGACCGGAATTCGACACTCTGAGAGAATAGACGCCTGACAGCCAAAGCTCTTTTGATCGTTTGGGCTTGGGACTCAGAATTTGTCTCATACGGATTCGGAAAAATCCGTGCGCGGCGTGCACTCTGTCATCCTGAGGCGAAGCCGAAGGATCTGGCCACCGAATAGGAGGTTTCTCTCGTTCTCAGGCCAGATCCTTCACTCCGCTACGCTCCGTTCAGGATGACAATCGCGAGCGCAAGAATTAACCAGAATCCGTATAACGCTCACAGGTTCCAGTTGAGCCGTTCGTGGTAGCGCCAGTAGAAGCGGCCCAGGAGGTGGGCGGCGATGAGGGACAAATAGCCGCTGGTCAGCAATACGGGGCCGGCCAGCCACGTCGATTGCGCCAGCAGGCCGAGAACCAGCCGCAGCAGAACGCCCAGGGCCGCCATGACCAACAGCAGGCCAAGGTATGGGACGAGCGTGCGGCGAATCGATCCCAGCAGAAAGAGCGGGCTAAGCACGTACATCCCATCGTGCATGACCATCGCGAGCAGGCCCATCGGGAAGAAGATGACGGCCCAAGCGACCAGGACCCAGAGAATCGCATCCCGTCTGCCTATGTACAGGGGATAGAGAACGGCCGGCAGGACGAAAATGACGTACACGGCCAGCAAGTAGGAGACGCGGGACCACTTGTCCCCATAGCCGGCGGAGTCAAGGAGCTGCGGCGCCCGGGTCCCGCCCTGGGCGCTGTCCCAGGTGCATTCGGCCCAGTACCAAGCGGCATAGATCGCAAGGGCCAGCTTGGCCAGGAAGAACATCAAACCGAGAAACGGCAGAAACACCAGGCGCGGCACGAGAGTCAGCAGCAGCAGAATGCCGACGACGATCGCCAGGTTCATCAGACCCGGCGTGTTGGCCGGATATAGCAGGATGTCGATGGGCCAGGGCAGTTGCCGCACGCCCGTGTACTCCGGGGGGGGCTTGAATTTGAGCTTCGCCAGCACCTCTTCGTCGCTCAAGCGCGCCGCAGGGGCGCTGCCGCTTCCTGCCGGCGGTACATCAAGGAGCCGCCGATCCAGAGCCTCCGAAGCCACCGTGGCACTTTCGCCCTCGCCCGTCGGCAAAGCACGAGCACGCGTGGGGTCAGCCAAGGGCGCCGGCGCGGCGAGCAGCTCTTCCGAGATAACCGCCCGCAGGGAGGCGGGCATCTGCGGGATGGTGATCCTTCCCTTGCAGCGCGGGCACTGGCCCCCTTTGCCGGCCTGCCCGTCAGACACCGTGAGCTTCTGAGCACAATGTGGACATTGAAAGTGGATCATGGACCCGCTGCGAGAACGCCCCTAATAGACGAATGGAAAGCGAGATTGTTGATTTGTGATTCTTGATTTGCAGATCAACAATCAACCATCACACTTCGCACTCATACGAAACGCCTTACGGCGTCACTACGAACGGATCATCCGCCGAGTGTCGTCTTGATGAGCTCAGTCGCCTTGCTGAGGGCCTCGTCGATCTTGGCGGGATTCTTGCCGCCGGCTTGGGCCAACTGGGGCTTGCCGCCGCCGCCGCCATCGACGATGGGGGCGATGGTCTTGACGATGTCGCCCGCCTTGAGCTTCTTGATCAGGTCGTCCGTCACGCCGGCTAAGAGCATCACTCTGCCCTCTTCCTCGTAGGCCAGGACAATCGCGGCGGACTTGGCCTTCTTCTTGAGCATGTCGATGGCCTCGCGGGCCCGGTCGACCGAGGTGGTCGAGAGCCGGCCGACGATGACCGCCGCTTCGCCGATCTTCTCGCTGGCATCGAGGAGTTGGCGGGCCTCGGCCATCGTGTCGGGGCCGCCCGCCTTCGAGGCGCTCTTAAGCTGCTTGGTGAGGCGCTTGTTGTCTTCGACGATCTGCGCGACGCGCTCGGCCAGCTTGTCGGCGGGGATTTGCAGCAGGGCCGCAAGCTGATCGACGATGTCACTGCCTTTCTCCAAGTAGGCGGTCAGACCTGGGCCGGTGAGGGCCGTGATCCGGCGAACGCCCGCCGAAACGCTCTCCTCTTTGAGAATCTTGAGCCCGCCGATGATGCCGAGGCGATCGACGTGCGTGCCGCCGCAGAACTCCCGGCTGAACGCCTCGTCAATGTGGTCCTTGTCGGCCGCACCGAGACAGACGACGCGGACCTCGCTGCCGTACTTCTCGCCGAACAGGGCCATCGCGCCGAGCTTCTCCGCTTCCTGCCGGGGTAAGACCATCCACGTGACGGGCAGATCCGCCGCGATTTTCTCCCGGACCAATCGCTCGACCTTTTTGATCTCTTCTTCGGTCGGGGCCTTCGGATAGGTGAAGTCAAATCGCAGGTAATTGGGATCGACGTGGCTGCCCTGCTGGGCGACCGACTTGCCGAGCACCTGCTGAAGAGCCCATTGGAGCACATGCGTAGCCGTGTGATTCTTCTTTGTGGCACTGCGGTCCGGGTTGACGACCGCCGCGACAATCTGGCCGACGCGGAGCACGCCCAGGGCGAGCTTGCCGCGATGAATCACGGTGTTGGCCACTTTCATGGTTGCCTCGACGACGAACCCTCCCGTAGGGTCAGGCCCCTGTGCCGGCCCTGACGGTTGGGGGCAACCACGGGGAGGGGTTGCCCATACGATGATGCCCGTGTCGCCGACTTGGCCGCCGGCTTCAGCGTAGAAACAGGTCTTGTCGAGGACCAGGCCCACCTCGGCGCCGGTTGGGACCTGGCCTTGCTTGTGAAAACCGGTCGAATCGATCCAGCCGAGAATCGTGGCCTCGCACTGATCCGTGCGGTACTTGTGCAGGTCTTCCGTCGCGGGCAGATCGCTGTCGGCCAAGCCCGCCAGGAGCGAATCACTTTTCTGGGCCGCCCGGGCACGCTCTTTCTGCTCGTTCATCAACTCGTGAAAACGGTCGATGTCAACGCGCAGTCCTCTTTCCTGGGCCATGAGCTGCGTCAGGTCGATGGGGAAGCCGAAAGTGTCGTAGAGCTGGAAGGCGTCGTCGCCGCTGATCGTTTTGGCGGGGGGTTTCGCCGCACGGTTGGCCGCGGCGGTGAACAGCTCCAGACCCCGGTCGAGCGTCCGGCCGAAGCCGGCCTCCTCGGATTGGATCACCGTCGCGACATAGTCGGCCCGCTCCCGGATTTCCGGGAAGGCGTCGCCGAGGCAGTCCACGACCACGGGGACCAGCTTATAGAGGAAGGGCTCGTGCAGATCGAGCTCGCGGCCGAAGCGCGACGCCCGGCGAAGAATTCGGCGGATGACGTAGCCCCGGCCCTCGTTGGACGGGGTGGCACCGTCGGTGACGGCGAACGTGACGGCACGGAGGTGATCGGCGATCACGCGGAACGCATTGTCGGTCTTACTGCCGAGCTGGGAAGTGTACTTGTGGCCCGACATCTCGCTCGTGGCCTCGATGATCGGCATGAACAGGTCAGTATCGTAGTTGCTCCGTTTGTTCTGGAGCACGGAGACGACCCGCTCTAAGCCGGCGCCCGTGTCGATGTACCGGGCGGAAAGCGGGACGAGATGGCCCGAAGGCTGGCGGTTGTACTGGATGAAAACGAGGTTCCACAGCTCGATGAACCGGGCACAGTCGCCGTTGACGCGGCACTTGTGCCCCGGCTCGCCTTTTTTGTCGCAGCGGTCGGGCCCGAGGTCGATGTGGATCTCGCTGCACGGGCCGCAAGGGCCGGTCTCGCCCATTTCCCAGAAGTTCTCTTTCTTGCCGAAGGCGAGGACCCGCTCGGGGGCGATGGACGTTAACTTCGGCCAGAGATCGGCGGCCTCGACGTCCTTGGGCAGGCCGTCCTTTTCGTCGCCCACAAAGACCGAGGCCCACAACTGGTCGGGGTTGATGCCCCAAACCTTCGTCAGCAGCTCCCACGCCCACGCGATCGCCTCGGCCTTGAAGTAGTCGTTGAACGACCAGTTGCCGAGCATCTCGAAGAAGGTGTGGTGGTACGTGTCCCGGCCGACCTCTTCCAGGTCGTTGTGCTTGCCGCTGACGCGGAGGCACTTCTGGCTGTTGACTGCCCGGCGCCATTCGGCGGCCTTGAGGCCCAGGAAGATGTCCTTGAACTGGTTCATGCCGGCGTTGGCGAACAGCAACGTCTCGTCGCCCTGCGGCACGACCGGCGAGCTCGGCACGAACGCATGCTCTCGGGCCTTGAAGAACTCGATGAACCCACGACGAATCTCTTTGGAACTCAGCATTCTCAAAACACCCTTGCCTATTTCGGATTTCAGATTGCGGATTGCGGATTGCGGATTAGCACCGCAACTCCAATCCGCAATCATCAATCCGCAATCCAACATCGGCCGATCAGGCTTCCGCCTCGGCCGGTTCCTTCGCCTTCGACGACAGCGTGAGTCCCTTGGCGGACAGGACCTTGTCCTTCAGCTCACTACGGACTTCGGGATAATCGATCAGATACTTCTTGGCGTTCTCGCGGCCCTGGCCGAGCCGGATACTGCCGTAGTTGAGCCACGCGCCGCTGCGCTCGATGATGCCTCCGGCCAGCGCCAGATCGAGCAGGTCGCCCTCGTAGCTGATGCCGCTGTCGAACATGATGTCGAACTCGGTCTCCCGGAAGGGCGGCGCGATCTTGTTCTTGACGACCCGGGCCCGGACGCGCGAGCCGATGGCGCCGGTGTTATCCGTCAGGGTGCTCAGCCTTCGCAGATCGACGCGGACCGAGCAGTAGAACTTCAAGGCCTTTCCGCCCGGCGTCGTCTCGGGGTTGCCGAACATGACGCCGATCTTCATGCGGATCTGGTTGATGAAGACCAGGGCCGTCTTGCTCCTACTGATGACGCCGGTGAGCTTTCGCATGGCCTGGCTCATCAGCCGGGCCTGCAGGCCGACGTGCGTGTCGCCGATGTCGCCTTCGAGCTCCGCCTTCGGGGTCAGTGCGGCGACCGAGTCGACGACGATCACATCCACGGAATTGGACGCAATCAGCATCTCGGCGATGTCGAGGGCCTGCTCGCCGGTGTCGGGCTGGCTGACCAGCAGGCTGCTGACGTCCACGCCCAGCTTCTTGGCCCAGGTGGTGTCCAGGGCGTGCTCGGCGTCGATGAACGCGGCCACGCCGCCGGCCTTCTGGGCGCTGGCGATGACGTGCAGCGCGAGCGTCGTCTTGCCGGACGACTCCGGTCCGAACAACTCGGTAACCCGCCCGCGCGGGATGCCGCAGCCGCCCAGGGCGATGTCGAGGGACAACGCCCCCGTGCCGATGCCTTCGATCTTGGCATAGCAGTTCTCGTCCATCTGCATGATGGAGCCTTGGCCGTACTGCTTCTCGATCTGCGCGATCACACGCTGCAGCGCCGCCTGCTTGCCGTCACTGGCGGCGGTTTCCGTAGTCGTCGTGGTCTTTTTAGCTTTTGCCATAATAAGTCACCTCCAACTTTCTATCTCGCCCTGCCATTATGCTTGTTGCAGTTTGAAATTCCCCAACGGGGTATAAATCGGTCCTTGCCCAGTCAGTTGACTCTCGTAGACGGTGATCGAGGCGGCGTGAACGGTGCCCAGATCGTAGTCTTTGTATTGCTCGATCAACTCCCCCAGCTTCTCACCGGCTTGGCTGTTGCGGATGCGGCACAGCGTCAGATGGCCTGAGAACTGCCGGCCTTCCTTGGGCCAACCCGCGTCGGCCAGCTCGGCTTCAAGGTCCTGCTGCAATTCGAGCAGCTCGGGACATTCCAGTCCGGCCCCGATCCACAGGACTCGCGCGCTGCGGCCGCCGAACGAGCCGGCCTCCCGGACGGCGAAATCGAACGCCTGGTACCGGCCCGCGACCTCCTTGACGATGTTGCAGACCTCGACGATCTGCTTGTCCGGGACCTCGCCCAAGAACTTGAGCGTCAGGTGCATGCCTTCCGGCTCCACCCACTTGACGTCGCCTTTGCGGATATCCACCTGCCCCGCCAGCTTCTTCTGCAGGTCGGCCAGCTCGGCTCGGATTTCCTCGGGTATGTCAATCGCGATGAAACAGCGCATGATCCATCTCACTTGAGCTCGGTCAGAAGTGTGTAAACTTCCGCAGCATTCCCAATCGGATGTCAATATCTCCGCGCGTGACGCTCGTCAGGCCGCTGAGGGAGAAATCCGCGATGGTGAACGAGGCGACGACCGTGCCGTAGGCGACGGCGGTCTTGAGCGTGTCGAAATCGGTCTTGCGGGCTTGAGCGAGATAGCCCATGAACCCGCCGGCGAAACTGTCGCCCGCCCCGGTTGGGTCTTTGACGTCAGTTGTCATATACGCGGGCAGGACGAATTTGTTTCCGTCTTTCAGGCACATCAACGAGCCTGACTCCCCCTTTTTTACGATGACGATTGAGGGGCCCAACTCCAGGATTTGCTCGGCGGCCCGCACGAGGTTGGATTGCTTCACCAGCAGTCTGGCTTCCTCCACATTGATGATCAGGCAGTCAATTCTCTTCAAGAGCTCGCTCAACTCGTTGCGGTTGCCCTTAATCCAGCGAGGCATGGTGTCGGCAGCCACGAACAATGGCTTCTCGATCTCGTCTAGTAGCTGCATCTGCAGGGCAGGGGTCTTGTTAGCCAGGAACACGAGCTGGCTATCCTTGAATGCCTCGGGGACCTTGGGCGGGGCTTCGGCCAAAACGCCCAACTTCACCCGGTCTGTGCGGTGATCCATGTCATCTTTGTAGGTCGCCCACCAGCGGAAGGTCTTACTATGCCGCCGGACCTCCAAACCGGCTAGGTCTACTGGTCTGCCGTTGAACACCTGAGCCAAATCAAAGGGGCAATCCGCCCCAACCACGCCCACAAACCTCACAGGGCCAAAGAAGCTGGCGGCCATGCTGAAATACACGGAAGAACCGCCTATGCAGTTCTTGCTGACCTCGCAGGGCGTCGTTACCGTGTCAATACCGATAGAACCTGTGACCAAGAGAGACATCCCAGAGGACCCTCCAATTCGTACCAGTGTGTGTTCCATGTCCGATGAGTGCTCTCGATCGGTAGAACAAACACATCGCCCCAGTGCCGCGCTCCGCGGTGACTGAACACGGCTGTATCTGGACTTTCGATGTATAGGAACCCTGTCGGTTATGGTGGGAAGCGATTGATTACTTTTACTGGACAACTCTTTTCTCCTCATCATTAATAATGCCAACAACACGAGGGAATACACGAGGAATACAACAATTACCTTGTGTTGTCAACTGGCAATGGTTCAAATCCGGGCATGGTTCAGAACAGGGTAACACTTTCACATAGCCGCGGAGGATGCGTTGATTCGTAAATGCCGCCAATAAAACGACTTACGATACTTTTTGGGCCAGATGGGTTCAAGAGAGTGTTACCCTGGGCAGCGACGGCCTGAACCATGCCCAAATCCGAGGCAAGCATGCGAAGCAGCTTTGTACCTTGTTTGCACGCCAATGCACTATTACTCAAATACACCAGCTTTCCCCTCTTGACTTCCAAGGCGGAATCTGCCATCATGTATGGCAGATGGCTCTGGATCCTGGCAGATAATGTTCAGGTGTCCGACAACAGGTTTGGAGGCCACTGCGGAGAAAGCATTCGGAAAGAGAATTGTGCTGCCCACGCAGGATATTTGCCAGCGGTTATACGCCTTTTTTTGATGGACGCGCAGACCAAGAAGGTGTACAAGAACTATGTTGCGTACGTGAAGTATGCGGGCTGGTCGTGTCTTGATGCTATGCACGCAGAAAGCCGCTGTGTGTTATGGGAGATAGCTGCTGAATGGACAGGCCAGAAGGCACTCGCGGGATCGGGATGAGTATGGCGACACGGGGAGACTATCTGCTGTCAACTTCGCGTGTCTCGCAGCATCATTCTTCTCCTGTGGCGCCGCTCCTCAATTTTCTTCGCGGGCAGCTATTGTATGTGTAACCGGCTCACGGTGCAGGATGCGTAATTGAAGGCGTTTGACGAATGAAATTGAACCAACTATTCAACAAGGCCATTTCCTCATCCGACCGTGATTGGAGCAAGGTCGGAGCAGCATTCCAAGATGCAACGCGCCTTCCCACGGCGATATGGGACGTCAAGAAGGGGAAATGGAATGATTTGAAGGTTTCTCCCGAAAGGTGCACCAGTTTCTGCGCATTTGTAAGAGATAAAGCGTTAGCATTGTGCGTAGCCTGCGATCGCCTCAATGCCGAGATCATCGAGGTGACCGGTAGCCCACGCCTTTACCTCTGTCACAGCTATCTCGTCGATTTCGGCTTTCCTCTCAAGAAGTCCAACGAGATTGAAGCAGTAATCTTTGGCGGACAGATTCGAACGGACTGTTTTGACGATGCCGAACTTGAGAACCTCATCTCGAAGTTGAATCTCACGCCTAAGGATGCACAACACCTTGTCAGTCTCATGGCTAAGGTGCCGAGGTTGGATGATTCTTTAAGGCAACGTCTCTCTTCATTCTTTGAGGAAATAGTCCCAGGGCAGCCGGAGGATATCAAGTACTTCCGTGAATGTCTCGATCATTCCAGGCAATATGACGCATGGTTCTCGAACCAACTGGGAAACCAAGCTCGTAGAATCGTGGAGTGGTGCGGTACTAATTTCAAGTGTTTCCTTGCTGGCGCTGTGGTTCTAAGAAGTCGTGAAGAACAAGCGTCATTTCTCTTCCCCTGGTTCAAGGACCCAACATTAAGGCAATGCTACCCACGGCAGTTGTACCTTGGCTCTGCTGTGAATCTATGGGATCAGATGAAACAGCCGAACATCCTGGATGTGGACATGTCAGAGACAGAGTCCCCTCTACGAGATTTCGTCATGCTGGCGCCCCCAAGCCAAATGGGCTCAGTGTTAGTGGCTCCTTTGCGTCATTCAGGTGTGGAAGCGATCGGAGGCTTGGTTATGGTGGCCAAACCCGAGGAGTCCTTTGATCAGGGCGAACGTCAGAGGCTCCAACGTGTGTTGCCCCTTATCGAGCAACTGCTTGAGAACGTATGGACGGAAGAACATCAGCGATCGAGCTACAAGGCTCTTGCCGGATTCTTCTGGGAGGTTACGCATGCTCTTGCGGGGGAGAACATAGATCAACAGCGGATGCTGAACCTGGCCAAAGGAGTGCTCGAGACTCTTCACCAGCCGGCCGTGATATACATATCCCAGCCGGACCGGGCACGCACAGATGATCGCGTGAACATGCCAGACCAATCCCTTTTGCCCGTGGCGTCGATTTACCAGCGTCTTCGGGAACTCGGCGAATCAAGTCTCTATATAGCCAACTGGTCCAGGCAGAGCGTGGCGCTAACTGCAGAGAACCCATGCAGTTTTGACAGTGTATACGCATCAAGAATCCGTAGTCCTGGGCTTGAAGACATCGGGGTCGTTATCGCGGCAGCGCAGGAGTACAACGGAATCCCCCCAACGCGGAGAATAACCGTGGATTTCTTGGCAACCATGATTGCCCACGTCCTTGATGCCATTGAACGGCAGGAGTCGGTGTCCAGGTTCAAGGCGGCAGCGATTGTCGGTGAGATGGCGGGAGCTCTCATGCACGACATGAGGCACGTGGCTTCGAAAACAGGGCTTCTTATCAGAGACATTACTGAATTTCGCATAATACAGTGACAAGTCACTCAAAAAAAAGACCGGTGTGCTCCAAGAACCCGAACAGGAGTTGTCCGTTCTGTTGCACACGCTCCATGCCATCCTCCACCGCTTGCCCCACCTCCCCGAGGT
>JAPLMX010000085.1 GCA_026386805.1 Phycisphaerae bacterium | reverse complement strand
TGCGATCAGTTTTTGCACCCTATGCCCTTTTTTCAGGAAATGGTTTCTCCCCGGTCCGCCCCCGGAGCCCCTTAGGGCTTGTCGGGCGGGGTGGTCTTCTTGGACTCTTCTGTCTTGGTGACGGTGCCGTCCGGCGCCTTGGTAACGGTCTTCTCCTTCGACCTAACAGTGCCGTCGTTGCTGACGCTGCTGCTCTTGGTCTCAGAAATCTTTCGGTCGCGACACCCAACCAGCGTAAATGTCAACGCCAAGGCGAACATGGCCACGAAAATCACAAACGTATGCTTCTTCATCTTGTTGCTCCATTCTTTGTTGTTCCATTCTTTGTTGTTCCATTCTCCATATTGCTTCCTTCCCATTTTCCCCAGTCGTTACACCTCCCTTTCTGAGTGTGGGCTTCTGTTGCCCATAACGGCTTCTTACACCAGTCGTCGTCTCTGAATGATCTCGATCAGCACCACGACAACGGCGAACACCAGCAGGAGGTGAATGAAACCACCCATCGCGTAACTGCTCACCAACCCCAACAGCCACAGGACTATCAGTACTACGGCAATCGTCCACAACATAAGATTCTCCTTTCAGTTCTCTTTGGATCCACTGGCGGCTGCTGTGTCCGTCACCAGCCGCCAGCGATCCACGAGCCTACTGGGTCTTGCCCCCTCCAGGGTCATTTCCTTCTTCGCACGCTTCACACCTGCCTCTTTCTGTTGCTGCGTTCTTCAGCCTATCTGTGCAAACATATTACGTCGTGGGTCGTTCCTGGTCTATGGGGTATAATACGGATTCTGATAAATTCGTGCGCGGTATCCATTCCGTGCGACAGATCGAACATTATTGTTCGGGCGTCAGATGCCAGATGCTGGCGCTACCCTATTTTAACAGGCGCGCAAGAATTTTTTCGAATCCGTATAACCCTACCTACCCGGGATTGTTGGACACGCTCCCCGGAGAGGGACCGGGACGCCGGGAGAGATCGAAAGGCCGGGCAGGTTTCGGGCTATCCCAGACGGACGCCGAACCAGATCCTCGCGGCACTTGTTCTCACGGTTTTGGGGAATCGGGCAGCCCTTCATCCACGTGGCCGGATGGATCAAGCGGGTCGGTCGGGTGGTCTTCACCCCGGATTTGCTTTTTCCGGTATTGAACGTACGCTCCCCGCATCGCGACATACGGATCCACCGCCGCCGACTTGAAGGCTTCGTAGTCTCCGAGGTGCAACGAGGCGTCGTTGACGGCGCTCTCGACGGATATGCCGATGGAAACCTCCGAAGGCTCGACGTACCGGACCGGATTCAAGAACTGGTCGCCCACCATGCCCACCGAATCCCGCAAGGTCGATGGACCAAGCAACGGCCACACCAGATAGCATCCGTCGCCAAACCCATACACGGCCAGGGTTTGCCCGAGGTCCTCCTCTGCCGGCTCCAGTCCCCATCGGTCGTGGGCCGGGTCACCGAACCCGAGCACGCCTGCCGTCGTGTTGATGGCGAAACGATGCAACTCGGTCCCTGCCGCGGAGCCTTTGCCTTGCAGAAGGCTGTTGACCAGACGTGCCGGAGTGGCCACATTGTGAAAGAAATTACCGATGCCGATGCGAGCCGGCTTGGGCACCACGCCTGCATAGGTATGCGTGACGGGCTTGACGACCCAAAAATACAGTACATCGTTGACGCCGTACATGATCCGATTCACAGGCTCCAGCGGGTCCGCGATGGTCACCTGCTTCTGGGAGTACTCTTCTTCCAATTCATCGAGGGCCGCCCCGCCCGGGGAATTGACGTCCCTGGGGGCGGCGGCCGGGGATTGCGGATTACTCGGGGTGGAGGTCGCACAACCCGCCCCCGCGACGACGCCAACCACGATCAGGAAGTATGTTCTCATCGGGCATTTTCCTCGTGGTTTTCCCTGGTCTTGCGCTCCTTGCCATAGGGTTTGGTCACGACCAGCAGTTGCGGGAGCACGGTCAACGAGGCAAATAGGGCCATGGTGATCGCCAGCACGGTCAACAGACCAAAGTAGATCGTGGGGATGAAATTCGATAGGCTCAGGATGGAAAACCCGATGGCCAGTGTCACCGTCGTGTAGTAGATGGCACGGCCGATGCTGTCGTGCGATCGGTGCAACGCCACCCGATAGCTCCCTTCGGTCTCGACCTCGTGCTTGAACCGGTGCATGTAGTGGATCGTGTCATCGTCGGCCAGGCCCACACCGATGGCGGCGATGGTGATCGTCATCATGTCCAGGGGGATGCCCAGCCAACCCATCACGCCCAGCACGCAACTGATCGCCAGCAGGTTCGGGAAAATCGCGATGATCGCGAGTCGCAGGGATCGGAACAATACCACGTAGGCGCCCATCAGGGACAACGTGGCAAAACCCATGGTTGCGACCTGGGACGTGTACAGGCTCTGGAGCATGTTGTCGTACAGGACCAGGATGCCGGCCAGGTGCACCTGCTCGGGCGGGAGGCCCAGTCTGCCGGTCAGATCCGCCTGGATCTTCTTGAGCAGCTCGTTCCGTTTCAACGAAGGGTCGGAGTCCCGGATCCGCACCGTGAGCCGCGCCTGGTTATGTTCTACCGACACGTAGGGCGTGACCAGGATCTGCCGGAGCTGATCCGGGATCTGATTGAACAGCAAGGCCAGTTCCACGTTATCCAGGGCCTTGCCCCCATTGACCCTCTCGATCATCCGGACCAGCGTCACTACCGACAGGACCTTGCCGGTCTCCGGCAGGGCGTCGAGGTAGTCGTGGACGGCCGCGATCCGAGCCATCTTCTCCGGCGTGAACCAGTACTTCTGTTGGGTCCCCTGCGCTGCCGTGTCGAACTCCTCGATCACGGCCTCCGTGCCGGTCCCGGCACCGGACCGGACCGCCTCGGGCGGCGTCGCCTGCTCGAAGTCGATGACCACGTCCAGGGGCGTCGTCCCGCCGAGCTGCTGGTCCACCACCTTCATCCCCTGGTTGATCTCGGTGGTGGACTTGAAGTAGTTGATGAAACAGTTCTCCACCTGGAGCTTGCGGATGCCGACGCCATTGACGGCCAGCAACACCAGACTGCCCACCACGATCAAGGGGCCGTGGGCCACCGTGAACCGGCCCAGCATCGGGGTCAGCAGCCACTTGGACTGGCCCCTCGACCAGGGCCTATCCCGGGGCAGCAGCATCAGCACGGCCGGCAAAAGCAGGAACGGCACGATGATAGAAATGGCCACGCCTACGACCATGATGTAGCCGAAGTTGATGATCGGCCGGATATTGCAGAAGATCAGGGATGCAAATCCGAACATGGTGGTCAGGCCCGAATACACGCACGGCCGCAGCATGGCTCCGATCGTGGCGCGGATCAATTCGCGCTGACCGATATCCGGTTGGTCGGCGGCCAACTCCCGGTATCGGACCATCAGGTGGATGGTCATGGCCAACGTAATGATCAGTTGCAGAGAGATGAAGTTGGAGCTGACGACCGTGACTTCCCAGTCGAACCAGCCCAGAAACCCAACGGTATAGATTACGGACACCAGACAAGTCACCATGGGCAGGACGACCCAATAGACCCGGCGGAAGATCACCGCGATGGTGAGCACCAGCAGCAGGAACACCGCCGTCCCGAAGACCCGCAAGTCGCTCTTGATGAAGCTGATCATGTCGTCGGCGATCATGCTCACCCCACCCAGGAACAGGGTGCCGTCCGGCCGATACCGGTCCATGATGGAGCGGATGGCCTGGACGTTGTGGTGTTCCTGTCGGCGAACCTCGTCGCGATACTGGGTGAATTGCCGGACCACCTCCGTGAGCTCGATCCGTTCCGCCGCCGTCAACGAGCCCGCCGCCCTCTTCTCATGGAGGGCGTTTCTCCGTTGCACGAAGTCTTCGTAGCGATCGTCACGGGGGAAGGTGATTAGAATCGCCGTGGTCTTCAAGTCTGAACTGACCAGCAGTTCGTGGTACAGGGGGCTTTGCGCCAGTTCCTTCCTGGCCAGGGCCTTGTCCACGTCCGGCGACTCCAGGGTACGGGTCGTCGAACCCAGCTCCTTGAAGGGGATCGGCGGACTCTCCAACAAAGGCACGTCCAGGATCGTCAGCACGGACTCAGCGTTGCAGGCCCGCTTCAGGTCATCGCGCAGCCTCGCCAGTTGCCCCAACGTTCTGTCCGAGAGCAGATCCTCCTTCGGCGTGAACGTCAGGATCAGGAAGTCACTGCTTCCATACCGGGACTCGACCAGACGGGCGTACTTGAGGTCCTGGTCGTTCTCCAGCATCAGCGTCTCCGTCGAGGCGTCCAGCCGGAAGCGTCTGACCCCCAATCCGAAGAAAACGATGGCCGCCGCCAGGCAGGCAATCACTATTTTGGGATGCCCCAGGACCACCCGGTCGAAAAGAGACTGCATCAACGAGCGATCCTTCGTCACAGTACCGGTTCGGTGGAATAAATGGTGCATCATTGACTCGGCAGCTTCTCCAGGTGAGAAAAGAGATCCTGAACGGTGCCCCGGCGAAGGATATCATCGAATTGCGACCGGTAGGTCAGGAGGATGCTCACGCCCTCGATTTCCACGTCATAGATCTTCCAGCGTACGTCCGCCTTGCTCTTGCTCGGTTCGTCCATCTTGTGCAGCTTGTATAGGATGGTGATTTCTTTGTCCTCGGATAACAGCACCATAGGGATCTGGACGAGATTCTTCTTTTGCACCGCAGGTTGCAGGGTGACCTTTTCATTCGTGTAGGAGGTGGTTTTTTCCAGGTACAAGGCCTTGAGCCGTTCGACAAAGAGCCTGATGAATTTCTCTCGCTGCGCCGGGTCCAATTTGGGCCAGTGTGTTCTGCCCAAGGCCAGTTGGCTCATCAGCGGGAAATCGAAGATCGGGCTGACGATTTTGTCCATGATTCTCTCTTTGGTCTTCTGATCCAGGTCTTTGACCTGGAGGACCTTGAGAACGGCATTCTGCTTGGCTGCCAACAACTCGTTGGGGTCGTTGGGGTCCTTGACCGCGGCATCCCACTTGCTCCACGACAGCTCGTTGGGGTCGTTCGCATCGTTCGCACGGGAAGCCGATTGACCCTCCGGCCGCGCCGTTGCGCCCGTCGGACCCTTTTCCCCTGCATCGACGCCCTGCCCCAATGCCAGCAGAACGAGAATCACGGACCCAAGAGTCCCCAAGGCCCACATGGCATCTCGTTGGCGTCTTCCCCCGCGCCACGATTTCTGCACTCGGCCGCCGGGCCGAAGGTGCGATCCCAGACCCGTCGGTCCGCGATCGGCTACAGCTTCCGCCCATTCTCTCTTCTCGAATGGCCCGGTCATAAACCGTTGCCTGACTGGCATTTCCATACGTATACCTTAACAGCGATGGTGAGCCTTGCGACCATCAACAATCAACACAGCCATCCTGGTCAGGCTTTCCCGTCTGACTTCACAGCCTGGAGTCCAGGATCCTGAGTGTCCTATGATACGGCGTGCTGCATCCAACCGCAATGGCGCTGACCATCAACTTAACCTGCTTTCCGCCTGGAATGCGTCACTCCGGGGGATATCCGAGGGGGGCATCTGGGGTAGCCGGGGATGCTACGCTCAATTCAAGACCGAAACAGGCAAGGTGCCCCGAATGGCGGTCCATGAACATCAACTGTCCATGAAAGAAAGAGTATTGGCGCGAACAGCGATAACAGAGCGTTGAGACCGGCCCTCTCAGGCTATCCGTCCGTCCAGCCGCTCGCGGAGCCTCCCCGAACGATTCCGGAGTGCAGATCTCATGCATCTACTCCCTGTTCGTGAAAAGGGTCGATTTGAACCCTGTTCCCTCAGAAAGTGAAGAGTGAATGCCTGACCCCCGTAATTTGACCCGAGATGGACGGCATTGCGGCAGTCGTCCCCGTCCCTGGCGCTATGCTTCTCGGTGCCATCGGCCTGAGTGTTGCCGGCTGGCGGCTGCGACGTAAGACAACCTGAGTCTTGGCGAACGGAATTACTCTGGAGGGCTGTGAGCAATTGTCGCAGCCCTCCTTCATTTCGGCATTTCGTGGGTTCACCCTTCTCGGCCGGGCGCGTGGGAGATCCCGCTGTTCACCGGCGCCTGGTGGGTCGATTTCTGGCCCCGGGATACCGATCAGCCTCCGGCCATTGCAGGCGGTCCGGGGGACACACCGAATGTCAACGAGATGAACCGCGTCTGCGTGGACCGTCATAACGGCTTCCTGAACGGGCTCTTCTGTGATATGTCGGTCCGCGACATCGGCATCAAGCAGCTTTGGACCCTGAAATGGAGCAAGAGCTTCAGAGTCAACGGCCCCTTCACGAAGGCCGGGGGCATGGATCCGGGCGCGTGGCCGGACTGGATGAGGCATTACAAGGACTATTGAGCGGGCAGCGCGGTTGGTGGCTTCGCCGCCCGACGCGGGCCGGCGATCGTTGTCCGCGAAACAAAACGAGTTCCCATGCGAGCACGTCTCGGATGGGAACTCTTTTTTTGGGCGGATGCCTCGGAAGTTTGAAGTGTGATGGTTGATTCCCAAATCAAAAATCAAAAATCTCACTTCCTTTACCGTTCGGCTTTGGCGTTGATGAGTGCGGCCAGCAGAAGATGCCGGAGGCGGTCGAGACTGAGGGCGTCGAGGTAGTCGTCGGAGAAGTCCAGCTTGAACCGGCCCCGGAAGTCCTTGATGCGCTTCTTGAGATCATCCCTACCCAAATCGGCGAGCGAGGCGGCCATCTGTTCGGGTTCCCAGACGCGGTCTTTCGCGTTGAGGGACCCATCAAACTGTCCCGGTATGTACACGACTGTCACCTTCGAAACGGTGTTTCCTTTACGGTGGCGCCCGTGGCGAGGCCGTCCCGGCCTTGCTCTTTGTGCCGAGGGCATCTTGCCCTCGAATCGCGGGCAGGATGCCCACGACACACAAGGGCGGGACGCCCTCGCCACAGCATTCCCGGTATCGGATGCAAGGCCCCGACGCTTGCGGGGAAAATCCTCCGTTGGGGCGCAACCATCGAAATCACCTTATTATTGGGCGCGAAAGTTTTTGTGGCAAGAGCCGGGGTCTGATAATGTGGCGTCATGAGAACAGATGAGCTTGATTATGAGCTGCCGCCTGAGCTGATTGCTCAGGACCCCGCAGCGGTCCGAAGCGAATCCCGGCTGCTGGTGCTGGACCGATCCACGGGCGGTCTCGCCGACAGCACGTTTAGCCGTCTGGGCGAGTTCCTGCGGGCGGGTGATTGCCTCGTCCTGAACGACACCAAGGTGCTGCCGGCGCGGTTCTTCGCCCGGCGCCGCACCGGCGGCAATCCTGCGCAAAGCTCAGGAGGGGCGCTGGAGGGCCTGTTCCTCCACGAAACGCCGGCGCCGGGCGTCTGGGCGGTCATGCTCAAGGGTGCCCGCAAGGTCAAGCTGGATGAGATCATCGAGATCAAAGACCGGAGCCAACGCGATTTCTGCCCCGCGAAGGTCGTGGACAAGAAGCCTGATGGCGTCTGTCTCCTGGAGGTCCAGAGGCAGGCGAGCGCCGAGTCCGTACTGAACGAGGTTGGCTTTCCGCCGCTGCCCCCCTACATCCGGCGAAACCACGACCTGGCCAAGGCCGAGAGCGACCTACGCCGCTACCAGACGGTCTACGCCCGCTGCCCTGGCGCGGTTGCGGCGCCAACGGCAGGCCTGCACTTTACCGACGAGTTGATGGCCCAATTGAAGGCCGCCGGGATTGAATTCGCCTATGTAACGCTGCACGTCGGCGCCGGCACGTTCAAGCCGATTGCCACGGAGCAGGTCGAGGAGCACGAGATCCACCATGAGTGGTACCGCCTCAACGCGGCCAACGCGGACGCCATCAATGCGGCACACCAGAGAGGCGGCCGGATCGTCGCCGTCGGGACCACCGTGACCCGGGTGCTGGAGACGGTCGCGAATGTAGGATGGGCTTCAGCCCATGCGGATGATCCTGCGGTTTGCGTTCGATCGCAGCATGGGCTAAAGCCCATCCTACATGCTTGCGAAGGCACGACCAACCTGTTCATCACGCCGGGCTACAAATTCATGATCGTCGATGCGATGATCACGAACTTCCACCTGCCCCGCTCGACCCTGCTGGCGCTGGTGGGCGCCTTTGCGAGCTTGGAGAGGATGCGGGCCGCCTACCGCCACGCGATCGAGCAGCGCTACCGCTTCTACTCCTACGGCGACGCGATGCTGATCGCCTGACCCGGGCGGGCCGGCGCACAGTCTCCCACGGGCCCTGTTGTGGACGGAATGGACGCGGTGGACGTTAGTAGACGAACGGGACTCCTCTACCCCGCGTACATCTGGTCGAAGTACATCTGGGCGTTGACGACGGCCGCTCGCATCATGTCCTCCGCCGCGGCGGTTTCCCGCTGGGCGAGGGCCTTGAGCAAGTCGCGGGTCTTGAGCTCCTTGGCCGCTTTTTCGCAGGCCTCCCAGCTCAGGACGCTGCGGACCACGCGATCGATCGCCTGCTCCGTATTGTCGTAGGCGCGGGCCTGCATGTCATGACCTTTCCAGCGGCTGTAGCCGGCCTTTTGGATCAGGCCCGCGATCGCGATGTTCATGCCGTTGATCCGGGCGCCGTGGTCGATGTCGTACTTGCCGGGACCGCCGAGAATGATGCCGTCATTGTAGCCCTGGCTGTTGAGGTGCATGTGCACCGTCATGTCGTTGTCGAGCTCCTCGACGGTGTCGTAGATGTGGTCGAGGCCGATCATCTCGGAGTGGCCGAACTCTTTGTTGACGCCCTTGTTTTTGCGCGAGACGCCGAACTCCTCCTCGATCTTTCGCCAGAACAATAGCGCGCTGGCGACGGTCGGGATCAGCATCGCCGGGTGCCCCTCGTTCGGCTTGGGCTCGAAACCGATGTGGAGCTTGCCGCCTTTCTTGGCCTCGTACTTGCACAGGCCGGCGACGCTTTCCTTGAGGTTCTGGTACATCTGCCTGATGCCGACCGTGGCGATATCGTAGCCGAAGGAGCCGTTCCAAATGACGAAGGCCGGGGCCACGTCCGGGTGCCAGGCCTTGCGTAGCGTGCCGTAGGCCAGATTGACCGTGCGCGTCCCCAGGTCCTCGGCGGCCTTGCGCTCGTTCTTATCGAGCGAGGCAATCCCGCCATAGGCGAAGTGCGAGTGCGCGCCAGGCGTAATCATGGCCAGGTAGAGCTTATTGTCCACTAAAGCGTCGGCCACCTCGGCCGCATTGCCGTCATCGACTTCGGCGTCGTAGTGCATCTCGATGCCGAGCACGACGTTCCTCGGGAGTCTGGGCCTGATTCGGTCGGCGACGAGCTGAATCATCTCCGGCGTGCCGAACCTTCCGCCGGCCCAGTCCGGCCGAATATCCGCCGGCACAAACCCGCCCTTACCCGCATTGAACGTCCATCGGCATATACTATGCAGTGATTTCGCCATCGCCAGCACTCCTTACTCCTTGCTTATTCTCTGCCCGATTCGTTTCTTTTCCCTGCCTTCTCCGGCTCCGACAGGCTGGCTTCGACCGGCCCGACAGAGGCAATACTAAACCACGGCCCGCCGGCAGTAAATAGCAAAACCATTTTCGCTGCGGCCGACGGCTTGCAGAGGTCGATTGCCGTGTCCGCGCCCGCGTAGACATGCTCCCTCGCCTGCCACGCGCCTATCGCTCCGGGAGAGCAAGTGACTGACATTGGTCGCCCAACCGTCGTCGTACTGGTAATGTGAGCTAAATGAATGCTCGATCTCTCTGTCCAAAACTCCTCTGCAGGAGAGCCCCAATCGAGACGGCTTCCGCCCACCCCTTGCTCGTTTCGAGGCTACGATAGCTCTGAGGCGGGCGCAGCGGTGCGTTCACCGCCTGCGAAGCCTCCGCCAGGGAAAGCGTCCTTGCATAGGGGACAACATCCACAAGGATTATGGCGTACAACTGTCTTATCCCATGCGCATAACGCTCAAACTGCTCCCTCGTGCAACCGACCTGGTCGCCAAATCGTTCCCAGATGCGGTCTGGGTCATCAACGAGGACCTCTTGCATAAGAGCATCTCCCACAATGGAACATCGTGGGTGCGATGCGTAAATACTCACCCTGCAACCAGTCCATTCCTTCGAGAACTTGCGTCTTATTTCAACTCTCTTCTTTCCCGACAGGACGGATGCTGCATGTTCAGGTTTGATGCTCATGAGCATTCTGGCATCAAAAGGACGGCCATTTACCGAGAAGGCGCGGGCAATCTTCGGAAGCTTCTCGAGAGTGGACTGCCAAACCCTGTGAAACGGTGCGGAGCATCTCAGTTCATCCTCAAACAGTCTGTATTGATGCCCGGCTTTGAGGACCCTATCGAATCCGAACGAGGTGAAGAACTCTTTCTCCTTCTCCCATAGACTCTCGGGCAGGGTGAAATGGATTGCTTTCGCCACTCCCCTTGCCTCAAGACCCATCAGGGAAAAGAAGGTTTCCCCAAGATGTTCGTCTTGCAGGTCTTCCCTCACCCTGAGGTGGCAGAACTTTGACGATTCCCCGCATTTCAGGACGGCGGAGACAGCAGGGACCCCATCCACGTATCCCACATAGGCCACCCGCTGAGAGTCCCTGATGCCGGGAATGACTTTGTCGCTAAGCCATCTGTCGATCCCGGGATACATCGGTTCGTTCTGGAGAATAAGGTCGCTGAGATCTCTCAGATGATCGCTCAAGCCGCGAGCATCCTCTTCTCGCAGGCGAACGATCTTGAAATCCCTCTTTGTGGAAAACAGTTGATCCATTCTGATCACTCCGTCAGGTTGGTGACAGTACCATCTTCTCCAACGTTGATTCTCTCCGGCCACGGGGCAAATATCTTTGAGAGCAGCAACGTCTGGTCGTTATACGACACTGGTCTTTTCAGCGGCGGTTCTTTCTTTTCTTCCTCTTTTTTCTTTGTACAAGGTTCAGACATCCGGTAAAAAACGAGCTGCGCCATCTTTTCGCCATCTTTCAGGCTCACATTCACGTCGTGCCCTCGAACTTCAAAGGTCAGGGGCGTCCCATCCGTGTGGTCTTGGCGTTCCTGACCAAAGAAAGGATGGATGAAACCAGCGTAATGGATACGCATTTCTCCTATCGTCTCATCACTGGCCCGGCAGTAGATGGCAACACTCCCCGGGAGGGAGATCTTCTCTTTGGATCTGATAATGTAGAAGTGGGTTCTCTCTACCTGGATCCGTTCGTGATGATCAGCATTGCGGAACTTCCAGTAGATGCAGGGGGACGGCTTCTCTCCTTCCTTGTGTTCCCACAGATCAATAGGTTTGTCATTTTCCTTCATTCTGTTTGCCCAGAATGCGCATGCATCGTGACCGGAGATAGAGATAGGATCCAAATCCACCGACAACGTCCCGTCTTCTTGGTCGCGCTCACCATGCAAGATCGGTTCGTACGCCCCCTTACCTTGCATTTCAGAATCCTCAGGCTGGCCACGAAAGAGTCTTAGTTGGGAGAGCTTGATTCCTGCTTTGACCCTCACATTGAAAGTCATCGGTGTGATTTCAATGTACATGTCCCCGCTACTTTGGCTAAGCGCATCTGGATGAAAACCCTCATAGTGATCTGCACCATCTACAATCAGCCTTGCGAGAACATCCATCCGACCAATCGTGCTTTTCGCGGTGGCTTGTCCATAGAGGCGGGCGCTCTCCTTGAATATCAGTTTCTCCTTCAATTTGAAAAGATATGTCTGAGTCGCCTTCAGGACGTATGCGCCATCGCCATCACAACACAATTGCTCAACAAGCCCTTGAGTCTTGATCTGAGGTGCAAAGCGATCACCAAAAGGTTTCACTGAACCCGTGGTCATTCGGTATCCTTCGTCTGTCAGGGTCAAATCCAGGGCGGAATAATCGATGGGCCCTTTCTTATCATCCTCCCATCCCTCAACATTCTCGATATATCCCTCCCTGCAAAGATCCTTCAGTTGCTCGTTTGAGAGAACTCCAGGTATCCAACTCTTCCAAGGCTCACTCATTCTTGCACCTCCGCATATATCTCAACTCATACTCCCTATATCCACAGCTCCAGCATACCTGTTGAATCTCCATCAGAGTAACATCGGCACCAATGCCTGTCAATCATCCTTCCCGTCCATAATGCGTCAGCTGGCTCTCTTTCTCATAAGTTGTTTATTCAGCACGGCTTCCCAGTTCCCGTAGGCGTTCTGGTAGGCTTTCTTCAACTGCTTGTTGGGTTCGACGGTCCGGACCGGCTCCAGGCCGATGAAGGCGTCTTCCGGGCTTTGGTAGAGGCCCGCGCCGATGCCGGCGCCGCGGGCGGCGCCTTGCGAGCCGTCGGTGTTGTACAACTCGACCGTCGCGCCGGTGATCGTCGCGAAGGCCTCCGCGAACAAGGGACTCAGGAACATATTGGCGTTGCCGGCCTTGACGGTCTTGAATTTGGCGCCCATGTCCCGCATGATCTGCAGGCCGTGGTTGAGGGCGAAGACAATGCCCTCCTGGGCGGCCCGGAGGAAGTGGGCCTTCTGGTGGATGTTGAAGTTCCAGCCGTGGACGGAGGCGCCGATGTTGCGGTTCTCCAGCGTCCGCTCGGCGCCGTTGCCGTAGGGCAGGATGACCAGGCCCTCCGCGCCGACCGGAGCCTGAGCGGCCAGGTCATTCATCTGCGGATAGTCCAGCCCGTCGCCGGCGAAGTTGTGCTTGAGCCAGCTATTGAGGATGCCGGTGCCATTGAGGCATAGCAGCACGCCGTAACGGGGCTTCTTGTCGGTGTGGTTGACGTGGACGAAGATGTTGACGCGGGACTTCGGGTCGAAGTTCTTCTGGTCGGTGACGCCGTAGACGACGCCGGAGGTGCCGGCCGTCACGGCGACCTCGCCGGGCTTGAGCACGCTCAGGGATAGCGCGTTATTGGGCTGGTCGCCCCCCCGGTAGCTCACCGGTGTGCCGGCTCTCAAGCCAAGCTCCGCCGCACCTGCGCCGGACAGCTCGCCCTGGATCGAGAACGTCGGGACCTGCTCGGCGACGAGGTCCGGCGAGATGCCGTAGTTGTCGAGTACGAAATCGGCGAGCTTGTCCTTCTCGAAATCCCACAGGATGCCCTCGGATAGACCCGAAGGCGTCGTCTTGATCTGGCCCGTCATCTTCATCGCGATGAAGTCGCCGGGCAGCATCATTCTGTCGATCTTGGAGTAGACCTTGGGCTCGTTGTCCTTCACCCACTTGAGCTTGGAAGCGGTGAAGTTGCCGGGCAGATTGAACAATCGCTTGAGGCACTTCTTGGCCCCGATGTCCTGGGCGGCCTTTTGGCCGATCGCCACGGCCCGGCTGTCGCACCAGATGATCGCGGGCCGCAGCACCCGCTTGTTCTTGTCCACGACGACCAAGCCGTGCATCTGGTACGAGATGCCGATGGCCTTGACGTCGCTCAAGTCGAACTGGGCCTTGGACCGGATCTTCTCCGTGGCGAGCTTGACGTGCTGCCACCAGGTGTCGGGGTGCTGCTCAGCCCAGCCGGGTTGCTTGGCGATGATCTCCAGCTCCTGATTCGGCGAAGTGGCCGTCGCGACGGCCTTGCCCGTCCCCGTCTCCATGAGTGTGGCTTTGACCGATGAGCTTCCAACGTCGTATCCCAGTAGTAACGCCATCTGTTCACCCCTTCATTTCAAGACTGCTGCTATTTCTTCTGTTCCACCACTTGCACGAGTCCGGCGTCGATGTATTGGCCGCCGCCGGTTTGGTGACAGTGGACGGCGATGAGGTTCTCGCCTTGCTTCAGGGCCGCGCGGGCGTCGGCGTTGATCGGCAGCGGCTCGTACTGCGTCGTGAAGCTCGTGGCCGAGGCGGCCAGAACGCCGTTGAGGTAGACCTCGGCGTCTTCATCGTGATGGACCGAAAGCTGCAAATCGCCGAGGTTCGTGCCTTCCAGGGTGAAGGTCCGGCGCAGCCAGATGTCGGCCGTGTTCCACTCGGTGCCGATGGTCGCGCCGGGCGTGCCTTTGGTGCCAAACCCGCTTTCACCCTGCTTCCAACCGCTCGCGTCGAAGTCCGCCCGGAACCACCCGCGTCCCGGCCGCCTGGTCGTGTAGCTCCACGCGGCGGCCTTTTCACTGGCTGTCGAAACGACGGCCACGGTCACCGGCGGCTTGGGCATCGGGGCCCAGTTGGCGGCCTTGGTCTGGTCCCGGCCGGCGTACTTGTGCCAGACGGATTTGTTGTAGAGCATCTGCAGGAAAACGCCGCCGACCACGGGCCGGGCGGTGAAGCCCCGCTTGCGGGCGTCGTTCGTGAAGTACCAGTCCGTCATCGGCGAGCGGTCGGGCGTCTCGTTGAGGAACAGGTACACGGGATCCACCAGGGCCTCGAAGTCCGCCCGTTTTTGCGTCAGCGTCGCGGTCCAGAGGACCCAGTCGAGCTTCGTGTAGAGCGAGCGGTTGTCGAGCGGCAGGCCGTACTTGTTTTGGGTCTTCTTGTAGAAGTCCATCTCTTTGCGGGCGACCTCGGCGGGGAACAGGTTCAGGCCCAGGATGCGGTCCCAGACCAGATTGTACTTCTGGCTCCACGTGCCGGATTTATCAAAGGCGAGGCGGAAATGATCCGTGGCGAGGGCATCTTGCCCTCGTTCTTTGGTGTCTGTGTCGAGGGCGTCCCGCCCTCGATTCGCGGGCAGGATGCCCGCGACACTTGGACCATCAGCAGCCTCTTTCACCCAGCGGGCGGCGAACTCTTTCGCCAGCGTGGAGTACTCCTCGGCCTTGGCCTTGTCGCCCCGCATGTCACAGAGCTTGGCGAACGCGCCCAGGCCGCAGATCGCCTTGACGCTGAGGTTGACGTTGTGGGCGAGATGACCCGCGAAGTCGTCGGTGCAGAGCTGGTTCTCGGGGTCGAAGCCCTTGGCCTTGAGGTACTCGGCCCATTTTTCGAGCTGCGGCCAGTACAGGCCCGCGAAGTTGGCGTTGCCCTCCATCTGGGCAATCGCCCCCATGAGCAGCAGCAGGTTGCCGCTTTCCTCAACGGGCATCTGGTTCTCTTGGGTCCGCTCGCCGCCGCCGTAGCGTTGGCCGTTGGCGTGCGGGTACTGGCCGAGGTCGTGCGGGGCGAAGGGGAACTTCCAGCGGTCGGAGGCCGCGTAATTCATGAAGGGCACCAGGAACGATTTGGCCAGTGACGGGCCGAAGAGCAGGAACTGCGGCGCCATCGGGTAGAAGACGTCCGAGGTGCCGATACAGCCGTTGGAGTGGTTCTCCTTGCAGAATTGCAGCGGCTGGCCGTTCTCGTCGGCGACGAACTTACCCGCCGCGAAGCACTGGCGATAGGCCAAGGCGGCCAGCTTCGCGTACTTCGCGCCGCCGGCCTTGGTCAGGTCCGCCATCAGCTCGTTGTCGAAGGCCGCGCAGCGTTTTTGCAGTGACGCATAGTCGTTGGCGGCGGCGATGAGCAGATCGGGGGCCTCCCAACCCGTGCGGCGCCAATACGGCCGGAGGTTCTTCTGCATGTACTGAATCGAATAGAGGTCGTCGTAGGCGAGCATCAGCCAGCGAGAAGTTGCTTGCTTGCCCACCTCTCCGAAGTCCAGCGTCATGGCGGACACGGGCGTCTGATCGCCCGCGGCCCGCGGCTGGCACGGGTCGGTCTCGGGCAGCTTGCCTTTGTCGGCAAAATCCGCCCGGGCCACGGCGCCGGCGGCGACGGTGTAATCGCTCACGCCGGCCTGGTCCGCCGCCGTGTAGAGATAGCCCCAGTCGATCCGGATATCGTCGCCCCGCTTGGCCAGAACAGGCTGATCCTTGCTGCCCATTTTTAGGAGAGCAAACGTCATCGCATCGGCCAGGCCCACGTTGCCGGGCCGTTGGGCCATCAGCGTCGAGGCCTCCCAGACCACCTGCTGGCGCGGCTCATTCACCACCAGGTCGGCGGCCGCATCGAAGTAGACCTGCACCTCGTGCTTTTTGCCGTCGGTCGCGCGGACGCTGTACGTCAGGTACGTGACGGGCCGCGACAGGATGTCGATGTCCTGCGGCAGGGCGGCCGTCAGGAACGTCAGTTGCAGCGCCACGCCCGCGCCTTCGAAGGTGTAAATGGTGCGGGTGGGCAGGACGGTCAGACTCGTCTGCTCCAGTGCCGGCACGCGGGCCGGACTGGCGCCCATGATGCGATAGGGCTTGCCGTCAATCCGGACCAGGCTGGTGAGCCGATTGGGCTTGCCGGTCCAGTGGACGGTGTCCTCGTCCGTGAGCTTGTCCGCCGGGGACCAAATGCTGAAGTACGGGTCGCACGCGACCAGCGGCGTGGCAGGCGGAATCAGCTTGTCTCCCGCCTTACGCGGCTGCGGGGGCGTGTAGAGGGTCCGGTTCGCGGCGGCCACGCTATTGACATCCATCTTGACGATCTCGCGGTCGTAGGTCATCAAGCCGTTGACCTCGACCTCGACGTCGGTCGTCTGCGTGTAGACGGCGGCGGACAGGCCCTGGTCGCCCGTCATCGCGTGGAGTTTGCGGATCAGGCCCAGGTAGGCGTCGGTCAGGTCGTCACGCGTCGTGAAGCTGCGGTAGCCCCAGTTCTTGTCCTGCTGCCAGGTATGGCCGGACAGGGGCAGGCCTAGGCCGCCGAACTCGCCGAGCACCCCGGCCCGCTTCTCCTCGATGCGCGGCACCGCCGGGCCGGGATAGCTGTGAACATCCATCACGTCGCCGACGCCGCGATCCGTCCAGCCGCTGGCGTTGTCCACCAGCCGCGAGGGGTCGAGCTTCCTAATCATGTCCACGACTCGCGGCGTGTCGAACTGGCCCCAGCCCTCGTTGAACGGGACCCACATCACGATCGAGGGGTGATTGCGAAACGCCTCGATGATGCGGGTCAGCTCGGCGTCATACTGCTTGGCGGACTCCTCGGTCCGGGTGAGGTCGGGGTCCTTGCCGCCGATGCCCTTGTCGCCGCTGGGCATGTCCTGCCAAACCAGGAGGCCCAGCTTGTCGCACCAGTAGTACCACCGGTCCGGCTCGACCTTGACGTGCTTGCGGGCCATGTTCATGCCGAGCTTCTTCGTCACCTCGATATCGTACTTGAGGGCCTCATCGGTCGGCGCGGTATACAGCCCATCCGGCCACCAACCCTGATCCAGCGGCCCATACTGAAACAGCGGCTTGTTATTAAGGCACAGCCGCAGAACGCCATTCTCGTCCTTGCCCAGCGAGATCTTTCGCATGGCGAAGTAGGTGTAGACCGAGTCAACGATTTGGCCGTCCTGCATCAGATTAACGCTTAGATCGTAAAGGTACGGAGTGCTCGGCGACCAGAGGTTGGGATTCCGCAAAGAGACCTCCAACTGTTCACCGATTGCACCCCCGGACGGTTTGATGAGGGAACTGCGAAACTCTCCGGTCGGGGAAGGAGCGGTGGGAAGGAGTGTGATGCGGTACTTGCTCGGATCCGGTATGTCTCCTTGAACATGAACTTTGACTCGCAGCACTTGGGCGTCGATGTCCGGCACCATATCAAGCGACTCAATGTAGGCGCGAGGCGTCGCTTCGATCCAAACGGTTTGCCAAATGCCGGTGACGGCGGTGTACATGA
This sequence comes from Phycisphaerae bacterium, assembly GCA_026386805.1. Lineage (GTDB taxonomy): Bacteria > Planctomycetota > Phycisphaerae > Sedimentisphaerales > Anaerobacaceae > PLanc-01. Next base: position 13,824 of record JAPLMX010000085.1, on the reverse strand, counting down.
TGCCGCCGGGCTTGAGGACCTGCTTGCCGTGCGGCTGGGTGCCGGTGTTCGTCGGGTCCCAGACCGACAGGATGATCTCCTGGTCGCCGCCCCGTTTCAACACATCGGTGACATCGAGCGTGAACGGGTCGTAACCGCCTTTGTGATTGCCCACTTCCTTGCCGTTGACCCAAACGGCACAGTCCCAGTCCACCGCCCCGAAGTGCAGCAGGATTCGCTTCTTGTCGGCGGCAGAGTTCCATTTCTCGGGCACGGTGAACGTGCGACGGTACCAGAGCCGATTGTCCGGGCCGACGGGCTTCATCACGCCGGAAAGGGCCGATTCAGCCGGGAACGGAACAAGAATCTGGCCGTCGAAGCTCTCCGGCTTGGCGACGTCCTTGGGTCGAATGGCATAGTCCCACAACCCATTGAGATTGAGCCAGTTCCGGCGGACCATCTGTGGCCTGGGATACTCCGGGTGCACCTTCTCCGGTGAGACATCCTTCGCCCACTGTGTCATCAGGGGACCCTCGGCGGGCTTCCAGTCGCCTCGCGCCAGGGCTGGAAGCACTCCCATAGCGATCGCGATGGCAAGAGTCAGGCTGATTGGAGAACGACGATTGACCATAATGGAACCTCCCATGAAGAGACATTCGCCTTGTTCGCAGTGACGCGGCTCGACGGAGCTCGTCGCTCGACGGGCCGAAGTCCGTAACGCGTTTCGCCCGAAGTGTCAAGATGGAAGCTGGAAGTCGGAAGCGGTGACGCTCACCTCTTCCCACTTACCCCTTCCCACTTGCAACTTCTTCGTATACCCTTGTGGGCACACTGCGAACAGGCACAGGGTACACCGAGGATCCGGAGAAGTAAAGAGCGCCGCGCCATGCAGGACCGATATCGAGTGCTGTTGTTGATGGAGACCTCCCGCATGTACGGGCGGTCCATTCTGCGCGGGATCGCCCGGTACTGCCGCAAGCACGGACCCTGGGTGTTCCTGCGCCGCGCTCCTTTCTACTGGGGCACGAGCGGTACGCAGGGGTCCCTCAAGGTGCTGCGGGCGCTCGGGGCGCACGGCATGATCTTGCGCGAGCAGGGGCAGCGGGACCAGACGCTCAAGCTGCTGTCCCTGGGACTGCCCACGATTGTCTCGCCGTACACGGAGCCGTTCGCCGGCCCGCCCAACATTCTGACGGACGATGCGGCCATCGGGACGATGGCGGCCACCTACCTGCTGGATCGGGGCTTTCGACACTTCGCCTATTGCGGATTCGGGGACACATACTACTGGTCGCGCCGCCGGGGCGTGAGCTTTGGGGACACGATCCGCGGGGCCGGGTTCGACGTCCATTGCTATGAATACGAGCAGCCGGGGACGAAAACACCCCACTCCTGGGAGAAGGAGCAGGCGATTCTCACCGACTGGCTGCGGGGGTTGCCCCAGCCGGTGGGCCTGATGGCCTGCAACGACGACCGCGGCCAGGACGTCCTGGAGGCCTGCAAGGCGGCCGGCCTGCACGTGCCGGAGCAGGTGGCGATTGTCGGAGTGGGCAACGACGACCTCGTGTGCGAGCTGGCCGCCCCGGCGCTGTCCAGCGTGGCACTGAGCGCCCAGAAGGCCGGGTACGAGGCCGCCGCGATCCTGGATCGATGGATGGGAGGCGACAAGGTCGTCGAGGACGCCATCATTGTGCGGCCCAGCCGCGTCGTGACCCGGCAATCCACGGACGTGTTTGCCGTGCCGGACTGCCAGGTGGTCGAAGCCCTGCGCTTCATCCATACCTACGCGAGAAAAGAAGCGATCCAGGTGGACGACGTGCTGCGGTCGGTGCCCGTATCGCGCCGGAGCCTGTACGACCGGTTCGCCAGGACCCTGGGCCGGTCCGTGCACGAGGAGATCAAGCGGGTGCGCATCGATGAGCTGGCCCACCTGTTGGTCGATACGGACCTGCCGATGTCCCAGTTGGCCCTGCGGCTGGGCTGCTGCGATATCAAGAACCTGGCCCGGTACTTCAAGCAGAGCACGGGCGTGACGCCGTTGCAGTACCGCCACCGGCATTCCCCGCAGTGATCCGCAAGAAGGCTATGATGAGTTCGGGTGGCCACCTCAAACGCAGCGCCCCTATTGACTCTGCACGGCAAAGGCGCGACATTTTGTTCTTGTGACAAGCATCTTCAAGGAAGATAGTGCAAGTCCGATGTGCCCGACAGAAGTCGCAACCGCCCGGAATAGTCGGCGATAATTCTTGCGCTCCCGCTTGTCATCCTGAACGGAGCGTAGCGGAGGAAAGGATCTGGCCCGCGAACGAAAGAAGTCTCCTATTCGGTGGTCAGATCCTTCGGCTTCGCCTCAGGATGACAGAATCCGTGCCGCGCGCGGGTTTTTCCGAATCCGTATTATATCTCGCGCAGAGACGCAGAGTCTAAAATGGGTTCGATCTTGCTCTTCTCTGCGTCTTCGCGTCTTTGTGTGAGTCGGTTTTGGTTGCGGCCGACGGCCGCACTGCGTTGGCCCTGGCACCCCGGCTCGGAGAGGTTTTTGACAGACGCCGTCCAAGTTGGTATAGTGCGGGCTCTCTGCTGTTCTTTACCTCAGAGACGCTGAGAACACAGGGGGTTGGAGGAAGGGAAGAAAGAGGGAGCGCAAGAACGAACTTCTGCCGTTCTTCGCTTGGCTCTTGTCCGGGTCTCTGTGTTCTTGTCGTGAGTATCGTCGAGTTTTTGAAGGAGGATAGACGTATGAATTTCAGTACCGAGCCGTTTGGACGCACGCCGGAGGGCGAAGAGGTTTCTCTCTACACGTTGACCAGCACCAAGGGCCTGCGGGCACGGATCACTAACTATGGGGCGATCCTCGTTTCCTTGGAGGTGCCGGACCGGCACGGCAAACTCGACGACATCACTCTGGGCTTCGAGAGCTTGGATAAATACATCGAGCAGAAGGTGTACTTCGGCGCGACGGTCGGCCGGTTCGCCAATCGCATCGGAAACGCCCGGTTCGTCCTGGACGGCGTCGAGTACAAGCTGGCCGCCAATAACGGCCCGAACCACCTACACGGCGGCCTCCAGGGGTTCGACAAGGTCGTCTGGAAGCCGGTGGAAGTGACGGGAGGCGAGGATCGGGCCTGGGTCAAGCTGACCTACCTGAGCAAAGACGGCGAAGAAGGCTACCCCGGCAACCTGCAATGCACCGTTACGTACACCCTGACCAACGACAACGAGCTTCGCATCGACTACGAGGCCCAGACCGATAAGAAGACAGTGCTCAACCTCACGAACCACACCTACTGGAACCTGGCCGGCCAGGGCACGGGCGAGATTCTCCGCCACGAGCTGATGCTCGAGGCGACCCGGTTCACCATTGTGGATAAGACCCTGATCCCCGTCGGGATCACCGCCAGCGTGGTGGATACGCCGCTGGATTTCCTGGCCCCGAGGAACATCGGCGCCCGCATTCGCCAGCTCAACAACGGCTACGACCACAACTTCGTCCTCAATGGAAAGCCGGGCGCCATGAAGTCCTGCGCCAGGGTCTATGAACACACCAGCGGCCGCATCATGGAGATCGCCACGACGGAGCCGGGGGTCCAGCTCTACACGGGCAATTTCCTCGATGACTCCATCATCGGCAAAGGCGGCAAGGTCTACGGCAAACGCACGGGTTTCTGCCTGGAGACGCAGCACTACCCGGATTCACCCAACAAGCCGAGCTTCCCCTCCACGGTCCTGGAGCCAGGCCAGAGGTTCGCCAGCACAACGGTGCACAAGTTCTCGGCCAAATAGCCTTATCCCAGGACGCGCCAGTATGATTCAAAGAAAGCAACCCAAACCTACCCTCGCGCCCAGACGCCAAGAGCGCCAAGAAGATCGAGGCAGATCCCCATCTTTCCCTTGGCGCTCTTGGCGTCTCTATGCCGCATTCGATTCACTGAGCGTCCTTTGAAGTCGGCGGGTTCTCTTTCTCGTAGTAGGTCATGAAGACCTTCAAATCCTCGATGTCCACCTTGCCGTCGCCCCAGCCCCGCCGCGCACGCGGCGCTAAGGATCTCCCGGCCCGATGTCACAGAGCGTCTTGTCCGTGCCCCAGTTGTCGATCAGCATCACCAAATCCACGAGGTCCACCTTCTTGTTGGCGTTGAAGTCGACGACCGCAACAATTCGTGCCTGCCAGTTCTCACAGATGCCATGCATCTCTGGTCTACTTGGAAGCAAGCGGATGGCCGACGCCAATGTCGTCGAGGTAGATCACACCGCTGCCGCCCGCTTTCGGGTTGTTGCGATCACCGACCCCGAGGGTCATCCTCTTGACACTGGCGAGGTTTACACCCGCCGAGGTGAACTCGCTGAGCGGAATCAGCCACGTCTGCCAAGCGATGGCCTGCACGGCTGCCGGATCAGGATGCGTCAACCTCTTGAAATGCCCGGCGTTATCCTCGACGGCGAGGTACAATGGTGCGGCATCGTTGTTCGGCATGGCCATGCCGATGGCGAGCGGCTGCCAATCTCCGGTGACCGAACCGGTCGTGGAGACACTTGAGACCTCCGCCACGGTGGCCAGTGTCGCATCATGGCTGGTCACGGCTATGCCGATGTAGACAGAGGCTGGCATCACAACGGTCGTGTCCACGCCCTGCTGGGTCCATGTCTTGCCATCCGCCGAACGCTCTGCCCTGAAGACGTTGCCGGTGCGGCTGATCCGGACCCAGTATGGAGCCGCTATGCCGGTGGTGCCGGCGTTGTTGTAGGACGTAAAGCCGTTGGTCGCGTCGCGCCACTGGAACGAAACGCCATTGCCTGGGGTCACCGCAATCATGGCGTTGGTGGAGCTGGCATCGAGGGTCTGACGAATCATGGTGCCCACCTTCGCCCAGTCGTGCGTGTTGATCAGACTATCTACTCGCATGGTGATGGAACCGTTGCCGTTGAGTTGCTTGAAAACAAAGCGGAACTGATCCGAAGTGCCCCAGATATCCGCGCCGCCACTGCTTACCCGAATGCTGCCGTCGGCACGCGGCAAGAAATCAATCGGATTGCCCCTGAACCAGAGGGCCAAAGTATCGGCCCCATTAGCCGTCCAGTTTTGCACGGGCGAGAAGGTCCGCTCGGCTTCGCTGTAGAAGGGCGACTTCGTATTGTCGTAGGCCAGCGGCACGGACTGCTTGCCGCCGTGAATCACCGCCTGCTCGGCGAACGGCGACTGGGGATACCCAACCTGGGAGCCGGTCTTGTTGCTCTCGCCGTCAATCCAGGTCTGGTAGATTCGGCTCCCCTCTTTGTCCGTGTAGCTCTCGAAGTTGTCCACCACGACAGATTCCTGAGTGATGAACTTCCAGATCTCGCCCGGATAGGTGAGGCTGTTGACCTCATCGACCCTCCAGTAGTACGTTCTGCCCAAGTCCAGAGGGCCGGGGTCAAAACTCGCCTGACTGACGGTCGTGACCGATGCCGTGCCATTTGCCACGGCCTGCTGGTCTGCGCTGAAATAGACCTTGTGGGAAGCTGCCAGCCGACCGGGTTTCCAGGTCAGAGTCACATCCACTGCCACGTCCGTTCGCGCGGACGCCGGCGTAGGCTGGCTGGCACGGACCGGCACGTAGGAGAATCGCACCTCACTCAGACCGGTCTGGGGCATAGTGCCCCAACTCGTATTGATCGTCAACCTGACGTACTTGGCCAAGACGCCCCCGAAGTTGACCGTGGTATTCGACACGTACCCGGGCTGACCGGGCGCCTGCGCAAATTCTGGCACGTTGGCCAACGCTGTCCATGATGTACCGTCGATGGAGTACTCGATCTCGACAGTCTTGGCACCAAAGCCGACCACAGGCTCGATCTGCTGGTTCGCGTTCCAGACCCGCAGCTCGTGCAGAGCGTAGACCCTATCGAACTCGTACTGAATCCAACTCGGCTGTGCCCCTGCACTGAGCCACATATCCGTCCCGTTCGTCGAATGTCCGTCATCCTTGTCGAGTCCCGAGCCATCCACCGTCTTTTCTGGACCCATACTGGGCCGCGCACCGGACGCCGTGGCAATGATCTTTGTGGTAATCGGGTACGCATACGCTTCCGTCTTGAAGTCCAGGACCAAGCCTCTGTAAATGGTGAAATCCGGAGCGGGACCGACCTCATCGATCCGCCAGTAGTAAGTGCGGCCGAACGGAAGGAAACCCGCGGGATCATACGTGGTCGCCGTTTGCCCCTGGCTGACGAGCACGCCGCGTGGATTGCCTCGGTCGGCGCGGCTGACATCCTCCCATGAGGTCCCAAAGTATACATCATGGGTTTGAGCGAGCTTCGGCGACGTCCAGCTCAGAATCACATCGCGCGGGACTTCTATCGCATGCGGCTTGGGGCTCAGGACAAAGCTTGATCCGCTGATGGTCTTCGTAAGGACCTGCCAGTCTTGTGCGTCCACGACCCCATCCCCCCAGGGGAAGGGGCCTATATCGCAACGCGCGTAGTTCTGGCCCCAATACTGTGTCATGACCAGGAGGTCCTTCTCATCGACCTTGCCATCGCCATTGAAGTCGCAGTTGGGAATGATCGGCGCCTGCCAGCATGCCCAATCGCCGCTGCGTGCAGACTGGAAGTACAGGGTGCGGCCATCCGCTGAGATGCACGGCATACACTCGCTGGCGGGTCCATTCACCAGCGGCCCCAGATTCACCGGCGTTTGCCAAGGATCGGAGAGACTCGCGCGCCTGGCCATCCACAGATCAGAAAGTCCATAGCTGCCGGGACGGGTCCCCGTCGTGCCAAAGTGCGCGGAGTAGAGCAGCAACAGCCCATCCGGCGAAAGACTGCAGTAGGCCTCAGAACTCGCCGTATTCACGACGGGGCCGAGATTCACCGCATAACTCCAGGGATCGTTCGCGTTTGCGCGTCTGGCCACCCAGATGTCGCAGATACTATATCCCCCCGACCGGGTGGAATTGATGTAGAGCTCCAGGTTGTCCGGGGAAATCCAGGCGCCACGGTTGGCACCGTCAGAGCCGTTGATCTCCGGACCCATTCTCACGGGCGGCCCCCAAGGATCGTTCTTCGTGGCCCGGGTCGTCACAAATATCTCGAATCGGGGATTGTCAGCGTACTGCCGATCGGAGGCGAAGTACAACGCAAGTCCGTCGGCGGAGATGGAAGCCGTGAATTCCTCAGCGGGGCTGTTGACCACAGGCCCGAGATTCTCCGGCGGACCCCAATCTTCATTCGGCGAGGCACGTCTCAGCACCCAGAGGTCTGTCTTACCTTGTCCTCCAACCCGGGCAGAATCTATGTACATCTCCAGCCCATCGTAGGACAGACAATCAAGGTCGTCATAGGCCTCTACGCCCGACCCAACCCGCACCGGCTCGCCGAAGGTGAAATCCGCATACGCGGGCGGCGCGTCGAGGCCGGAGAGAAAGCAAAGTCCAACCAGAGACGTTACGAACAAAGGAATCTCAAACGATTTCATACTACCCCTTCCCTTCTGCCCAAAGGCAACAGATAGAACTTGAGGTGCGTTCTCACGGTGTTCAACAGAGAAGACGAGTTGATAGTCGAATGGAGCGTCGATGACATGCTCCGTATTCCAGAACCTGGCCGATGGCACGTCTAAAGACTTGCCCTGGGTCATGATGGTGGTATACCGCCTCATGTCGGCACGGACCTTTGCCTCTTCACCCAGGTAGTGATACTGCTGGGCACGCTGGAGGTACGCGTCCGCGTCCATCGGATCGGTCTGGATTCTCCGGGTATACAGCGCCGCGATCTGGCGGCGGTGATCCCGGAGTGTCCGACCCGGGCCAAGAGCTTCGACGGCAGGCACTTTGGGATTGAGAGGCGTGGTCCAAATCTCATAGTACGGCGGACCCAATGTGAAGAGGAGCTTCGTTTGGTCACGGGTCCACGAGGCCATCACCGTCTGGCCGCTCAGTACCTTCGCGGGTTCACCTCCTTCCACCGGGTACACCCACAAGCCGGTTCTGATATTGGTTTGATAGCCGCCGCCCAGACACAGCTCCTGGCCCGTCGGAGACCACGCCGGACCACCCCACATCATCAGAGGCACCCGCCACTCGGCAACCAGCATCTGCGAGGCCAGGTCCTTGACCGTCAGCGAGGCGCTTTCCAGATAGGCGACACGCTTTCCATCGGGCGAGATCGAGGGGAAGCGATTGGCGCACGGGAGAAGCGCCGCGGGCTGTGCCTCGGTGCCTTCAATGGAAATCGAACAGAACATCTTGTCTACACGCGATTGGTAGTAGACACGTTTCGAGTCCTGGCTCCAAGTGGGCCAGCCGCCATAGGCCAGCCGTCTGGGCTCGGTGCCGTCAGACTTTATGATCCAGACTTCTTCCGTCGCCATGGGGCGGCTCTGGACCCCGCGTTCCGGTGCCGTAAGCTCGGGCAGGCGAAGAGCTTCGCGATCCCGAACAAAGGCGATGTACTTCCCGTCGGGCGACCACTTCGGGTCTTTGCCCGGGACAATCAGCAGATCGGTCTCCCTGGTGGCGGGATCGAAGATCGCCACGCCACTGTTGCCGATATGCCCCAGGCTGAACGCCAGCTTCTTCCCATCCGGCGACCAATTCGCAGTGAAACCATCGGCGATGACCCGCTGGCCCTTGGCGCCGAGGTCACGATACGTCTCCTCGGCCTCCACCATCGGTAGAAAGGCCGGTCCTGCCGGTTCGCGGTCCGCGGGGTGCCAGGACCGCCCGGCTGCCAGCGTGTCGAAGACGTATTTCATGCACCAGTCCTGAAACTTGCTGCGAGCTTCCTGGCCAGGGCTGACGATCTGGCGGTACAGGGCAATCGCCTTCTCGTAATCGCCAAGGGCTGTCAGGGCACAGAAGATGTGGTATTGACGTGCAGACGCAAGACTCTGCGTCTCTACCGGGGCCTCGGCGATGACACGCTCGTAAGCACCCATCCGCAGCAAGGTCTCACCCCGTTGAATAGACAAATCGATGCTCTCGGGGCTCTCCTTCGCTGTCAGCGCCAGCGTCCGGTCATACTCCGCAATTGCTTCTCCATGCTTGCCCAATTCCCGCCAGGCAATGGCACGCAGCGAGTAGCCCAGGGGATCGCGCGGCCGCAAGATCGTCATGACCAGCGAGTCTTCCTTCATCCTGTCATATTTCCTGGAGGCGTAGTACGTAAAGGCCCGTAACCGGCGGGCTTCGTAGTGCGTGGGATCAAGCTGCAAGGCCTTGTCAAGCGAAGCAAGTTGCTCTTTGACCGTGAGGGCCGTCATGGCTCGCAGGAAGTAGGCTTCGGCCGTCTCCGGCAGCATCGCCTCGGCCCGTCGGCGGTGCTCCTCGATCTCCTGGAGCTTCCCGGCGTTCAGCGATCCACTCTCCCAAAGGATACGAGCCAAAAGCGCGTGGGCCGCCCCGGCAATTTCCGGGCGGTCATTGAGTAGACCGTTCAGCATCGTCACCGCCTCTTTGAAGCGGCGGTTGTCCACGAAAATGCCGGCCTGGAGAAGCTGCGCTTCCGGTCCCACGTGCGGACTCTGGAGGATGGGTTTGAGCGACTCCAGGGCCGCTTCGCGGTCGGCCTTGGCATATTGCTCGCGGGCTTCGGACAGGATGTTCCTATGGCGGAAACCCTCGGTCTCCACGAGTTGCAGCCGGTCCCGACTCCACAGGGAAAGCACGACCACCGCCGCACCAGCGAAAACGATCGTGACCAGTGCGGCGATGGTCTGCCAGCGGTGCCTGCGGAGGAACTTTCCCAGGCGGTACACAGTACTGGGTCCTCGGGCGAGGATGGGTTCGTGCTCCAAATGCCGGCGGAGGTCCTCGGCCAGGGCGTTGGGCGTCTCGTAGCGCTGGGCACGGTCCTTTTCCAACGACTTCATCACGATCCAGTCCAGGTCGCCCCGAACGGCCTTGCGGAGCAGATCGGGAGTACAACCACGACGCTTGGCGATGTCGGTTAGAGTATCGCCCAGCGTGCTGAGCTTGGTGGAGGGCTTGATCGGCTCCTGCTCCCGAATGACTCTCTGCATCTCGATATAACCCGCCTTGCGAAGCTCCTCTTCGCTGAAAGGCGTCGTCCCGGTCAACAGTTCATAGAGCAATACGCCCAAGGAGTAGATATCTGAGCGCGTATCGACATCCAGATCGCTCAGTTCCGCCTGCTCCGGACTCATATAGGCGGGTGTACCGATGATGTGGGCGTAGCGGGTGAAGAGCGTCTTTCCCGTCAGTCGCTGGTTGGTGGCCTTGGCAATCCCGAAGTCGATGACCTTGGGCACGGGCTTGCCGTCATGGTGCGTGACCATGACATTGGAGGGCTTGATGTCTCGGTGAATAATGCCCTTCTGGTGGGCGTGCTGCACGGCGTGGCAGACCTGGACAAACAAGGCCAGCCGATCCTTGGTGCTCAGACTATTCTTATCGCAGTACTCGGTGATGGAAACGCCCGTGACCAGCTCCATGACAAAGTAGGGCCTGCCGGTCTCCGTAGCCCCGGCGTCGAACACTTTGGCGATACTGGGGTGATCCATCAGGGCCAGGGCCTGCCGCTCTGCCTCAAACCGGGCGATCACCTGCCGGGTATCCATGCCCAGCTTGATGATCTTGAGCGCTACCTTGCGGCGGATCGGCTCCTCCTGCTCGGCCATGTAGACCACCGCCATGCCGCCTTCGCCGATCTTCTCCAAGAGCTTGTACCGCCCGATGACTGTACGCGGGCCTTCCGTCAACAACGTCTCCTGCTCGGGGAGACCGAGATTCACGATGGGAGTATCGGGAACGTCGTGGGCCTGTTCATAGGCCTGGAGCAACGCCTCGATCCTCTGCCTCAGAGCCGCATCGCCCCGGCAGGCCGCGCTCAGGTAGGCGTTCCGCTCGGCAGGCGTCCCCTTCTCCAGGGTGTCCGCGAATATGGATTTGATGTCTACTGGCAACTCACTCATGGTTCATCCCGGTCCGGCTGGGTTCCCCAACGCGCTGTTTCGCGATTAGGGACCCGTCCCCTTCATGGATCGTAATACAGTGCGAAATGTCAGAGCAAAACCTGACAGCAAAACCGCGAGAATCTGCAAAGAAAGAAGGATCGTCGATCCGAGAGGCGGCCGAATCGGGCACGCCCGGTAGGGGCAGGCCCCCGTGCCTGCCCCGTGTTGGGGTAGCCACAGGGGGGGCTACCCCAACAGCCGCCAACCTGAAGAACAGGGTGCCGGCGCAGAATGCGCCGCCCCCGCCTTTGCAGAGCCCTCAACGGCTGTCCGTCAGTTCCTCGTGCAAGCGGGCCTTGGCATAGGCCCAATGTCGATAGGCCGTCCGCGTGGAGATTTGCAGGACTTCGGCCGCCTGCTCGAGGGTCAGCCCCACAAAGTACCTCAGTTTCACCAGTTGCGCCACCTCCTGGTCTTCCCGCGCCAGGGCATCCAGCGCATCGCTCAGGGCCACGATCTGATCTGAGGGCATTGCCACCTCAATGTCTCCGGCATCCAAGGGGATTCTATCGCGCTCACCTCCGTGCCTTTCGCTCCTCTTTCGGCGGGCGCTTTCGACCAGAATGCGTCGCATGGCCTCGGCCGCAGCGGCGAAGAAGTGGCCGCGGCTGTTCCAACTCTGCGGTTCATCTCCCACGAGCCGGAGATAGGCCTCGTGCACCAGGGCGGTCGCCTGCAGGGTCTGGCCCGGAGGTTCACGGGAGAGCTTCTGGGCGGCCAGCAGCCGGAGTTCCTCGTACACCAAGGGCAGAAGCTCCTCCGTAGCCCGGGCGTCCCCCCGTTCCATCGCGTTCAAGATGCGTGTGACGTCACTCATGCCGACTCCCCGGGGTCTCTGATGGCTGACAGGAGTATTCTCCAACAAACGGGGGGAGATTTCAAGTCTTTGTGTTCTGGGAGGCCAACGAGATTCACTCGATGGTCGTGGCAATCCTATGCAAGATAGAGCTTGTCTCCCGGCTGGATGGGGGGGATTCGGTCGCGCTTGGCTGGCACATCTGCCTGGTCCAGGGCGAAGCTGGGAGCTATCTCGATGGTGCAATCGGCGGAACCGTCCGGGTTGCGGGGGACCTTCACGCCCGCCGATTCCAGCCAAGCGGCGGCCCGCTCGACCATCATCCGGAGGGTGACCTCGACGCTGTCTTCGCCCGTGGCGTTCTTGACCGGGGCGAATTGCTCGCTACGGACGATATCGAGGATGATGGACTTCCTGGCCATAGGCAGGGCGTCGAAGATGAAGGATTCGAGCTTGACGCCGTTGGGCTGTTTCGGCTCGATGCGGTGGCCCTGGGGGTCGATGTGGGGGATCTTCTTGACCGCCTTGTGCAGCGGCAGGGAATACGCCTCGACGCTGAGCTTCTCCACGAAGCAGGTGCTGATGATGTGGATCGCGATACTGCCCAGCTCGAAGGCCAAAGAGCCGTCGGGGCGGCGCTTCTCGGCCAGCTCATCCGGCAGGTCGCTGTACTCGATAACTGTGATCTTGCCGTCCACCAAGCAGAAGTTGCCCACCTTCTCCTTGGGCGAGTTCTTGATGACGGCCCGGGACGACATTTCGGCCCCGTCCAGCGCGTGAAGCCCGATGAACAGCGGGTCGAACAGCCTGACGAGGGGGTTGTCCACCTGCCAGTAGCTGAGGTACTCGACGGCGCGACGCTTCATGTCAGCCAGGGCGCCGCTACGGGCCAAAGCCCGAATACAGCCGCCGTGGCCGTCCGGCGAGCGGGCGATGCGGGCCTTGTCCTCCAGGAGGACCCGGCCGTCGAAGTCGAAGTTGGGCAACGTCCCCTGCTGGAAGAGGAAGACATCCTTGGCATCCAACCCGTAGTAGTTATTGTCCTTGAAGATCGCTACAGTTTGTGCGTGGTTCATCGGGCTGGTCATCACGTACCACGGGCAGGTCGCTCCATACCGTTGCGTGACAGCCTGGATGGTCTCGGCGAAGATGCGAAAGAGGGTCTTCTGTTTGATCGGACTGATCGGGAAGTTGCCTTTGGGACCGTCAAAGCCCAGCCGGGTCCCCTGGCCGCCGGCCACGACCATAGCGGCCACTTTCCCCCGTGAGATCAGCTTTTCGCCTAAGTCGATTGCTTCTTTATACTTACGTCGTTCGGCGGGGCTGCGCGGCTCGGGACCATAGGATGTCGCCGGCTCGAAGTCCCTGCGGGCGACTGGCAGTTCGGGGGCGCTCTGGACCAGTCGCTCCACCCATTCGTCCACCTTCGCAAGATCCAGCTCCCGGATCTGGCCCAGAAGCTCCTGCCTCTGGCGGGGGTCCAACTGCGGCCAGAAGGCCAGCAGGTGCTCCTGATGGTGGTTTCTCAGTTGCCGTGTGATCTCTTCCAACTCGTTCCCGTGGGTCATAACCTTCTCCTAAACGCCTGCGAAAACCGGACACTGCGCGGTTACCCGGTTCTTGCGCACTTCCTGATCCCTTGGGGACTCTGTCCCCAAACCCCTGAGATTTTCCGCGTTGCGCCAATCGCATGGCAGGAAGAAGAGGGCGACGCCCCACCTCGGCGGCGTCGCCATGCCACTGGACCGCTGCGGCGCTCAGGTTGCTTCTCAGCAGAGCCTTATCCCCCACAGCGGCACATTCAAGAATACCATTGTTCTCTCCTGCCGGCAAGCGATCGTGCCAGGACTCGTGCCGGAAACTCCACAAACCCACCATGAATTGAGAAGACCCTGAGAGAATACGGCCGTGCTGCCGTTGCACCATGCTATTGGCGCCAAGCGGAAAATCTCAGGGGTCCGGGGACAGAGTCCCCGGTCGGTGGACTGTCTTCCACCCTGAGTATGCAAGAACCGGATGGGCCAGTTTTGTATTCTCATCACGGGGTCTTTCTGCTACGATCTCGGGCTATGGAAAAACCTGCGGCCGACGCGCCCTC
>JAPLMX010000269.1 GCA_026386805.1 Phycisphaerae bacterium | reverse complement strand
AGGCGCGGAAAATCACCGACACGCAGTTGTCCGAAGTCCGAATCCGACGGAACAGATTCCACGGTGATTGGAACTACGAAATCCTTCCAAGTCAGTGACTACCACCCATCGATATCGGTAACTTATTGTTGTGCAGGCCCTTAGCGCTTGCCAAGCGTGCCGGAGGCGGGTAGGATGTGCTCATGGTCAGACCGCAACGAATCGAGTATGAAGGGGCCGTGTACCATGTGACGGCCCGCGGCAATGAGCGCCGGGCCCTCTTTGTGGACGAGGGCGACCGGGAGCGTTTTGTGCGGGTGCTGGGCGAGAGCGTGGAATCATTCGAAATCCGGTTGTACCTGTTCTGCCTGATGACCAATCACATCCATCTCGTGCTCGAGACTCCCCGCGCCAATCTGGGCCGCTTTATGCACCGGCTGCAGACGGCCTACACGGTCTATTTCAACCACCGCCACGAGCGGCACGGCCACCTGCTGCAGGGCCGCTACGGGGCCTGTCTGGTCGAGCGGGACGCCTACCTGCTGCGGCTGAGCCGCTACGTACATCTGAATCCGGTCTTCACGAAGGCCGTCCGGAGCCGTCCGCTGCGCGAGCGGCTCACCTTCTTGCGCCAGTACCGCTGGAGCAGTTACCGCAGCTACATCGGCAAGGACCGCCGCCTCGCGTGGGTAGACTACGCCCCGATCCTGGCCACGGTCGGTTCCCGCGCCGGGGGGAAGGCCGAGACGTATCGGCGTTTCGTGGAAGCCGGGATCGACCGGATCGACGCTGCGTTTCTCGAAGAAGCGCAGGCGTCCCGGTTGTGTCTCGGCTCCGAGGGATTCCGCGCCCGCATCCGAGCCTTGTATGAGAACTTGCTCCAGAAACGGCCTCGGACCGAAGACATTGCCTTTCGCCGAACCGGCACGCGGCTGCCGATCGAGCAAATTCTCCAGGCGGTATGCCAGGGACTCGGAATCGAGCGGGCGTCCCTGCTTCGGCGCCGGCGGGATGCGCGGGAGCGAGCGATCGCGTCGCGTCTGCTCTGCGACTACGGCGGTCTGACGCAGCGCGAGGTCGCGGCGGTCCTGGGGCTACGCAGTGGTGCCGCGGTCAGTGCCCAGTTGCACAAGCTGGCGGAGCAGGTGAAACGCGATCCGCGTCTGCACCAAGAGATGGCCGAGATCGTTGCGAAGCTCAAGAACGCTCGCGGTTAATTGTTAATTTGAGGGCTGACCCGCGAAGCTCTGCGAACCTGTCGAAGGATTGAGGATGGTGGAGTTGTCGGTGCGTTCGCCCAGCCCCAAGGCCCTCGACTCTGCAAACCGGCTGTTGCCGGAAGGTCAATTCCACGCTATGATGCGGCCCGAGGTGGACAAATGCAGAAAGGGCATGCCATGAAAACGACAGTCGTTGCCTTGAGTTGTCTCACAGCGGTGGTGGTCTCGTTCGCGGCGGGCCTTGCCGGTGGGGGTAAGGCGGCTGTACCCACACTCGGGGTCCCGTCCATCGGGGTCGTCAACCTCATGGAGATCCTCCGCAAGGACCGGAAATACGCCGACGAGATGGTGAGCGACCGTAGCAAGGCCCAAACTGAACTGGCGGCGCTGGCCAGGGAAATCCAGACCGACGAGGGCGAACTGGGGACCCTGAAACCCGCCAGTGCCGACTACCTGAAACAGATGGAGACTGTGGCGGAGAAGAAGGCCCACTACAGCGCTCATAAAGAGTACCTGGAGCGGCAGATGCTTCTGAAGCGAGACCTGCGGTCACAAAAGATGTACAGCGAGATCGTCTGGATCACGCATGAGGTGGCCGTCCAGAAAGGGCTGTCCCTGGTCCTGGTCAAAGAGGACCCCAATACCCCGCAGTTGGAGGAGATGTCCACGCGCATCGTGACACAGAAAGTGCTCTACTGTGACGGGTGCCCGGACATCACGCAGGAAGTGCAGGCGAGATTGAGCACCGCCAAGCCATAGGTCACGGATGGAACGACCCGTTCGGCAGACCTCCGCTTACAGCTCGATAAGCTCGGGGGTGATACTCTCGGCGGTGATGCGCAGCAGGGCCAGGCTGATGGGCAGATGAGGCCTCTGCCGTCCGGCGCTGCCGGGGTTGAGGTATAAGATGCCGGTCTTCCATTCTACGGCCGGCTGGTGCGAGTGGCCGTAGATGACGACGCCCACGCCGGCGGCGGCCGGATCGAGGGAGAGCGTGCTGAGGTCGTGGACCACGCAAATCCGGTAGCCATCGACATCCGCGAATTCCTCCTCCTTTAGCTCCTTCGCCCACGAGCCGGTATCCACATTCCCCCGCACGGCCACGACCTCGGCGATTTCCCCGAGCTCCGTCAAAACCGAGAGGGTTCCGATATCCCCCGCGTGAATGATCCAGTCACAGCCGCACAGCCTGCTCTTGACTTCGCCTCGGAGCAGACCATGCGTATCCGATATGACGCCGATATTCTTGGCCATGGTCGGTAGACTCGTGCCCTTCTCCAATTCTTCGCAAATAAAAGAAAGGGTCCGGCTCGCGGTTGCCGCCGCGGCCGGACCCACCGTCATTATTATGGTTGGTTTCGGGTCGTCACGTATTTGTATTATTGAATGGGCATGACAAAGAAGTCCGCGGAAGCCGCCAATACGTCCTTCGAGCCGGCGGGCAACGCCGCCAGGTTCAGGCCCTCGCCCTTAACCGACAGGGTCACGGTGGCAGTGCCCGGCCCAATGGTATCGGGGACCACCGAGGCCGACCATTTGCCGCCGGCCGCCGACTGGGCGGTGACCGTCACACTGAGCTTGCCCTTGAAATTCAGATCGATATCGACGTCCAGACGACCGATGTACGTATTGGATGAACTGGGGGCGCTCGGATCGGGCGTGAGCGTGAGGAAGCCATCGCCGACGCTGACCGTGAGATTCACCGCCGGGGTGACGATGGGCGTCGGCTTCTTGGCGAGCTGCTCGTAGGCGCCCAGGTCCACCTTGGTGTCCTTGATGCGCGCGGTATTGTCGAGATCGAACGGCAGCGGCTCGGTCGTATTGGCGTCCGCATCCAGGTCCAGGTTGTCGGCCGGCAGGGCCGCGCTGTTGCCCGCATCGATGGCCGGCGACGTGGCCTTCAGCCGATAGTCGCCGTCCACCCAGTCGCCCGCGGTGCTCCAGGAGCCAGGCAGGGTGAACTGCGGGTCGGCGCTGATGTTGCCGGCGCCGGACCAGCCGCCCTGCACGTCGCTGTACGTCACGTCCACCAGGGTGCGGACATTGCTCCACACCTCGTCGCCGCCATTGAACAGGATGCTGTTGACGATCTCCACCTGGACGGCGGAGACCGTGGTCCACGTGAAGCTGGCAATGGCCCGGCCGATCGGCGCGCGGTTGTCGGCGATGGTCGAGTCGAGTACCGTCACGCTGCCGTTGAGATTGTAGATGGCCGCTCCGCCGGTGGTGTCGGCGTAGTCCGCCGTATTGCCCACGATCCGGCAGTTGGTCAGCGTCGCGGTCCCTTCGTAGTTGTACAAGCCGCCGCCCTGCATGAGGGCCCGGTTGCCGAAGAGTTGGCAGTTGACCAGCAGGATCGAAGGGCCGAAGTTCATCACCGCGGCGCCCGAGACGCCCGTATTGCCGCGGAACGTGCAATTGACGGCCTGCAGCTTGCCGTCGGGGTTGTACAATCCGCCGCCATAATGGTGCGGATAGGGACCATCGGCGTTGCCCCCCGTGACCGTGACACCATCCAGCGTCGCGGGCAATCCGTCCGCCGGGCCGATCACCACGTGAAAGCTGTTGTCGCTCAGATTCGCCGTGCCCAGGTCATCGCTCTTCAGGTCGCCGCTGAGGATCGTCTCATGCCTGGCAAGGTCCCTCTCATCCGGATTCGCCTGACCGTACCCGGCAAAGCCGCCTCGGATCGTCAGGCCTTCCTTGAGCAGGAAGCTCGCCTCGCGGCTGGCGGCGAGCGCCGTGCCGCCCTGGTCCGGCTTGTAGGTCCCCTCGGCCATCAGAATCTGATCGCCGCTGCCGGCCGCCGCCAAGGCGTCCTGGAGGGTGAGCATGGCGGTGCTCCAGCTTTTGCCGTCGTGGACGGAGCCCGGGGCGTCCGCATCAACATGATACGCGTACTTCTCCTGGACGGTGAAGTGGATCGTGAAACTGACGTCCCGGGACGGGCACGTGAAGGTCCAGTCCCCCGCCGGCAACGGGCCGAAGTCGCCCTTGAGACCGGCCACGGGGCTGTAGATCATGGTGCAAACCTGCGGCACCGGCCCCTTGAACCACAGGGTGATGACCTTGGCCTTCGTATCGATCAGCAGTTGCGGCGTACCGCCCAGGTCCTTTTCGCCCACACACGAATTGGAGTAGACCGTCGTCGGACCCGAGAATTGGATGACATCCGTCGGGGTCGGCTTGGCCGGATCGATGCTCCACTGTTTCGGCCCCAGACTGGCGGACAGCCACGCGACACTGTCGGCATAGGCCGCGCCGCCCAACAGCAGCAGCAAAGATGCACATAGGACCCCTCTTCGCACGTTCATTTTCCCACCCTTTCAATAGTCATCACGCCTGATTTTTCCCATCGCCCCGCGGCGACACACCCCAATCGGAATCCCTTCCATGTTGCGTCCCATAGTATAGCATTTTGCCCATGCCGTGTCCACTGAATCGTGACCCACCCTGGCCATGCCAAGTGCCACAACCTGGCACGACAGCAGGCGTGGCACGCCAAGATCCGCCTTCTCGGCCCCGAAAACGCACCTGTGCCAAGTGACAGGATTTGGCACGGCGGGATCACCGCCCACGCCGCAGGCCGCTCGGTTCGTATGCAACGACTGCCGCATCTCGCAGATCCCACGGCGGTCGTAGTGGATAGATTCCGTGCTCCGCTCCTACTGAATTTCGCATAATATAGTGACAGATTTTTCGCATAATATATTGACACCAGCGTTTCGTTCTCGTAGGCTGTCCGCATGGACAGAAAAGGACGAACACGAAGGGACTTCGACGAGTTGGAGAACCGCCGAAAG
>JAPLMX010000051.1 GCA_026386805.1 Phycisphaerae bacterium | reverse complement strand
GGTAGCTTCTGCTGTGACCCCAACGTACCCACCAAACGGTGCTTCGGACACCCCGACAACCCAACCAAAGACTGACTTCTCCACAAAACGCAAACCAGGAACCGCGCAACTCACCCGCTATCCACAAAAGCAAATTCCTATGCGATCAAGTTACTTGCCGATTGTCCCCTTGTCAAGCAGTCGCCCAAGGTGGCATAATATTGCTGAGCCGGCCATGAGTCGGTGCAACCTGCTTGATGGAGGTCACGAATGTCGGACAACGCCCTGCCTGTGGGCAAGATCGGAAACGTCACGATCAGCCGGCTGATGATCGGGGGCAATCAATTCAGCGGCTGGTCGCACAGCCGGGATTTGAAGTACCTGCGCGACCTGTTCAAGGCCTATGCCACGGAGAAGAACATCCTGGCGACCCTCCGCCTGGCCGAGGAGAACGGCGTCAATACGATCATCACCTCCGACTCCAGCTACCTGCGCAAGTACTGGAAGGACTGGGGCGGGCAGATGCAGTGGATCGCCCAGGTCCATCCGAAGACAGACGACGTCACGAGCGACATCAAGAGGGCTATCGACGCCGGGGCCATCGGGGCCTACGTCCAGGGCGGCGTGGGCGACAGCTTCGTCAAGGGCGGCCGGGTCGATCTGCTCGGCAAGGCGGTCGAGTTCATCAAGAGCAATCGCGTGCTCGCCGGCATCGGGGGCCACTCCCTGGAGGTGCCAAAGGCCGTGGAGAAGGCCGGCATCCAGCCGGACTTCTATATGAAGACCCTGCACTACGACCAATACTGGTCCGCCACGCCGAAAGAGCAGCGGGTGGAGTTCAACGTCGATAGCAATGGGCCGCAGGATCACGATAATATGTGGTCCATCACGCCGGAGAAGGACATTGAGTTCATGAGGACCGTGGCTCGGCCGTGGATCGCGTTCAAAGTCCTGGCCGCGGGCGCCATCCATCCACGCGCCGGATTCAAGTACGCCTTCGACAACGGGGCGGACTTCATCTGCGTCGGCATGTTCGACTTCCAGATCCGCGAGAATGCCGTCATCGCCAAGGACGCGGTCGCCCGCGCCCAAAGCCGGCAGCGCCCCTGGCGGGCGTGATCGAATGGCATTGCCTCGTTTTCGAAAAATCAGGATAGGCTTTGGCCCACGCGGAGAGCTTACATGAAGATCTGATACGGCAGTCCCAACAGCCTGCAAAGCACCCCAACGACCGGGAGAATGAAAATCCTGAACCCGCCAAAATAGAGAAAGCCGATGAGGATCAGCATTCCGTACCGCGAGAAACTCCGGTAGGCGGCAATGGCTTGCGGCGATGTGAGCCTCGCATCCACGATCCGCGACCCGTCCAACGGCGGGATCGGGATCAGGTTGAAGAGCGCCAAAATGATGTTGGCCCAGATAGCGAAAAGAAGGAGGAATACACCCAACGCCGGCATGATGTGCCAGGGGAACAGGTGAAAGACAACCGTCAGCCCGACGGCGAGCAGGAGGTTCGAGGCCGGTCCGGCGAGGGCTACCTTGAGCGCCTGGTTTCGCGTGAGGACCGCGAAATTCACCGGCACCGGCTTGGCCCAGCCAAAGTGGACGATCAGGGGCAGGATGATCGTCCCGAACAGGCTGATGTGGGCGAGGGGATTGAGCGTCAGCCGGCCCATGCGTGCGGCGGTGTCGTCGCCGTCGCGGTACGCCGTCCACGCGTGCGCGTACTCGTGAACGGTCAAGGAAACAAGAAAGATGGCGGTGGTCGCCACATACATCGCCAACTGCTCGATCGGCATTGTGCATCCTTACTGGTAACTGCGATTTCTGCTCATCCTGCTCCTGCCCGCCTCCGCACGGACCCCCGCAGGCACGCCGTGCCGGCCCAACGAGCGGCAGCCTATGATATCCCGACCCGCCCCAAGACGCCAGCCACAAACCCCCATAATCGAACTCCGCCAACCGGCTCTGCAAGGAACCCCCATCATCTGGGTGGCATCATCAAGGCGAAGAACCTTGGCCACGATCCTGCCGCTCAGTTCTCGGGCAGTCCCGGCTCGTTGTACCATCGCTGGAAGAAATCCACCAGCGACGCCCCGTGCACGGACTCGAAGCACTGGCGGCAGTAGTCCAGCGTGACCGGCTGGCTGGTGCCCACGGCGAAGAGCTTCTTGAATCCTGCGAAGAACTGCTCATCGCCAAGCTGCGTCCGCAGAGCGTTGAGCGCCAAAGCCCCCTTGAGGAAGTAAAGGGTGGGGAACACACGCGGGTCGGAGATGGCCACCTCGCCCACCGAGGCGTACGGCCAATAGGGCGTGATGGCCTCGACAGTTTTGCCCAGCGTCTGGGCCGCCTGCCCGATGCTCTGCCCGGCGTTCTTGAGAGGCTTTAGTTGATTCAGCAGATCGACGATGTCCGTGTACGCCTTGCGGTAGTAAGGCATAGCTATGGCCATCCGGTTGCTGTTCACGAAGCGCTCAAAGAAAAGGTCGTCCGTGTATTGCGAGAGACCCTCGGCCAGATAGTTGGGAAATTGGACATAGTAAGCATTCCACTGCTGGCCGCACTCGTCGATCAGAACTATGGCCGGCAGGGAAGTATACAACGCACCGATAGAGGCGGCGAACCACATCTTCTGCGAGAGCATGACCAGCCCCCGCGTCGCCAGCCCGATGTTGCCCTCTTTCAAGAAGGTCTCGACGACCCGCAGGTTGGGTAGAGAATAATTCTCCATCAGGTCCTCCAGGAATGGCAGGACCTTCGTCGTCAGGAATTCCAGCTTCTCCCGGGCGTACCCGATGTCGGCGGTCGAGCTGTAGATGCCCACCCGGACGCGGTTTTGATAGACCGCCTCCTGCACCACGTAGGGAAACGCGGCAAACGGGTACGGCAGCAAGCCGCTGGCGTAGGGAATCCCATAGACAAACCGCGTCTGGTTGCCGACGGACTCCTGCTCCTGGAGAACGCCCGCACTGACGCCCATCCACCCCTGCGGGACCGTAATGGCAATCCGTGCCTTCCCCGTCAGCCCGTCGGTGTACGGATAGTAGAACAAGTGACTGGAGTGAGCCGCTTGCGACGTGATTTGGCCCAGCGTGAAGTTGTCTAAGGTCGTGGGATTCATTGCGTAGCCATAGAAGTCCTTGCTACTGTAGCCGTATCCGAGCTCCAGCGTGCACTCCCGGCTCAATCGACCCAAGTTCATCGTGCATTGGTAGATGCCATTCTGCAGTGAGCCCGTCAACTGGAACGTATACGGCACGTTTCGCCCGGAGCCGGCCTCGCGACAATAGTCCATTCGCGTAGGTTTGAGAAAGGTGCAAACCAGTGGCTGGTTCCCGGTATTGTCCGTGACATGCAGTCGAACCTGGGCCGTCATTGACCCGCCGTTCGGGTCAATAACCAGATCGATTTCCGTCTGCTCGACCTGAACCGCCCGGGCGGGTCCTGCCGCCATCAACACCGCAAGCATCCCAGCCAACAGCGTCCGAACTATCGCGGCCCCGAATTGGCTTTGTTTGGCTTTGTTTTGCACGACGGAAAAGTCGCCCACACTCCTCATAACCCTTTTTCTCCACAGCAGTTAGAATTCGTCTGGCCCGTGGCCGATTGGCTTTGTTTCGCACGCATGCCTGACGGCCCACCGATCAGACCGACCATCCCAGCCGGTAGCACTTAGGGCAGCGCGGCCTCAAATTGGCTCTGTTTCGCACGCTTGGCCCGTCGGCGGCCCTTGCGCGCTCTTGTCCGTGCGGGAATTGGCTTTGTTTCGCACACACGCCTCATGACCTGCCACGGTCATAGCGAGTACAGCGCGGCAGTCCCGGCACTGCGGCGGCCGGTAGATGGCCCAGTACTACTATGACGCTTGGCAAGGACGTGCGCATCACCGGGCCTGACCAACCCTCCACTTTCGCTGTTCGTCGTTTACGATTCGCTATTCAGTTGTTTCGTTATCATACAACCACCCTCCGGCGGCGTCAAGCACATTCTCGATAACGCAGCAACTTCATTGGATGTCGCAGTCCCGCCGCAAACCCTTGTCCCGCCAGGAGTTACACGGACTCAAGGCGATCGTGCACAACGACCAGCCCGACGGCGGGCCCTGGTCCCGGCCCAGCGGCCACACCTCCAGCGCGGTCGCCGTCGCCTCGGTGCTGCACGAATTCTACGGCTGGAAAGTGGGTCTGCCGGCCTACGCCGGCGCCGGCCTCGTGGCCTGGCGGATGATGGACGAAGGCGATCACTGGGCCGGTGACGTGCTCTTCGGGGCCGTACTCGGCTGGGTCGTCGGTCATACCGTGGCCGGCCGCCACGGCAGCGCCGAGATCGCGGGCTTCGAGCTGCTCCCCTACTACGGCAACTACCAAACCCCGGCCGCTGGCATCAGCCTGGCCAGACGATTCTGACTTGGACGACACGGGAAGGTCGGGGCCGGTCCGCTCCTCTCAAAGGTTAATTTAAGGGCTGATCATAGAGGTTCCCCCCTCAGGATGGCCTCCGCCTCTGGCGGCGTACGCGGTAGAGGCGTTCCGTGAAGCCGCCTTCGTCCTCGAAGGCCTTCGCCTGCGAGGCGAGCTGGCGGTATCCCCCATGTTTCGGAATCAGCGGTTCGCTGCCTGCCATGACTTCCCTCCGACACTATCGTTCGCCAGTCCTGCCGCACCGGTCTTGGGGAGGCCGCCGGGCCGACCTCGCCCCTGACGGCCGCCTCGAACCTCTTGCCAGGATACCGTGTGACTCCGTCCCAGGCAAGGCCCCGCGACAGCCAGAATCGTACCAGCCCAAACCCGCCCGCCGCTTCCGCCGTCCCGGCCGACCCCGAATCCCGCCCGACAAAGACAACGAAGAAAAAGTAGAATGTCCCCTTTTCTCCCCCCGGAATTACGCCTCGCGCAGCGGAAGACCGCACGCTCAGGGATTGTACTAGATCTTAGCTTTCAGATAATTGACAAAGGAGGTACATGAAAGCAGGAAATACTTGGCATCAGCTACCGCAAGGTTGGGTTCCCTCATCATTGCGTGCCGTATACCTCCTTCATCGCTTGTGTATCCGTAGAGCTTCGAGAAACCCTCCTTGAGGGCCGAATGCAATTTGCCCTGCTTTTCCAGTTCCTTCAGAGCGTCCCCCAACGTCGCCTTCTCATCGCCCGTTATGATTCTTGCCATGCTCTCAACGGCTGAGATGGACTCTTTGATAGAGTTTCTGTAATCGGGGCTGTCCCGATCGCTTAGGAGTCGAAGAGCCGTTCCGAGATGACCCGTCACTCCTTCATACCTCGTGTCTGCAAGAGCACCCTCAAGCATTGCGACTTCTTGTTTGTCGGTTATGGGCGTGACTTGCATTTGAATCATTCTGTAGCCGGCAAGCTCTCGCTCCAGAACAGAGTTCAGGCTTTCGGATATCGCAATTTCTCGACTGTGCACGTCTGCCGCAACGCACATTGCAGTGAATTCAAGGAAGTCGTACACCTCATACCATTTGCATGCAAAGAAGTACTCTCTGATGGCTTTCAAGATGTAGTGTGATCGATCGGGTATTTGATCAATTGGCCTTTTGAAATAGTGGAACCACAAAGCCCGGCTGTATTGGTAGATGTTCGGACCAAAGTCCGCAGACATATACCCCCGCCTTGACCACAAGCACATATCCAGTACATTCCAGAGGGAGTTTCTCAGTTCATCGGACATCGAGTCGACTTGAATGATCGTAGAGACAGATTTTAGTTGCTTACGCTCACTGAACCACTTCATCCTCGGGGCCTTTCACGTCGATCGGTCATAGATTGGCTACTTCTCAGGCGACGAAGGCATGTGCATCCTTCGAGACCCGTTCCCTGATTATGTACCACGAAACAGGCGTTGAGGCAAAGGATTTGCCTTGGGGGGATTAGGGGTTCGGGCATGCACTCTTCACATTCTTGCGTGGAGGAAAGCGTAGGCAGACAGCGATGAGCGCTGATTGGAGAGCTTCTACCCCTCATGCTATTGGCCCAAAGCGGAAAATGCCCAGGGGTTTGGGGATGGAATCCCCAAGAGAAGAGGGCGTGCCGGGCACACGCGGCGAATGCGCAGAAGAATCGATTTCGGTAGAGAGGATCGCGGCAGGTATCCGGCCTGGCCGGTAGATCACTGGACGGCCTTGCGGATGTGAGCGCGGAGGCGCTCGTAGTCCCGCCATTCCTCGCGGGGTGCGACGGCTTGGCCCGGCGTTCGGAAGACCTTCGGCACCGCCCATTTCCAGTGCTCGACGTGTCCGTCGGCGAAGGAGAGATTGCACCCGTCGTGGTGCCGGTTGGCCGGCAGGTCGAACCAAATGCCGTCAAAGGGGTCTCCCGGCAGCGGAATCCCAAAGAACGAATCCGCGATCTCGTCCTCGTGCACGTCGATGAAGACGAACAGATCGGCGGGTTCGGGACGCCTGATCTGCGTGAGGTTCCCAAAGGTGGGGAGGTGGGGAAGGATACTGCCAAAGCTGATCCCGGAGACGGATTGGCTCATGTTGTAGCTGCGCGTGTGGCGCACATCCGTGCCGGCCACGCGGGCTTTGTCCGCCGGGCAATGATAGATCGCGGTCGAGCGGTTGTAGGGGAACAGGTACCCCCGCTCGATGTTGGCCGTGTTGACGTCCGTGCGGGCGTTGCCGGCGCACCACGTCAGCCGCAGATCCAACCCGGGGATTGGCGCGCCGGTGGACAGATCGTAGATCGACAGGTTGGGCGGCAGCGTCCCGCCGTGATCGTTGGCATACATCAGCCAGCAGGTCTGGAGTTGCCTCAGATTGCTCAGGCAGGCGACGCTCTGCGCGAAGACCCTGGCGCGGGACAGGGCCGGGAGCAACATCGCGATCAGGAGGGCGATCATCGCGATGACCACGAGCAACTCGACGAGCGTGAAGCCGGCGGGGGCGGCGCAGAGCGCCCGTGCCAGCCCGAGGGGCGCAAGAAGGGGCCGAAGCGACGGCCGAACGAGCCAAGGCCGAGAGTTCATGTTCCCTCCTTCTCTCCTGAGGCGCGATCTTCCCTTTCACCTCATAGCCTGTGCTCCTGCACGGTACGCGTCCTATGATATCGCCGTCCCGCATCCGATTTCAATAGCCTTGCCCATCCGTTTGGGACGGCGCGCGGGTGTGAATAGCGATGAGCGCTGATTGGAGAGCTTCTACCTCTCATGCTATTGGCCCAGGAGAAGATTGCCGCGCTTCGCTCGCAATGACATGAGCGAAGAATACCCAGGGATTGGGGGACAGAGTCCTCAAGGGGGCCTTCCCGAGCGGACGGCCAAGCGAGGCCTCAAGCCAAGACAACGGGAGGAACAAGCACGATGTCGCTGGAATTACCATCCATGAAATCTCGATGTCGGCAAACGGATTTTCATGGTTGCGTCACTACCAGCACCGTATGTCGGCGGATCGCTACTGGTCGTAGGGCTCGCCGGTGTGGATGCGGACGTTTTTGCGGTAGACGTCCACGTCGTTGGCGTTGAGGCGGTCGATCCGCCGACCGGCCCAGAAGATCTTGAGCGCGGTGGCGGCGCAGCCGAGGCCGGCGATGAAGAAGACCAGCGCTGCCAAGTAGGCGAACAACTGGGGCAAAGCGATGATGACCACGCCGAAACCCATCAGCAGCAGGCCGACCACCATGATCCCCGACGCCATCGTCCGTGAAGCCTGGGAGAGGACGTTCGTATAAAAGCGAAAAGGCATTCAACTCTCCTTATAAGCACCAGCCACTCTACGAAAAACAAGCGGGTCCCGTTCGGGACCCGCCTGCAAGCTTGCGAGAGTGTTCCGTTGAAAGGCTTTCACACCCCTTCCAACTTCCCACTTCAAACTTCCAACTCTCTTAGTACATCCCGCCGCCGGGAGGCATGGCCGGAGCTCTTTCCTTCTTCTCGGGAATCTCGCTGACGATCGCGTCCGTAGTCAGCAGGAGCGACGCGATGGAGGCCCCGTTCTGGAGGGCCGTGCGCTCGACCTTCGTCGGCACAATCACGCCGAACTTGATCATATCGCCGTATTCCTTGCGGATCACGTCGTAGCCGAAGTTCTTCTCCTTGCTCTCCATCACCTTCTGGGCGACGATCGAGCCGTCGAGCCCGGCGTTCTGGGCGATCTGCTTGATAGGAGCGAGGATCGCCCGGCAGACGATATCGACGCCGATCTGCTCGTCGCCTTTAGTCTTGAGCTTGCCGAGAGCGGGCAGGCACCGGAGCATGGCCACGCCGCCGCCGGGCAGGATGCCCTCTTCCACGGCGGCCCGGCACGCGTGTAGCGCGTCCTCCACGCGGGCCTTCTTCTCTTTCATTTCCGCCTCGGTGGCGGCCCCAACGTTAATCTGGGCGACGCCGCCGGCGAGCTTGGCGAGCCGCTCCTGGAGCTTCTCGATATCGTAATCGCTGGTGGATTTGTCGATCTCGGCCTTGATCTGCTCGATCCGGCCCTTGATCGCTTCGGCGGGGCCGCCGCCTTCGATGATCGTCGTGGTGTCCTTATCGATCGTCACCTGCTTGGCCCGGCCGAGCTGCTTGAGCTCGATGTTCTCCAATTGCAGGCCCAGGTCCTCGAAGATGGGCTCGCCGCCCGTCAGCACGGCGATATCGCTGAGCAGGGCCTTGCGCCGGTCGCCGAAGCCGGGGGCTTTGACCGCCGCCACCTGGAGCACGCCGCGAAGCTTGTTCACGACCAATGTCGCCAGCGCCTCGCCCTCGACGTCCTCGGCGACGATCAGCAGAGGCTTGCCCTGCTTGGCTACTTTTTCCAGCAGCGGGACCATCGACTTGACCGAGCTGATCTTCTTCTCGTGGATCAGAATGAAGGGCTTGTCGAGCACGACGGACATCGTCTCGAGGTTGTTGACGAAGTGCGGGCTGAGGTACCCTTTGTCGAACTGCATTCCCTCGACCAGATCGACGGTCGTCTCGAGGGACTGGCCTTCGGCCACCGTGATCACGCCGTCTTTGCCGACCTTGTCCATCGCCTCGGCCAGCCGCTTGCCGACCTCGAAGTCCTGGTTGGCGGAGCAGACGGCGACCTGCTCGATCTGCTTGCTGGACTCGATCGTGGTGCTCATGTTGTGAAGCTCGGCCACGATCGCCTCGACCGCCATGTCGATGCCCTTCTTGACCTGCATCGGGTTGGCGCCGGCGGTGATGTTTTTGAGACCCTCCTCGAAAATGCTCTCGGCCAGGATCGTCGCGGTCGTGGTGCCGGCGCCGGCGACCGTCGCGGTCTTCGACGCGACTTCCTGGACCATCTGGGCGCCCATGTTCTCATAGGCGTCTTCGAGCTCGATTTCCTTGGCCACGCTCACGCCGTCCTTGGTCACGGTCGGCGAGCCATACGACTTTTCGAGAATCACGACCTTCCCGGCCGGCCCCAGCGTGACTTTGACGGCCTTGGCCAGTTTCTTCACGCCGGCCAAAATGGCCGCCCGTGCCTCCGTCCCATAAGCTATCTTTTTCGCTGCCATGTCTTAATCACTCCTTCTTCTTGTAGTCTGAAGGTTCAAGGCGGATTGTTGATTTGTGATGTATGATTTTTGATTTATGAATCAACAACCAAATTTCCCACTTCAAACTTCCCACTGAACACTTCACACTTACTTTTCAATGACTGCCATGATGTCCGACTCGTCCATGATCAGGTACTCTTTGCCGTCGACTTTGATTTCCGTCCCGGCGTAGCTGGTGAACAGCACGAGATCACCCTTCTTGACCTGGACTTCTTTGCGGGTGCCGTTTTCGAGCGTCTTGCCTGCGCCGACGCTGACGACCTTGCCACGCTGCGGCTTTTCCTTGGCCGTATCCGGCAGGACAATACCACCGGCCGTCTTCGCTTCCGCCTCGACGCGCTCCACGAGCACTTTATCTCCCAATGGTCGAATCTTCATTTCTTCTTGCTCCTTTCCGTTAATAGGACTAAATCCATCTGAACTTCTGCAAAATGGAGATTAAGCATACTTCGATTTACCTGGCAAAGAGGTTACTGTTGTACTTTTTCACAAAGAGCCGATTGAGCAGCTCCCGCAGGATGTCCATGTTCACAGGCTTGCCGACAACGCCGAAAGCCTCAAGCTGAAGCGCCCGACCCAGGATATCTTCATCCGTCCTGCTGGTCAGCAGGATGCACGGCATCCGCGGGTAGCCCAAGCGGATGACTTTCACCGTGGCTAAGCCGCTGGGCCGCTCCGCGTCCACATCGACAATCGCCGTGTGGATCCGCATACTGGCGATGATGCTCACGAAGTCGCTGGTCTTCTCGGCCATCAGGAGGTTGACCCCGCGCGGCTTGAAGATGTTGCGGACCGCCTCCGGCCAAGCCCAGTTCGCCGAACTGGCCAGGACGTTCACTTCATCGAATTGTGACCATTGAGCAACCATAGTAACACCGTGCCTCAAGACGGAGCAAATGCCATGCCAAGGGCGAGGCTTCCACCGAATCAATCATAACCCCTTAAAGGAAAAACAGTTATGTCCTTCCGGCCGCAGGTATCCATCTGGCAAAATTGCAGGCCGGCCCAACCGCTCTGCCACGCTGGCAGTTGAATCGGGCAGATTGGCGCCCTCGCGTTGACACCCCTGCGAGAAAGGTTATGATCGGGTTTTGGACTGCGACCAGGACTGAACCCAAAGAGAATCGTCATGAGAATTCAGGCTTTGTCTTCGAAGTTGAGCATCCTCCTGCGGGCGTCGCGCCCCCAGTACCTGGGCGCCAGCGTGGCCCCGGTCCTGGTGGGCTCCGCGCTGGGGTACGCCGTGGCCGGGAGCTTCCATGCCGGCCTGTTCGTGCTGGCGGTCCTGGCCATCATGGCCCTGCACGCGGGCGCCAACGTCGTCAACGACTACTTCGACCACCTGTCCCGCAACGACTGGGTGAACGAGAATCCCACCCCGTTCTCCGGCGGCCGGCAGTTCATCCAAAAGGGCATCCTCTCGCCCAAGGCGACGCTCTTGGCGGGTCTGGGCTACTTGGCCGTGGGCGCCGGGATTGGGCTGGTCCTCGTGGCCTTATCGCGGAGCCTTTTCGTCCTCGGGATCGGCGTGGCAGGCGTGCTCGGGGCCTTTTTCTACACGGCTGGGCCTTTCCGGCTCGGGTATCGCGGCGTCGGCGAGATCGTTATCGGCTTTTTGTTCGGCATCCTGCCGGTGTACGGTTCGTATTATCTTCAGGCCCGGTCCATGGACCTGCTGCCGCTGCTGCCGGCCCTGATCGTCGCCATCCTGATCTTCTTAGTGATCCTCATCAATGAGTTCCCCGACCTGCCCGCCGACCGTCAAGTGAGCAAAAGAACCATGATTGTGGTCTTCGGCATCCCGGCCTGCGTGTTGATCTACCGCACGGCCCTGGCGGCAAGCTACATCGCCGCGGGCATCATGCTCCTGCACGGGACAACGTTCTTCGGCGGCTTTTTCTACCTCCTGACGTTGCCTTTGGCCGTCTTCGCCATGCGAGCCGCCGATCCGCAGGACCTGGCCACCCCCGGCCTGTACCGCGCCAACCAGCTCACCATCCTCCTGCACAACGTCGGAAGTGTGAGCGTAGCCGCCGGCCTGCTGATCCCCGGTTTCATCTCGTAGCAGGGGCATCTTGCCCATGAACGCTACCCAAGAACCGGAGTCTGCGGTAGAATAGCGGTATGGACGAGTTGGAAGAACAACGCATCCGACAGTGGATTCGGAATTGGGAGGCGGCGGCACCCGTGCTGGAGCGGCTCCGCGAGGAAGCCATCCGGAACGCGGATACTGCGACGGCCATCGAGCAACTGTCCGATGCCTTCGAATCCGCCCGACTTCACTTCCCACCCGCGACAACCTCTGGGCTTGTCGAACAGCAACGCTTATTTGCGAGGCGGCGGCGATGAAATCGTTCTTTGCCGCACGGTGGGCCGCGTATCAATCGTCCGTGGCTCTCATCCTTTCAAATCGGGAAGTCGCCCTTTCGGGGGCTTGACTCTCATTGGTATATGGATTAGAATAGCTATTGGAATCCATATATATGGGAGTCTGATATGCGAACGGTGCAGATGACGCTGGATGAGGAACTGCTGGCCTCGGTTGACGAGGCCGCAAAGAAACTCAATACCACAAGGTCGGCGTTCACGCGTAAGGCGCTGCGCGACGCGCTGGACCGCCTTACGATACGCGAGTTGGAGGAGAAGCACCGGCGCGGGTACGAGCGGCAGCCTGTGCGCAAGGGCGAATTCGATGTCTGGGAAAAGGAACAGGTGTGGGGAGACGAATGAAACGAGGAGAGGTCCGTTGGTACAAATTCGACCCGCCGGACAAGCGGCGACCTATAATCATCTTGACCCGTGATTCTGTCATCGAATACCTTGGCGAAATCACGGTGGCCCCGGTCACCTCCAGGATTCGCGACATCCCAACTCAGGTCGTGCTATCGGAGCAGGATGGAATGCCGAGAGAATGCGCGATCGACTGCGATCACATTCAGACGGTCGCCAAAGGCAAGATCGGCCCGACCATCACCACGCTGCCTGCCGACAAGATGGAGGAGGTCAGGCAAGCCATCGCGTTCGCACTGGATCTGTAGACGCGGATTGGCTCCGATCAAGGATTTTGGTCAAACACTCTCCGCAACCCAGATGCCTCTTGAGATTTTCCCCTCTCTCAATCGACTCCATTCTTCTGAGCGATGACCGGTCAATCGAGCAACTGTTCGAGACCTTCGAATCCGCCCGCCGTCGCCGGACCAGCTAAGAAATTCCCAAAATGAGTGAGTTTTCGACGCCCGGCAGGGTTATACCTTCGTAGACGGCCGTGCGGAATACGAAGGCATATTTCTCTATGGGCACCTACACAGATGAGGAATTGATGGGTCTGGTGCAGAAACAGGACATTTCTGCCTTCGAGGAGTTACTCCGGCGTTATGAACAGCGGGTTTTCGCCTTCTTGTGGCGGCTCTCCGCCAACCGGCAGGAGGCGGAAGACGGGACCCAGGAGACGTTTCTGCGGCTGTGGAAGGCCCGCGTGCGGTATGAGCCTACGGGCAAGTTCTCCACCTACCTGTTTCAGATCGCCAAGAATCACTTTCTCCACGAGCGGCAGAAACAGGGCCGCCGGGTGGATTCTCAGCAGCCGTCCGTGAGGAATCCTGCCGGGCTGGCGGAGGAGCCGGCTTCTTCGGACCGAGCAGACAGCCCTGTGCTCGCTGGCGAGCTTCAGGCCGCGGTGGCTGAGGCGACGGCCCGCCTCCCCGAGACCCTGCGGTTGGTCTACGTGCTGACCGAACAGGAGGGAATGTCGTACAAGCAGGCCGCCGAGATTCTCGACTGCCCCGTCGGGACGGTCGGTTCGAGGAAAGTCGAGGCCGTCCGGCGGCTGCGCGGGCTGCTGCAACGATACCGGGACGAGCTTCTTGGTGGGAACGAACGGTAGAGATACAAGCATGGGAACAAAGACGAGGTGAACGAATGGCACCGTGTGACGAATACCAGACGCGGATGGTGGCCCTCTTCGACAACGAGGCCGGGGACGAGGATCTTCGGCTCGTGGCCGGTCATCTTCAGGACTGCCCGGAATGCCGGGCCTTCTATCTGGACCTGGTCACGATCAGGCGGGCGGGGGCGACGGCTCCGATGCCGAGCCTGTCGCCCGGCGTAAGACAGGCGGTCCTTGGCAAGATCGAGGCCGATCAAGCCGACCGCACGGGGTCGCGCACGATAGACTGGTCGGGAATGCTCCGATTCGGCGGATTGGGGCGTTGGGCTGCCGTCCTGGTGATCGGCTCGTTGTTGATAACGTGCTTCGTCTTGGGCCGGACGGCAAAGGACCTGCGCCTCAAGCTCGGGGCGGCCGAACAGCAGGTGGCGGCCAGCCACGAGCAGGCGAAGCTGGCCGAATCCCAGGAGCGACAGCAGAAGGCCATTTCCGCCCTGTACTTCCGCATGGCCGAGCTGGAAGAGCGCGTCAATCGTGCTTCGCCGTCGCAGAGGGCCTCCTTCCCGGTCCAAGCGTATGACCGCCGTGAAAGACAGAACAACTTCTAAGTACCCACAGAGTCGAAGAGCTAACAGGAGATGGAAAAATGCGTACAGTAAGACTACTCGTTGTGACGGTCGTGCTGGCGATGTCCTCAAGCATCCTCCAGGCAGAAGAAGCGTACCACGTTGCCAGAGTCTGGCCGGAGGCGCCGCAGGGATGGCACTTCTTCAAACTGAACGGCGTTGCTGTTGACAAGTCAGGCAATGTCTATATCGGCGACAGCGGCAACTACAAGGTCAAGAAGTTCGACGCCGACGGCAGGTTCATCACCCAATGGGGAAGCCCCGGCCAAGGAGAAGGGCAGTTCAATACGATATGCAGTGTCAAGGTGGACGGCTCGGGAGTGGTGTATGTTCTCGACACGGATTTTGGCAAGCGGGAACAGAATCGCATCCAGAAGTTTACTGTGTACGGGCAGTTCCTTGGGGTGCTGGAGAGGAAGACGCCGGACGCAGACAAGATCAAGATGCCCATCGATTTGGCTTTCGACAAAGAAGGGAACGTCCTCGTACTGGCGGTCGATCTCCGACGAAGCGAGAATCGCACCTATGATGTCCGGATTGAGAAATACTCGCCGAAGGGAGGGTTCCTTTCTCAATGGGGGGCAGAGGCCGGCAGCGGTGACGGGCAATTGCAGCGACCCGGCGCGATCGCGATTGATGCGGAGGGCAACATCTATATCACTGAGTGGAGCAACGGCCGCGTTCAAAAGTTCGACTCTTCCGGCAAGTTCCTCATGAAATGGGGCTCTCTATGGGTAGGCTGGGGCGAAGGCGATGGGATCTTTCGCGGCGGTGCTCGCAGTATCACCATCGACGAAAAGGGAGATCTCTACGTTCTTGATTACAATTCCGTTCAGAAATTCACGCCGAAGGGAAGATTCCTTGTGAGATGGAAGACCAGGGGCGAACAGGCGTGTCGTCTTGCCATTGATTCTCACTCTAACCTCTACGTGACTGACATGAATTGGCACATGGTGACAAAGCTCGATCCCAACGGAAACGTGATATCGCAATGGGGATGCGCGGATACCGGAGACGGTCGATTCAATCTGCCCGGAAGCATCGCAGTAGATCCATTTGGCCACACGTTTGTCGCTGACCTCTGGAACTACCGTATCCAGCGATTTGATCCAGAAGGCCGGTTCGTTTCCAGATGGGGTAGCGAGATTGAGTTCGGGATCGAGGATGTGGCGACAGATGCATCAGGGAACATCTATGTAGCCTGTGAGGGCTCTGACGAAGTGCAAAAGTTCGATCCCGATGGAAAACTTGTTTGCCGATGGGGAAGCACCGGCAGTGGCGACGGCCAGTTTCAGTTCCCCTCGGCTGTCGCCGTCGGTCCTTCGGGCGGTGTGTATGTGGTAGACGCCGACAACTACCGCGTGCAGAAGTTCACCAGCGACGGAAAGTTCCTGGCAAAATGGGGAACGGAAGGCACCGGGGACGGCCAGTTCAAGGGGGCGTTCTTCATAACGGTAGATGGTTCGGGCAATGTGTGGGTCGGGGACCAGCTTGGCAACGGCACACATCGAATGCAGAAATTCGACTCCACCGGCAGGTTCCTGACAAGGTGGACAAAGAAGATAATGACACCTCCCGCGAGGGGCTATTGTGGGGCGGTGGCTGTCGATTCTTCCGCGAACAGCTATTATGCCTTTGAGAACAAGGTGGAAAAGTACGACCCCCAAGGCGATTTGGTCATCAGCTATGGTCAAGGAGGTCTCGGAGAAGACAGGCTGAACGTAGTCAAGGGTGTGTGTGTCGATGAAGGGGGGCGTCTCTATGTCGCGGGTGGTGACGGCTCGATCAGAAAATTCGACGCCAATGGCAAATTGGCGAGCAAGTGGGGAACGCAGAACAGTGAGGGAGAGGAGAGCCTTCCGCCCGGGCCTATCACTGTGGATAGGGCCGGGAATGTATATGTCTCGTATTTGGCCGGCGTGTCGATATGGAAGCTCTCATCCGACGGAAGGCCAGCGGTCAAGTTCCGGATAGAAGCTCCACCACGTGAAGGTCGCTTCACTGAGGTCGGGGGTGTAACGGTCGATGGCTCCAGCAGGGTCTATGCCGTGGACAGCGTCGATGTCGATTGGGAATACGGCATGCCTTCGATTCAGAAATTTGACGCGAACGGTCAATTCATCACGATATGGGATGTGCCGAAGACGGCAGAAGGCAAGATCAAGTATCCGGCTCGAATCGCGGTGGACGGTTCGGGTAACGCATACGTTACCGACAAGAGCAGCCACTGCGTCCACAAGCTCGACGCCCAGGGCCAGTACATCAGGAGCTGGGGCAGCAGGGGCAGGGGGGACGGCCAATTTGACACCCCAGAAGGTATCACAGTGGATGGCTCGGGCCGTGTCTATGTCTGTGACCGCCAGAACTCTCGTATCCAGAAATTCGACTCCGACGGCAACTTCTTGGCCAAATGGGGCAAAGAGGGCAGTGGGGACGGAGAGTTCCACTTCCCGGCGGCTGTGGCGGTTGACAAGCAAGGCAATGTCTTTGTCGCCGACAGCGACAACCACCGCGTCCAGAAGTTCACCGGCGAAGGCAAATTCCTGACCAAGTGGGGCGAGTTCGGAGAAGCCCCGGGCCAGTTCAACGTGCCGCTCGGTATCGCCGTGGACAAGGAAGGCAACGTTTACGTCAGCGACAGCCATAACCACCGGATTCAGAAGTTCGCTCCCGTGGCGTCGCGTTAGCGGATCAGTTTGATGATTGCTTGGAGATCGTTCGGCGCTTCGACCGGCGGATTGCTGAACGGGCCTTGCTTGTCCTTGTGGTAGTTGACCGTGGCGTTGGCGTCCTTGAGCGTGTGGCCGGTCAGGACGCAGGCGACCCGCTCATCCTTCGCGACGATGCCTTCGGCCAACAGGTGCTTGAGGCCGGCGATGGTCGCGGCGGAGGCCGGCTCGCAGCCTAAGCCGTGCTTGCCGATCAGGGCCTTGGCGTCGAGGATTTCCTGGTCCGACACAGCCAGGACGACGCCGTTGCAGACGTCGATCGCGCGAAGGCATTTCTTCAGGTTGACCGGCCGGGAGATCTCGATGGCCGAGGCGCAGGTGTGCGGCGAGAAGTGCCGGGCCGTCAGGTCGGCATAATAATCGTCGATGATCTTTTGGTTGACGTGGCTGCCGTTCCAGGTGAGCTTCTTGTTGTTGACCAGATCGGTGAGAGTGTCGGCGCCGGTCGCGTTGACGATCGCCAGGCGCGGGACGCGGTCGATCAGGCCGAGATGCTTGAGCTCCAGAAACGCCTTGCCGAAGGCGCTGGAGTTGCCGAGGTTGCCACCGGGGACGACGATCCAGTCGGGCACGTCCCAGCCGAGGGCCTCGATGATGCGGTACATGATGGTCTTTTGGCCTTCGAGCCGGAAGGGATTGAGCGAGTTGAGCAGGTACAGGCCCAGCTCGATGCAGACGGCCTGGACCTGGCGCATGCAGTCGTCGAAATCGCCCTGAATCTGGACGGTCCGGGCGCCATAGTCCATCGCCTGGCTGAGCTTGCCGAACGCGATCCGGCCGGAGCCGATGAAGACGGTACACTTGAGGCCGCAACTGTGGGCGTAGAGCGCGACGGAGGCGGAGGTATTGCCGGTCGAGGCACAGGCACAGGACTTCGCCCCCACCATCGTCGCATGGCTGAACGCCGCCGCCATGCCGTTATCCTTGAACGACCCCGAGGGATTCAGCCCTTCATACTGCAAGAACAGGCCATCTGGCTTCATCCCCAAATGCTCGGCGATGGCCCGATTCTGCTGGAGGATCGTTTGCCCCTCGCCAATCGTGACCTTATTCTTATCCGGGCAGAAGTTCAGCAGCTCGCGGAATCGCCAGACGCCGGAGAAGTCCAGCGGCTTATCCCGCTTGGCCCACCGTTTGCCGAACGCGCTGAGCTTGTCCGGCACCTTCGCCTTGTCCCAGTGGTACTGAATATCGAGCAAATCTCCGCATTGGGGGCACTTGAACATCGATTGGCCGCAGTCGAACTCGGCCCCGCACGCCGGATTGATGCACTTTTGGTACGCCACAACACTTTTCGCCATGCCACGGGCTCCTTTGGGATTCATCCAAAGCGATGATTATAAAGGATGGTCCCCCCTTCCGCAAATCATCTCAGGCACGACATGACCTCTCGGGCCTCAATGATATGGGCATCTTGCCGGTGTCTGCGTTTGGACGAGGTCTGAGGGACAAACAGGGCATGAACGATCTCATGCCCCTTCCCTTTCATAACAGTGGGAATCCCCTTGGCTTTCAGTTCCTCAACCGCTTGGTGCAAGGTCTTTTCTGAGACCGCCGTGTCGGTCCACTTGACCTCTCCCAGGAGCAATTGCTTGCCATCGAGGGATTCTGCCACGATGTCCCACTCCGGCTCATTCCCATACCAATATCGCGCCGCCGACTTCCAGGGGCCATATCGGGCCAAGGGAGAATGACCCTCGTGCACGCGGGCGACAGCCTGGCGACAGAGCTCTTCCCATGCCTCGGCAAAGAGGGATGGTCTGCCCTCGTGCCAAAGACCAAGACGCACGGTCGGGGAAGCCTGGGCCAGCAGGGCACGATGGGGCGCCACCACGCGGAACCAACAACGAAACAGAGGATCGGCGATCTTGTAGAGGGACCTTTTGCCGGACTTCTCCGATTCCCCATAGGGCTGCTCGCGCGTGACCAGTCCGAGATCGACCAAACGCGCCAGGGCACGTGTCAACGAGGTGGCGGGCTTTCCCAGGCGTCCGGCGATCTCGCTGAGGCGGTGGGCGCCCATGCCGATCACGTCCAGAATGGGACGGCATGCGGCCGCCGGAGGCAATTCCTCCAGAAGCAATCGGTCGGGCTCTCGATGCAATGGTCCCAGCGGATCAAGGATACACTGGTCCACCGCTCGATCCAGGTCCGAACCGTAGGGCTCGGCCAATTCCCAATACCGGGGCACCCCGCCCCAAACGGCATAGGACTGGACACATGAAACGGGGTCGGTGATCTTCAGACCGTCGCTCAGAAAGCCTGCCCCAAGAGGCCCGATCTCCATGAGCTCGGCCGCGCGACCGGACAAGGGCGCTGAGGCATCCAGCACTAGTGCTCCATTACTCTTCAGTTGATGGATAGAGCCGTTTCAGCTTTATTCTGGCATCGGCCGTCGTGAATTGCCAGTTGACTTTGACCTCGGCTTTGTCACGACTTTTTTCCCAAGCGTGCGTCTGCCGCCGCAGGT
>JAPLMX010000127.1 GCA_026386805.1 Phycisphaerae bacterium | reverse complement strand
TTGGACACCGAGGGCCGACTGTGGGTTTTGGTCACTCCCAGGTCCGCCAGCAACTCGGCGACGAGCTTGGACTTCCTCGACGAGCCTCGATCCGCATGAATCGTCAACTGGTCCGGCACGATCCGCTGCTTACGACAGGTGTCCTCGATCAGCCGTTTGGCCAGGGCGGCGGACTCCCGCTCGGCGACCAGCCAGCCGACGACGTACCGGCTAAAGAGGTCCAAGATCACGTACAGGTGGTAATAGACCCACTGGGCCGGTCCCTCGATAGAGCGAGGCTCGAGCGAGGCTCTGGAGACCCCCAGGGCCTCACACAGGGGCTGGATGCCCGTATCCGCGTGATATTTTGGTCCATCAGGTTCATCCGTCGTTCTCGGCGGCCTCGGGGGTCTGGATCGGGTTGCCCAGCAGCGCCGCAACTTTTTTTGAATCTCCATGATGGTTTCGGCCTGGGTGAGCTTGGCGGTCAGGCGGGCATTCTCGCGACGCAGGCGGTCCAGTTCTTGGTCCTTGGGGTCGTGGGTTCGCTTACGGCCGCGCTGGTCGTCTCGCAGGGCCTGGAGGGCCCCGTGCCGGTACTGCCTTCGCCAGCAGGTCAACGGGGAGGACACCAAGCCCTCGCGTCGCAGCAAGGCCCCGATCTGTCCGGGTTGCGTACACCGGTTGGCCTCCTGGACGATGCGGGCCTTGTAGGGGGCTGTGAATTGCCGACGGGTCGGCCGAGCCGAGACCTCGGGGTTGGGCACGGGAGCCGGGCGGGCGGCCAAGTTGTCGCCCCCTCCCTTGCGTTCGCCTTCGCTGCGCTTCGGCTCACTCCCTTCCGGGGACGACAACCTTGGTTTCGGTAGATCCATCATTCTTTCAGACATCCTGATCATCTCCTTGCCCTCTATCTTAATTTACGGCAAGGTACTGTCTCAAGCATCCTGACACAGAGGGGACGGATGATCGGCAGAGCCGCCCTGGGCGCCGGTGCAGTGTTGGCGGCAGCCGTGGCGGCCTCGGGGCGCGGAGCAAGAGGCGGCGCAGGACCAAAGCGAGGCGAGGTCAAGGTGACGCTGCCGGAGGAGATCTCGGAGTACTCCAGGATGCGGTCGATGTGCCGGCTCAGCCGTGCGGCGCGGTTCTCAAGCATGTCCAGATGGCCCTTGCTGTCCTCGCTGATCTTGTCTTCGCAGTCCTCCCGGATCCAATCGGCGAGGGTCCCCACGGCCCGGATCGGCGCCTTGAGGTCGTGGGCCGCCACGTGCACGAAACTCTTGAGGTCTCTGTTGGCCACGTCCAGCCGTGCCACCGTATGCCGGAGTTCCTCGTTGAGGTCATGGAGCGAATCTTCGGCGGCCATGCGGTCGGTGATCTCCTGGGAGAGATGCTGATTGGTCGTCTCCAGCTCGACGGTGCGTTGACGGACCAGGTCCTCCAGGTGGTCCTGATGTTTTCGCAGTTCCTCCTCCACGCTTTTGCGTTTTTGGATCTCCGACTTCAGGTCGGCATAGACGGTGGTCAGCCTGCGCTCGATGTCCCGGATGAATCGCCCGAACAGGACCGCCATCGCCACCACGACGACGGCACTGAGGTCCACCATCATGAAGAGCAACTGCCACAGCGAGGCCTTTTCCGCCTCGATGTCACACATGATGATGACTCGGCCCACGGGGCGGTCGGCCGCGTCCGACAGAACGATGGCACCGCCGCGATAGCGTCGGCCGTCGATGGCGTGTTCGAACAGGCGGTTCTCGCCGCCCTCAGAGCACAAAGGCCCGCATGCCGTGGACCAGCCGACCATCGGTCCGAGCGTGTGGTCGCTGACAACGAAGTGAGGCAGGAGGTCCCAATTCGCCTCGCGGCCCAGCATCTTCATGCCCGCTTCCCAGCCTTGGCGGTCCAAGAACGATTTATCCGCCACCACCACAAGTTCCACCCCGAGGACTTGCTTGATCATCGTGACGATATGGTCGATCTCCTCACCCACCTCGATGTATCCCGCCACTTTCCCCTCGATCCGCCAGGGGTGCACGAGACGTAGGGTAAACGTGCCCAGCGGTCCGAGTTCGATGCCCCAGGAGGCGTCATCCGCCTCGGCCGCGCGGTCGAGCGTGACGCGTTGAATCAAATCCCCGTAATGGTTCGGATCGTGCACGCGCAGGAAGCAGATGCGGTCCAGACTGTGAAAATAGAAGTGTGTGATCTGGCACTGGGACCGCAGCTCATCGAACAGGGGCTTTGTATAGTCCAACAGCCCGGATCGGTCGCCCGAGAGCCAATGTCGCTGCAGCTCGCGATCCTTCAGCAGAGTGTTCATGACGCCCCGCAACAGTCGGGCATCGTCCATTCGACATTCACGAAGGAGCAATTTGGCTCGCGTAACCCTGTCGCGAACGTGGTCGGCGATTCTGCGTTCCTGGAGCCAATAGATGCAGCCGGTAAAGACCGCCAGCAGGATGAGAATCACCAGGACGATGGGCCGCAGGACCGGCAGCTTGACCTCTTCGAAGTCAGCCGGCTTTGTCTGAGGCTGTTTTTTTCCGACGCATCACCATCGACGGACTGCCGCAAGAGACCCAAGAACATGGACACGTTTTCCGTACTTCTCACGGATGAATCCAAAGGTCTATCGGCGAAACGGCCCACCGGCTTGTTCGCAGATACCCCCGTCGTCCCCCGGCGTTGGGACCCTCGATCCTCCGTACTGGAACTATCGGACGTAGAGGACCGGGGGGTGCTGTTATCAGACGCGCACCGTGTTTTGAACGAACGGGGAAAGCTCGCGGAGGCGGTAGATGATTTCCGGCATTTTCTGGATCGTGAAGTCCACTTCTTCCTGGGTGTTGTAGCGGCTGAGGCTGAAGCGGATCGAGCCGTGGGCGGCGGTGAAGGGCACGCCCATCGCGCGCAGCACGTGCGATGGCTCGAGCGAGCCGGAGCTGCAGGCGGAGCCACTGCTGGCGCAGATGCCGTGACGGTCGAGCAGCAGCAGGATCGCCTCGCCCTCGACGAACTCAAAGCTGATATTCGTCGTGTTCGGCAGGCGGCTCTCGGAATCACCATTGATCCGGCTGTCGGGGCACCCTTTCAGCAGGGCCTTTTCCAGCCTGTCCCGCAGGCGTTTCACGCGGGTGTTCTCGTCGGCCATGTTCTGGGCGGCCGATTCGCACGCCCTGCCCAGACCGACGATGCCGGGGACGTTCTCGGTCCCGGCGCGCCGGCCGCCCTCCTGGTGGCCGCCGAGCAGGAACGGGGCGATGCGCGTGCCCTTTTTGACGTAGAGAACACCGACACCCTTGGGGGCGTGCAGCTTGTGGCCCGACAGGCTCAGGAGATTGATGGGACTTTTCGAGAGATGCAAGGGCACCTTGCCGACCACCTGCACGGCGTCGGTGTGGAAGGCGATCCCGCGGCCGGTCACCATCTCGGCGATCTGCTCGATGGGGAAGATCACGCCGGTCTCGTTGTTGGCGGACATGATCGTGACCAGGGCCGTGTCGTTGTTGAGCTGGTGCTCCAGCTCATCGAGGTCGAGCCGGCCGAGCTTGTCGACGCCCAGCTCGACGACGGTGAAGCCGTGACTCTCCAGATCGCGGCAGACGGACAGGACCGCCGGATGCTCCACGCGGGTCGTGATGACCTTGCGTTTGTGCGGCATGGCGGCCAGGGTCCCGTGGATCGCCGTGCTGTCACTCTCCGTGCCGCAACTGGTGAAGATGATCTCGCTCGGATCGCAGCCCAGCAGGCCGGCCACGCGCGCGCGGGCCTCGCGAATCTTGATCCCCACCTGGCCGCCGAACGTGTGCATGCTCGACGGGTTGCCGTACAACTGGCGAAAGTACGGCTGCATCTCCTCGTACACTTCATCCGCCACCCGGGTCGTCGCGTTATTATCGAAATAGATCACTTGCATCGTTTATCCCTCTATTGAAGAAAATCCGAATATCGAAATTCGAAACAAATCCAAAATCCGAAGGACCGAAACGCTCGTGCCGGCCCAGGCCCGTTTTGAATTTTCGGTCCTTTGAACATTTGAATTTGTTTCGGATTTCGGATTTCGGATTTCGTGCTTATCCTCGTCTATGCCTTATGTTCGTGCGGTTCGCCCGTCGTGTCCGCGTCTTCCTCGACGTACAGGTCCGGCGCGACGAATTCGCGCAGCTTGGCCTGGACCACGTCGGTCATCGTAAACTCGCTGACCTTGCACTGGGCGCACATGCCGCGAAAGGCGATGATGACCTTGTCGCCCTCGACGTCGATCAGCTCGACATTGCCGCCGTGGGCCCGCAGGGCCGGCCGGACCTGCTCGTTGATCGTTTGCTGGATGAGCTGGATTTTCTGGATCGTGGTCAGCTTGCCGCCCTTGCGCGGCGGCGGGAGCATCTGCTCTTTCACCCGCTCGCCCTGGATCCGCTCAATGATCTTCTCGATCTCGCCCCGGCAGCCGCCGCAGCCGCCGCCGGCCTTGCAGTAGTTCGTCACCTGCTCGACCGTCGTCAGGTCGTTCTCGCGAATGACCCGCTCGATTTCCTTGTCGGTGACGCCAAAACACGTGCAGACGAGGTTGCCGTCGATCTCGTGCTTCACCTGGCCGCCGCCGCGATAGTTGGCAACCGCCGCTTCGAGGGCCTCCCGGCCCATGACGGAGCAGTGCATCTTCTGCTCGGGCAGCCCGCCTAAGTATTCGGCGATCTCCTTGTTGGTCACCTTCATCGCCTCTTCGAGCGTCTTGCCCTTGATCAGCTCCGTCAGCACGGAGGAGGTCGCAATGGCGCTGGCGCAGCCGAAGGTTTTGAACTTGGCCTCCGCGATCCGCCCGTTCTTGTCGAGCTTGAAGGTCAGCCGCAGGGCATCGCCGCACGCCAGCGAGCCGACCTCGCCGACGCCGTCCGGGTCCTCGACCTCGCCCACGTTGCGCGGGTTGAAGAAATGGTCTTTCACTTTATCTGTGTATTCCCACATAGCAGTTTCCTATCCTTGGCTTTTCTTCTCCACCACTCTGAATACGCCGGTTCCTGGCTAAGGGTTTTCCGGGCGAGCCGAATCGTATCCGTAGGACCGATAGGATCAGAAGGACCTATGGATCGTCGTCAGGAGCCTCCCCTCAAAGCCTGGTCGAAGTCGGCGATGATATCGTCGATGTGCTCCGTGCCGACCGAGACGCGAACGAAGTCGGGCGTCACGCCGGCGGCAAGCTGCTCCTCGGCGTTCAACTGCTGGTGCGTCGTGCTGGCCGGGTGGATCACCAGCGTCTTGCTGTCACCAATATTGGCCAAGTGGCTGGCCAGCTTCACGCGGTTGATGAACCGGATGGCCGCCTCCCGGCCGCCCTGGATACCGAATCCCAGGATCGCGCTCTGGCCGTCGGGCAAATACTTCTTCGCCAGCTCATAGTCCGGGTGCGATGGCAGGCCCGGATAGTTGACCCAGCCCACCTCGGGCCGGCTTTCGAGCCACTGCGCCAGTTTCAGGGCGTTCTCACAGTGCCGAGGCATTCGCAGGTGGATCGTTTCAAGCCCCATCAAGAACAGGAACGCATTGAACGGCGACATGCAACTGCCCATATCGCGCAGCAACTGGACCCGGGCCTTGAGGATGTACGCGAGATTGCCGAAGCTCTCGACGTACCGGACGCCGTGATAGCTCGGGTCGGGGTCCGTCAGCTCCGGGTAACGCCCATTGGCCCAGTCGAACCGGCCGGAATCGACGATCGCCCCGCCGATGCTGTTGCCGTGGCCACCGATGAACTTCGTGCAGCTATGGACGACGATGTCGATGCCGTGCTCGAACGGCCGAAACAGGATCGGCGTGGCGACGGTGTTGTCGCAGATCACCGGCAGGCCGTATCGATGCGCGAC
Organism: Phycisphaerae bacterium; assembly: GCA_026386805.1. Taxonomy (GTDB): domain Bacteria; phylum Planctomycetota; class Phycisphaerae; order Sedimentisphaerales; family Anaerobacaceae; genus PLanc-01. The sequence goes on along the minus strand of JAPLMX010000127.1, from coordinate 4,573 downwards.
GGCGACGATCTTCTCGTAGTCCAGGATGTCGTTCTTCGGGTTGCCGATCGTCTCAATGTAGATGAGGCGCGTGTTGTCCTTGATCGCCCGGGCGAAGTTCTGCGGGTCCTTCGGATCGACGAACGTCACCTCGATGCCCAGCTTGGCGAAAGTGTGCCGAAACAGCGTCACGGTGCCGCCATAGAGTGAATTCGACGAGACGATGTGGCCGCCGGAGCCGCAGATGTTGAGGATGCTCACGTAGATCGCCGATTGGCCCGAGCTCAAGGCCAGCCCGCCCACTCCCCCTTCCAGGGCCTCCAGCCGCTTTTCCAGGACGTCGGTGGTCGGGTTCATCAGCCGCGTGTAGATGTTGCCGAACTCCTGCAACGCGAACAGCTTGGCTGCATGATCGGTGTCCTTGAAACAGTAGCTGGTCGTCTGATAGATCGGCACCGCCCGGCTCAGCGTATCGGAATCGACCATCTGCCCCGCATGCAGCGCCAACGTCTCCAGATGATGTCCTTCTTCTCCCATCATGCATTACCTTTCGGGCAGGATTTCGACCATTCGCTGCAGCGACCGCTCGGCCCTGACCCGGACTGCTTCGGGCACTTCGATCTGGAATTGCAGGCCGGCCAACGAGGCCAGGACCTTTTCCAGCGTGATCTTCTTCATATTCGGGCAAACGCTCCGGGGACTGGCCGGGACAAACTCGGCGTCCGGCCGGACCTTCCGGAGCGGATGAATCATATCGATCTCCGTGGCGACGATGAAACACTGCGCCGGGCTGTCCTTGACGAACCGGATCATCTGCCCCGTGCTCAAAAGGGCATCCGCCAGGTCCTTCACCGGCTCAAGGCACTCCGGGTGCGCGATCACCACCGCGTCCGGGTGCTGCTCCTTTGCCTTCCTGACGTCGTCCTCGGAGATCAGCGCGTGCGTCGGGCAATAGCCGGGCCACAGGATCAAGTCCCGGCCCGTCTGCTTCGCGACGAATTGCCCCAGGTGCTGGTCGGGCACGAAGATAACCGGCCGGTCCTGCGGCAGCGATTGCACCACGGCGACCGCGTTGGCGCTCGTACAGCAGTAGTCGCTCTCGGCTTTCACTTCGGCCGTGCTGTTGACGTAGCAGACGACGAGCGCGTCCGGGTGCTTCTGCTTGAGGCCGCGCAACTGCTCGGCGGTAATCATGTCGGCCATCGGGCACCCCGCCCACCGGTCCGGCAGCAGCACCATCTTGCGAGGCGAGAGGATCCTGGCGGTCTCGGCCATGAAGCGGACGCCGCAGAAGACGATCACCTCGGCGTCGGTCTTCGAGGCTTCGATGCTCAGCCCGAGCGAATCGCCGCAGAAGTCGGCCAAATCCTGGATCTCCGCACGCTGGTAGTTGTGCGCGAGGATGACGGCCTTTCGCTTCGCTCTCAGATCGCGAATCTCGGCCAACAGCCTCTGGTCAGGCGTATCCACCTCAGCTCCCCTTCTTCCTGCCGGTAGCGTGCTTTCGGTACACGAGCTCGGGGTTGGCGCTGGACACGGTCACGCCGGGTGGAACCGATTCCTTGATCCAGGTGTTGCCGCCGATGACCGCCCCTCTGCCGATCGTCACGTCGCCCATGATCGTGGCCTCGGCGTAGATCGTGACATCGTCCTCGATGGTCGGGTGCCGCTTGCCGCTTTTGATGATCCGGCCGCGTGCGTCCCGCCGGAAGCTTAGCGCGCCCAGCGTCGTGCCCTGGTAGATCTTCACATTGCGGCCGATGACGCTGGTTTCGCCGATCACGACACCCGTGCCGTGGTCGATGAAGAAATTCTCACCGATCGTGGCGCCCGGGTGGATGTCGATCCCGGTCCGGGCATGGGCGCACTCCGACATGATCCGCGGGATCAGCGGGACCTGGCGGACCCACAGCTCGTGGGCAATCCGATAGGTGGCGATGGCCGTGATGCACGGATAGCTCATGACGATCTCTTCGCAGCTCTTGGCGGCGGGGTCGCCCTCGAAGGCCGCCCGCACGTCGCCCTTGAGCCGCTCGCGAATCCCGGGCAGCTCCGCCAGGAGCTCCTCGGCAACCTTCTCGGCCATGCTCTCGCAGTCGCAATGCCGGCAATTCTTGATCCGGCACTGGTATTGGTACGCGCGGCCGATCTGCTCCACGAGCGTGTCGTGGATCTGGCTCAGGAGATCGCCCACGATGTACTTGACATTGGATTTCGTGACGGCTTTGTTGCCCGCATGGCCCGGGAAGAGCACCTCGAAGAGGCATTCCAGAACCTCAATGATCCGCCCGCGCACGGGCAGATTCGCCGCGTCGATGAAGTTGATGCCCACATCACCCTTATAGGTCGCCGTGATGCGGTCGACCAGCTTGTCGAGCATGCCGTTCGTGAATCTCTTTTTTGCCATCTCAGGACCTAAAGAACGCCCGACTATGCCGTCTCCGGCTCGGGCAGATCATTGAACAACTCGGTCGAGATATAGCGCTCGCCCGTGTCACAGATGAACGTCACGACGGTCTTGCCCTCGTTCTCGTGGCGTTTCGACAGTTGCACGGCGGCCCAGATGTTGGCGCCGGCGCTGATCCCCGCCAGGATGCCTTCCCGGGACGCCAGCCGCCGGGCGGTCTCCAACGCGTCCTCGTTCGAGACCTGAACAATCTCATCGATCAGATCGGTCTTCAGGACGTCGGGAACGAAGCCCGCACCGATGCCCTGGATCTTGTGCCGCCCCGGATTGCCGCCCGAGAGGACGGGCGAATCCGCGGGCTCGACCGCCACGATGCGAATCGCGGGCTTTTTCCGGCGGAGTCCTTCGGCGCAGCCGGTCAGGGTGCCGCCGGTGCCGACGGCGGACACTAAGATATCGATCGATCCGTCCGTATCGGCCCAGATCTCCTCAGCGGTCGTCTCCCGATGCGCCTGGGGGTTGGCCGGGTTCTGGAACTGCTGGAGCATGACGGCCTGCGGGTTGCCTGCCAGGAACTGCTCGGCCTTCTCGATGGACCCCGGCATGCCGCGTTCCGCCGGCGTCAGGATGATGCGAGCGCCGAAGATCGACAGCAATTTGCGCCGCTCCAGGCTCGCCGACTCCGGCATGAACAGCACCAGCGGGATGCCCTTGGCGGCACAGAGCATGGCCAATCCGATCCCGGTGTTGCCACTGGTGGGTTCGACGAGCACGGTCTGTGGCGTGATCCGCCCCTGCCGCTCGGCCGCCTCGATCATGTACTTGGCGATGCGGTCTTTGATGCTGGCGCCGGGGTTCCTGGACTCGAGTTTGACTAAAATCCGGGCCTTGCCCGAACCCAGCTTGTTGAGCCGGACCAGCGGGGTGCCTCCTACTGCCGCCGAGATGTCCTCGAATACAGCCCCCATAGTCGTCCCCCCATCTTAGATCTGGTATTCCGACGAGTGTGCCTTCGCCTTTTTGACCATGTCGGCCAGCGTCATGGAGGTCAGGACCCCTTGAATCGCAGCTTCCACTTGCATCCAGAGCTCGCGGGCGGCACAATCCGCCGACCGCTTGCAGCAGTCCTCATCCTCGGTGCATTCGGTCGTGGACACCGGCCCTTCCAGGCAGCGGAAGATCTCGCTGAGCTTGACTTCGCCCGCCGGTCGAGCCAGGATGTAGCCGCCTTTGGAGCCTCGGACGCTCCGCACAAACCCCGACGAACGCAGCAAGCTCATCAACTGCTCGAGATACTTGACGGAAATGTCCTGCCGGTCGGCAATCGCCTTTAACTGAAGAGGACGCTTACCCTCGTGCTGGGCCAGCTCGATAATCGCCCGCATTCCATACCGCGTCCGCGTTGATAACTTCATTACTGCGAATCTCCTACTATTCCCACTATGTTACTATACTAAATACGCTCACGTCAAGGGCCCGAGGACAGAAGACGCGGAAAAACATCGTTTCGCGCGGCGAGCCACCGCTTTGCCAATCTCCAGATTGCCGTGGTGCACCATCGCAACTACAGGTCTGAGGCAGCAAGAGTTCACTCCATCCCCGGAATACCCCGGTGGACTGGTAGTATACTACCGGCTACGGTCCGGCCCGTCAAGACGATCCTAATCCCGGGCTTCCTGCTCTCGGGCGACGCATACAAAGGGGCGTGGCTCAAGTGGCTGGAGGTCGGACATCCCCGCAAGAACCAGCCACACCCGCAAATCGCCACCGGTCATCGACAGGCAGCGCCCTCGAAGTCGGCATGATGCCCCCTTGACTAAGAAAAGATTCAGCGATATGTTTTCTTAGCGGTCTTTACTAAGAAAGTGGGCTTTCTCAGGGTCGGCAAGCAGCGTGACCGGATCTACCTCTACGACCAATATGTCCGAATCCTGGACAAGGGCACCGAGCCCCTGCCCAAATGACGACAGATGGATTTGGGGAATTGACGCGGGACAAACCCTATTCTTCACAAGCAGCCATACGCGAAAATTACTCGCTAATTGTTAATCAGAACCACCGGCAGAGCCGGTGGTATGAGGAAGGCCCCTAAAAGGGGCCATCGCGTGACTAATCGAACATTCAACTACCCTGGTCCTCCCGCTTCTCGCGGTCTTTTCCTCTTGGAGGTGCTAACGTGGAGTCTCC
>JAPLMX010000161.1 GCA_026386805.1 Phycisphaerae bacterium | reverse complement strand
GCACCGCGGCGCTCGGGGCGTTGTGCCAGCAACTCGACGACTTGGCCATCCCGTTCCCCGGCACCCATCTACGTCTCCGCTTGGCTGTTCAGGCCCCGGAACCTGTCACATCATGAAGGGGCTATGTCAGGAGGTCTGAACATACATCGCGTTGTTCGAGTGCAGATCGACGCCACAGAATAATGTCTTACGCATGTTCGGGCTCCTTTCTTTGAGCGTCAGCCATCCTGGTGCTGCCTTCCACCGGCAGCTTTCTGATTCCCAGTGTAGCGGCCTCGGGGAAGGAACCCTATATGCTTATCAGCCCTCAAATCGCGAATTGTGTTTTCCAGAAGGGCTTCGGTGTGGCGTTGCGCTGTGAGGGAGGCCAGCCGACCCTGGTGAACTGCGTATTTCAGGAAAACGGCTCTGCCAAGTCCAGCGGCAGCGCCATCAGTGCCACGAATGCCCACCTCACTCTGAAGAACTGCCGCTTTCTGGGCAACTCGGCGGCGCGCGAGGGCGGAGCCATCTACGGCATGAGCAGCGATCTGGCGCTCACCGGCTGCACCTTCGAGAGGAATGCCGCTTTCGCGGGTGGGGCGATCCATCAAACCGCGGGCACCCTCACGCTGGTGGACTGTACGTTCAAGGGAAATGCGGCCCAGGAAGGCGGGGCGGTGGCTTTCGCCGTGGAGAAGGCCTCGATGACCCGTTGCGTCTTCAAAGACAATTGGGCCATCACGTGGGGCGGAGCCCTGGAGAACGGAGGAGCGCCCCTGACACTCGACCAGTGCACATTCACCGGCAATATGGCGAACATTGGCGGAGCCCTTTACGCGGCCCGATGGACAGTCTCGAAGGCGGCGCCGGGTTTCGTGACGACCATGACGCGCTGTATCTTCGCCGGCAACTACGCCCCCAGTGCGGGCGGAGCTCTCTACCGTAGCGAGATGGAACTCACGATTCTCAACTGTACGTTCACGGGCAACCGGGCCGGGACCTCCGCCACCCTCGCTTGGCCGGACGCAGGCGCGTCGGCTGTCGCCTACCCGATCGGTTTGGAGAACTGCATTGTATGGGACGGCGGGCAATCGATCGCGCCTTACCGCTCGGTACGTGCCTCCCGAGGCAGCACGTCCCAAGGTACAACGGCACAGAACGTGGTCATTCGCTACAGCGATGTCCAAGGCGGCTGGGCGGGCGAGGGGAATATCAATATCGATCCGTGCTTCGCCGCTTCCGGCTACTGGGTCGATGTCATCGACCCGGCGGTCCCCGTGACGTCGGATTACTCCAACGCGATTTGGATTGACGGGGACTACCATGTCAAGTCCAAGGTCGGACGGTGGGACCCGATACGCGGGGATTGGGTGCGGGACGAAGTGGCGAGCCCGTGTATCGACGCGGGGGACCCGAACAGTCCCGTCGCCGACGAGCCCCAGCCCAATGGGGGACGGGTCAACATGGGTGTATACGGCGGCACGGCCGAAGCCAGCAAATCCTATCAAGCGCCTGAAGCGCCGGAGCCACCCGTCAGGCGGTGACGATTTCGATGTCCTTCATGGTGCCGAGGCGACCCTCGGCGGCGGTCAGGTAGTGGACCCAGCCCGGCTCGTGGCCGAGCAACTGGCTGCCGACCGCGCCTACGGCGGCACAGGGCAGGCCAGCAAGTCGCCGTGAGTTGTAAGTTGCCATACTCAGCGATTTTGTGAGTATGAGAATGTCGTCAGGATACGCTCGGTCTTGCAGACCCTTCCTGATCCTGCCGATCCAGAGGCCCTTTTCTGCGAAATACGTAGTTGTACGGATAGACACGGCCCCGGCGGAATGGCATAATGGAGTCATCATTCACCATCCGTAGGAGGACCAACGATGAATAGATGGCACTTCACAAGACCGATTGTCCTGCTCGTTGCACTGTTGTCCTGTCCCGCTTCTGCCTCGACCAGGGCTTACACCGTCAATGCCGGCGGGGAGCGGCTGGAGTTTATGCCGCAGCCGGAGAAGGGGTACGTCATCAAGCTGGCGGAGAAGGCCGGAGACATAACCGCATTGACCGGTGTATTCATCCGCGCTGAGGATAGTCCAAGACCTATCAAAGGTCTGGACCGTCACGGTGTCTGGACCGTAGAGACCAACAGCCCTGCCGGCCGCAACGAAAACGCAATTCGCTCGCTCAGAGCCGGTGGCCAAGTGGCATACGCCGCACCCCTGTTCTCATCGAATGGCGAGACCGTGGTCATCATCCCGGAGATTGTCGTGCGGGTGAAAGCCAGCACGGAGATCGAGCAACTGAAGGCTCTCTGCGAAAAAGCCGGCTGCACGATCAAGAAGCGGATGGAGTTCACCGAGCAGGAGTATCTGCTGGAGGTCGTCGGGTCGGACGCCGAGGCTGTCTTTGCTGCCGTGGGGCAACTCAGCCAAGCTGCTTGTGTCGAGTGGGTATGCCCGAATACTGCATTCCAGCCGCAGCTCGGTGACCAAGTTGTGCCGGACGGCGCTGTTGCCGACCAGAGACTACGCATTGCCTCAGCAGGACAAGACGCTAACACTCCCGGCGTATTCCCGAACGACGAATACTTCCCCATGCAATGGCACTTGCACAACACCGGTCAGTCCGGCGGCACATCCGGCGCGGACATTCGCGCGCCGGAGGCGTGGGAGATCACGACAGGAGACCCGAATATCGTGGTCGCCGTCCTCGACTGCGGGGTTGACACCAGCCATCCTGACCTGATCGGCAACCTGGTCGCAGGATACGATTTCCTCGAGAATGATCCGTTCCCAGACCCTATCTATGCCTCGCCCTTGCCGAACGACACCCATGGGACGGGCTGTGCCGGACTCATAGCTGCCCAAGGCAACAACTCGATCGGCGTCACGGGGGTCACCTGGAACTGCAAGGTGATGCCCATCCGACAGGCTGCTCAGGGGTACGCCCGTGCGGTCACGGAAGACATCGGGGCGACAGCAATCCGCTGGGCTGCGGCACACGGCGCCGATATCCTGAGTCAGAGCGGGGGCTGGAACGACCCCACCCCCATCATCCACTCGGCGATCGTGGATATCACAAGACCAGGGGGCATCGGTCGAAACGGCAAAGGATGTGTTCTCGTGTACGCTGCGGCTAACTCCAACACGTCCGTGCAGTACAGCGCGAGATACCCGGAGGTCATCGCGGTTGGTGCAACCGACCACCAGGACCTGCGTTGGGGCTACAGCAACTACGGGCCGGAGTTGGACATCATGGCCCCGGGCGGCCCGTTGCCTGGCTCGGCGCTCGTATCCGGCATCTGGACCACCGACATTGCCGGAAGCCGCGGCGCTCACGCGACCATCGGGGACCCCGCCATTACAGACTATTTCATATTCGGCGGGACTTCTGCTTCTGCTCCGATCGTAGCCGGCGTGGCGGCCCTGATTCTGTCCGTGGAGCCCAATCTCACCAACGACGAGGTTCGGCACTTCCTTTGCCGGTCCGCGAAGGACCTTGGTGATCCTGGGCGGGATGACTATTATGGCTGGGGCCGGGTCGATGCCCGCGCGGCACTGGATATGGTCTTACTGAATTTCGCATAATATAGTGACAGATTTTTCGCATAATATATTGACACCAGCGTTTCGTTCTCGTAGGCTGTCCGCATGGACAGAAAAGGACGAACACGAAGGGACTTCGACGAGTTGGAGAACCGCCGAA
>JAPLMX010000230.1 GCA_026386805.1 Phycisphaerae bacterium | reverse complement strand
TGATATCGGGCACATATTCGCCAGGGCCATCCATGGTCGGTCCTCCCAGAATAACCGGATTCCTTTCGGTTCTTCTGGAATACCCATCGACCAACAGGCCCCATTTGCATCAGCTATGCCGGTACTTATGCTACAGTCTCTATTTCTTTCGCTGATCCTGTCGAGATGGCACTTGACAGCCCATTCCGACGTCTGTATGATAGACAATGAACTATTGAGCTACAGTCACAATTGAAAAGTGAATAGCGAATCCAGCGGAGTGCAGCAGGTTCACCCCAAAGGCCCGGAGATGCCAGCGCGGCCTCGCTGCGCTCGGCCGCAACCAAAAGGTGTGCCCACACAAAGCCACCAAGGCACGAAGATGAGTGATACGCAGGAGTCCCCCTAACTCTGTGGCTTTGTGGCTCTGTGTGAGGACCAAGTATTCGGGTTTCAAGACCGACGAGGGGAGCCAACTGTGCTTATCCCTTTTTTCGCCTTCTTTCGTTTCTTTCGGCTATTACAGTCTGCGTTGCGGCCGGAGGCCGCGTCAAGCCGTCCGTGCCTGGGCGGTGAAGATTCGTGCGAAACAAAGCCAATTAGCGAGAGGCCGCCGTGAGCGTTAAGGGCTTGGCAGAAAAGGAGTTATGAGGAATCGAACCCCAAGAGGGGTTCGGAGAAACAAAGTCAATTCTCCCGACGTTTCCTGGATTAGGGCCGCACGGCAGTGCCGTCGGGTCTTCGGATAGGCTCCCAGTAACCCGGATTGGCCGGCAGCGGGTACTTGGCGGCCAAGTCCTCGTTGAGATCGACGCCGAAGCCGGGGGCCTCGTTGATGTGCAGGTAGCCCTTCTCCAGGGTGGGACTGCCGGGGAAGACTTCCCGCGTCCTGTCGTTGAAGCTGACGCTCTCCTGGATGCCAAAGTTCCAGATGGCTAAGTCCAAGTGGGCGTTGGCGGCGTGGCCGACGGGCGAGACGTCGCCCGGGCCGTGCCAGGCGCTGCGGACGTTGAACCACTCGCCCAGCGTCGCGATCTTGCGGGCGACGCTCAGGCCACCCACCTGCGAGATGTGGACCCGGATGAAGTCGATCAGCCGCTCGGACATCAGGCCGACCCACTCGTGCGGGCTGTTGAACAGCTCACCCATCGCGATGGGCACGCACGTTTGCTCACGAAGCTTTCGGAAGTAGCCGATGTCTTCCGGGGCGAACGGGTCCTCGACGAAGAACGGGTGGTACTTCTCCAGTTGCTTGCACAGATTGATCGCATCCATCGGCGGGATTCGCTCGTGGATGTCGTGGAGCAGGTCGATCTCGTCGCCGCAGGTGCTGCGGACGTGCTCGAACATCTCCAGGGTCCCCTTGATGTACGGGCGGACCTCCATCAGCGAATCGCGGGACAGACCGAGCCCGGCCTCTTTGAAATCCGCGTTCCGCGACAGTTGCGGCGAGCCGTAGCCGCCCCGCTGGATGCGGATGTGGCGGAAGCCGCGTTCCATCGCCTGTTTGACGCTCGCTTCAACCTGCTTGAGGTCGTTGCCACCACAGTGCGTGTAGCAGGGCACGGCGAAGCGGCACTTGCCCCCGAGCAGTTGGTAGACCGGCATGTTGGCCCGTTTGCCCTTGATGTCCCACAGGGCCTGGTCCAAGCCGCACAGCGCGTTGTTCAGCACGGGGCCGTTACGCCAGTAGGAGCTCGTGTAGGCGTTCTGCCACATGTCCTCGATGCAGTCAACATCCCGGCCCTTCGCGAACGGGGCGAGATACTCGTTCACGGCGGCCACTACGGTCAACGGCCGCTGGTTGAACGTCGCACACCCCAGGCCGTAGAGCCCCGGCTCGCTGGTCTCGACCTTCACCACGCAAAGGCGAATTCGCTCCGGCGCCGTGAGAATCGCCTTGACCCGCTCGATCTTCAGAGGCGGCAGGCCCTTGGTTGCCTTGCTGTACTTCTCGGCAGTTGCGCCAGATTCAGCGCCGCTGAGCTTCAGGGCGCCCAGCGCCGCTCCCAATCCGAGAGTCTGGATCAGATCACGCCGGTTCATTCAATTCTCCTTTCTCGAGAATGCCGCGAGCAGCCTCGACAGGCTTGCGGTGCCAGTAGGTAGCCAGGATTGACCCGGAGATATTCTGCCAGGGACCGAAGATGGCCGACGCCAGGGCCGCCTGCGGGCTCTTGAGTACGTTCATGGCCAAGGCGGAGGCCATGCCGCCGTTCTGCATGCCGACTTCGAACGCCACGGTCCGGCAGGCGCTCTCCTTCAACCGAATCGCCCGGGCGAGCCAGTACCCCATCAGATAGCCGAGGAAATTGTGAATCATCGACGAGCCGATCAGCCAGGGTCCCACGGTCAAGAGGTCGTTGCGAGAGCGGGCCGTAATCACCGCGATAATGCAGCAGATCGCGACCATCGAGACCAGGGGCAGCGCCTTGTCGATCCAGTTGCCAGGCCGCTTGAGCAAGACGTTGATAACAAGCTTGACGCCTGTCACGGCGGCGATCAGCAGCAATCCCACCACGAAACCCGTGCGCTGCAAAGAGGCATCGCCGTACTTGAAAACGACCACCGGGGCCAGGAATAGGATGCCCGTGACGAGCACCAGCCCGCCGCCGGCCATCAGAGCCAGAGCCCCGCCCTGCTGAAAGACCGGGCGGCGGCTGAAGAGGATGCGGTTGGCAATCAGACCGGCCGCGATGGGGACGATGATCATGTTGATGATCTCGAACATCATCTTGAGAGGGTTGACCTCGATGAATTGGCCGGCCAGTTTGTCCATCAGAAAAGGCGTGAGGAATGGCGATGCCAATGTCGTGACGGACGTGATCGTGACCGACAAAGCCACATCGCCGCGGGCCAGGTAGGCCATCACATTCGAGGCAACGCCGCTGGGACAGCAGCCGATCAGAACGACGCCGGCGGCGATTTCATTGGTGAAACCGAACACCTTGGCTAACGTGAAGCCAACGAGAGGCATGATCGTGAATTGCAGGAAGAAGCCGATGAAAACCGGCCAAGGCATCTTGAGGACCCGCGTGAAGTCCGCCAGGCTCAGGGTTGTCCCCATGCCGAACATGATGATCTGGATCAGAGGGACGATGAGCTTGCCAAGGTCCCATCCGGCCCACGTCATGAAGCCCTGGGGATAGAACATCGAGCCGGCGACGAAGGCAAAGACCCAGACCGTGAACGCATAGCTTTTGAGAAACGGATGCCTCATGCAAAACAGAGCGAGGCACGTCAGCGATCCGATGACGAACGGCCCAACTTCGGACCGATACCCCATCAGGAGCATCACGACCGTGCTCGCTGCGAGCAGAAGGGAAAACCAGCCCAGGAACCTCGGAGCGGTCCGCGATGTATTTGGCATTGTTCAGGACTCCAAACGGTGGAACCGAAATCTCTCGGTTGTCACACACGCCCATGTTTCTACTACATCAAGGGTCCACCGGCAACGCAAAAGTTGGCATCGGGAAGCGGGCAGAAAATCCATTTGCACTTGATTCCCTGGCCCGGCAGAGGTAGCCTCCTGGTTTTTGTACGGGATCGGAAAGGCTTGCACCTATCCCCATGCTGATCGGACTGAAACTGGACGTTGGATTCTCGCAGGATGAGGTTTGTCGCCAGCTTTACGGCGACCGCGACATCCTTGCCTTCTTGACGGAGCAGGGCTTCGACGCCGTGGAGACGCCGGTGGGACCCCAGACGCAACCGGACGAGCTGAGGGAGCACGTCGCCCGTTGCGTCGGCGCCGGTTTGAAAGTCTCCCTCCATCCCTATTCCGAGGGCAGCATTTTCAACGCGCTGTATTTTTCGCCCGACGAGGACAATCCCTGCCGGCGGCTGCACGAGCGATTTCTTTCCTTCGCCGCCGAGGCGGCGCGAATGCAGCAATACCCGACCATCGTGAACATCCACGGGGCGGCGGGCACGGACAAAGACCCCCGCCCGTTCCTGGTCGAGCGGTCCATCGCCTTCTTCACATGGGCGGGCCGGTGGTGCCGCGAAAATGCGCCACAGGTGGGCGTCACGGTGGAATTGCAGATGAGTCCGAATACCGACGAGCCGAGACAACGCATTGGGGACCAGTACGAGGAGCTGGCGGAGATCGCCCAAGCCAGCGGCGTCGGCGTCTGCTGGGACTTCGGACACGCCTACTGGAATACGCGCCACTACCGCCGGCCGCTCGTTCCGCCCGAGGCCCTGCTGCCGCGTATCCGCCACGTGCACTGTCACGACGTACGCGGCGACGAAGACCACCAGCCACTCGTCTACGGCGCCGTGCCGTGGAGAGATTTCCTCAAGCTCCTGAGCGACCACGGCTTCGACGGCCGTGTCATCTTTGAGGTCCCGCCGACGGAGTTTCCCAAGGCCGGGGGCCTTCAAAGCCTGATCGACTCCGCCCAGGCCCTGAGGGACTGTCGTCAGGTGTTGAGCGAATCGCGCGGTTGATCCGCAGAGATTCAAAGCATATGCCGGGTAGCATCGCCAAGGCTTCCGGCCTTGACGATGGTCCCACGCACACGAAAGCCGCCATCGCCAAGGGCCAAGCCCTTGACGAGGCCACCCAAACGTTGCTGCTTGGCGATCAGTAGCCCGTTGAAGGATGGGACCCCAATACGGTATACTGATCGTCAGATGGTGTGCACGGCACACCCCACAAGCAACGACTGAGTAGGGGTGACAGCTATGGCAGAGCAAGTCAATCGTCGCAAGTTCATCAAGACGTCCATGGCGGCCGCGGCGGGAGCTGTGTATGCGGCGAGTTCCACTCATGGCGCCAATCCGCAATCCACAATCCAAAATCCGCAATCCGAGACCCGGGGCGCCAACGGCATGCCCATGGGCCGAATCAAGAACCTGAAGATCAGCCGCCTGATCTCCGGCGGCAACCTCATCAGCGGCTGGGCCCATTCCCGCGACCTGATCTACGTGCACAACCTGATGGACCGCTACAATACGCCCGAGAAAGTCCTTGAGACGCTGGCGGCGCTCGAAGAAAGCGGCGTCAATACGATCATCGCCGACCCGCGCAAAAAGCCGATGGACATCTTCAAGAAGCACTGGCAGCAGGGTGGCAAGATTCAGTGGATTGCCGAGGGACACCCGACCCCGGAAGATCTCAAGACCAACGTCAAGGCGTCCGTCGATTGGGGCGCCTGTGCCGTCTACCTCCAGGGCGTCATCGGCGACCGCTGGTTCAAGGAGGGCCACGTGGACAAGCTCGGCGAGTGCGTCCAGTACATCAAGTCCCTGGGCGTGCCCGGCGGACTCGGCGCCCACATGCTCGACGTGATTATCAATTCCGAGGCCCAGGGTTTCGACCCGGACTTCTACGTCAAAACGCTGCACCACACGAACTACTGGTCCGCGCGACGGCCCGACCAGAACGCCGACGTCGTCGACAACAATGCGGACAACTACTGGGAGCCGACGCCCGAGAAGACCATCGAGTTCATGAAGACCGTGAAGAAACCGTGGATTGCCTTCAAGACGCTGGCCGCCGGGGCGATCCCTCCCGCCAGCGGATTCCAGTATGCCTTCCGGGGCGGGGCCGACTTCATCTGCGTCGGCATGTTCGACTTCCAGGTCCGGGAAGACGCGATCGTCGCCAGGAAGGCACTGGACGAGTTGAAGACCCGTGAGCGGCCCTGGTTGGCATAGATCGCCGTGGCGGCCAAATTCGAAATCCGAATTTCGAGACTCGAAACAAATTCAAAATCACCAAATCCAAAATTCGAAACGGGGCCAGGACCGGCGGTCGCGTTTTGGTCCTTGGAATTTCGGATTTGTTTTGGATTTCGGGGTTCGAGTTTCGTGCTTTTCAAACGGAGCTAACGATGCGACATTTCGGATGGTTCAAGGTCTGCTGTTTACTGGTCATGTTGCCCGCCGCGGGCATGACTGCCGCTGTGACGGACATGTCCTCCTGGTACACCTTCGCGCCGACGAATACACCTGAGCCGGGTGAGATCGGGATGCAAGACTGGCTCTCCAAACCGGCGGGGCAGTACGGCCGGGTCGTTCGCGAGCAGGACAAGCTCTACTGCAACGGTAGGCCCATCAAGCTCTGGGGCGTCAACCTGTGCTACAGTGCGTGTTCGCCGGAGCAGGCATTGGCCGACAAGCGGGCCGCGTTCTATCCCAAGTACGGCATCAACTCCGTGCGGCTGCACAAGTACGTAGATGGACCGGGCTGGTCCGGAATTCAATCGAAAGAAAGCTGCGTCGAGTTCGACCCGGCGGGCCTCGACCGCATGGACTACCAGGCCGCCAAGTTCAAGGAAGCGGGCATCTATGTGCTGCTCTCGGCCCATTTCGGCGCGCTGAAGCTCGGTCCTGCCGACAAGCAGTATGTCCCCTACATGGAGGAGTTCGGCAAGTTCAGCGGCGAGAACCGCATCACGACGCCGCATAGCGCGATTGACTATGCGCCCGAGCTGCAGGACGTGCAGATCCGCCAGACAGCCAACCTGCTCAAGCACGAGAACCCCTACACGGGCCTGACCTATGCCAAGGACCCGGCGGTCGCGTATATCGAGATCATCAACGAGCAGAGCATCCTCTTCTACACCTCGACCGCGCCCTTGAAGGCCAGCCCCACGCTCCGCCAGAAAGTGGCCGTGAAATTCTGCGATTGGCTGCGGAGCAAGTACGGGACCCACGAGAAGCTCCGCACCGCTTGGGGCGACAAGGCCTTCGACGGCTTCGCCAATGACGGCTTCCCGCCGGTCGGCGAGAACCTCGACAAGAACAACATCCTGCCCATTGGCAACCCGTGGTACTGGGACCCCGCCCAACTGAATGGCTCGCAGGCGTTTCGCCGGCAGCGGCTCATCGATACGCTCGTCTTCCTCTACGGCCTGCAATGCGAGTTCTACGACCGCTACGTGCAGGCGATGCGCGAGGCCGGCTACGAGGGCGAGATCCTCGGCTCGAACTGGCAGGCGGGCCAGGCGCTCAGCCACTTCTACAACCTGCACTCGGATTGGCGGGTCGGCACCATCGACCGGCACAACTACTTCGGCGGCGGCAGCACCAAGGCCGGTGCGACGTTCAACAACGCGACCATGCTGCGGGCCGCCGGTTCCGGGACGCTGAGCGTCGGATTGCAGCAGGCAGCCGACCGGCCGCTCATGCTCTCCGAGTGGATTCATGTCTTCCCGAGCGAATGGGGCGTGGAAGGCCCGGCGATCCTCGGTGCCTACGGCTACGGCCTGCAAGGCTGGGACGTCTCCTACATGTTCCAGAACCGCGACAGCGGGGGCTTTAGCGACCGCATCGGCCACGACACCTGGGACGCCACGGCCCCACAGGTGCTGGGCATCTTCCCCGCCGTGGCCCGACAGGTGCTGCGCGGCGACGTGAAGGAGTCCGGACTGCTCGCACCGCTGTACGTGCACGTGCCGTCGCTGGCTCAGGTCCAGCTCGGCTTCGCCGACCGCACGGTCCAGGAATACGACGTCAAGAGCTTCGATACGGACAAAGTCCCGGCTCGGGCCTTAGCTGTCGCCCGCTGCGCCGTCGAGTTCACCAACGAATACCGTGACACGCCCGCCTTCGACCTCAGTCCGTTCCAGAAGGATGGCTTTCTCACGTCTTCGACAGGCCAGCTTCGCTGGAAGGAAGCCCCTGATACGAAGCTGGGCGGCTACTTCACCATCGACACGCCGGGCACCAAGGCGGTCGTCGGCTTCGCCGAAGGCCAGCCCTGCCGGCTCGGCGAAATCACCATCACGTCCCAAAGCCCCTTCGCCGCAATCTACGTCACGGCCCAGGAACCGGACAAGGACCTCAGCACCTCGAAAAGGTTGCTCATCACGGCCATCGCCCGCGCCCGCAACACCGGCATGCAATTCAACGACGCCGGCGACAGCCTCCTGGACCGCGGCAAGCCCCCGATCCTGATGGAGCCGGTGAAAGCCACGATCACCCTCTCAAAGCCCGGCACGCCGAAGCTATTCCTATTAGATCACGACGGCCTGCGAACCCAAACCACGCTCCCTGTCAAGAACGGCACCTTCACCATCGACGGCACCCGCGACAAAACGCCCTACTACCTCCTTGAATTCTGACCTCAGGGTAGGGACAGGCGTCATTCGAGTTTTGCCTTGTCTCAAGGCCCCGCTTGTGGTATGCTCGCAGGCGTGTGCAGGACGAGCCTTGACCACAGATCGAGACGTTCATTGAATCCGTTCCTGCATCAGCAAAAGAAGGTCTGCGCGGGAGAGAAGAAATGACAGTAACAAGTGGGACTGCGAGAAGCAACGTATTCATCAGCTACTGCCATGAGGATGAACGTTGGCGAAAGAACCTGGAGACCCATCTCAAACCATACGTTCGCAGTGGCTCCATTACAGCGTGGTCTGACCAGCAAATCAAACCGGGATCGAAGTGGCTGGACGAGATCAGGACGGCTCTGGCCTCAGCCAAGGTCGCCGTGCTACTGGTGACGCCCAACTTTCTTGCCTCCGATTTTATCCATGAAGAAGAACTCGCGCCTTTGCTGAAGGAGGCCGAGCATGGCGGCGTGCGAATCCTCTGGGTCCCCGTTCGCCCGAGTTCCTATGAGGAATCACCGCTTCGCCACTACCAGGCGGTCATCGACCCCAAGAAGTCTTTGGCGTTGATGAAGGCGGAGCGGGACGGCGCATGGGTAAGGATATGCAAGGAGATTCAGTGTCTCGTGGGTGTTGTACGAGCCCCCGACGGTCCAGGGCCTCGCCTGGAGAGTTCCGCGATGACAGAAGTTGTCACAGGCAAAGACACGCTGCGCCAAGAGACGAAGGTGGCCCGGAGAGAGAATCCCCCTAGGCATAGGATCATGGTCCTCTATGGTTCTTGGGATGAGAAATGGAAGAAGATACTTTCCAAGCACCTGAACATCCCAGATCGACTCGGGATCCTGAAGTGGTATAGAATGTCATCGGTCAGAGAGAATCCGAGTTGGACTTCTGAGTTCGAACTGATCGCAAACGGCTGTCTAGCGATCGTGCTGCTGGTCTCGGCCAAACTCATCGAATCAGAGTCCATGTGCGACGGCGAACTCGGGAAGACCGTGGAAGCGGCCGTCAACACCAAGAGGCTGAGGGTTCTGCCCCTGATGACGAATCCATGTAGCGGGTTAAGGCTCCCCGCATGGCTGCCCACTCCTGACAAGGATATCTTCAAAGAACAAACACAGCCGCAGTCCGGACGTTATCGGGAACAGCTTAGACAGCACGCCGTTTGTGCCGATATTGCTACAGAACTGGGCAACATGCTCAAGAATGACAGTATCTGTGATTCGATTTCGAACGCCGACATGGTGCAGTTGTATCGTTGGCGCGTCCGCGAGAGCATCCTCCTGTCATCCGCCTCAGTCGACGTCCCCTTTTACTGGGACCTTTTCGCTCTGCCCATCCAGTGCCGGAGCCACCCGGGAAGGCGCGGTGGCACGGTGAATCTACGATGTGAGCGGCTGCTCCTGCAAGGCGGCAAGCATGTCCTGCTCTTGGGAGCACCGGCGAGCGGAAAGACGACTGCGTGCAAACGCCTCGAGGCGTACCCGCCAGACGGAGTCATACCTTTGCGTCTGGGAAGCCAGATACCGGGGAACGTGAAATCGCTTATGGAACGGCTTTCCGACAAAGAGAACACAGGCATTACTGAATTTCGCATAATATAGTGACAGATTTTTCGCATAATATATTGACACCAGCGTTTCGTTCTCGTAGGCTGTCCGCATGGACAGAAAAGGACGAACACGAAGGGACTTCGACGAGTTGGAGAACCGCCGAAAG
>JAPLMX010000023.1 GCA_026386805.1 Phycisphaerae bacterium | reverse complement strand
ACGATGACCAATCCGGTCCTGATTGGCCTGGCCCTGTGCAGCCATGACGCAGCCCTGACCACGGTGGCGGAGTTCTCGAACGTCTCCGTCACAGGCACGGTCACCGGCTCGTGGCAGGACATGGCCATTGGTGCGACGATGCCGACCAATGGTCCGGCGTCGTTGTACCTGACGGTCCAAGACAAGGCCGGCAAGACCAAGACCGTGGTCAATGCGAATCCGTCGGCCAGCGCTACAGGAGCCTGGACCGAATGGCGGATTCCGCTCAGCGACCTGACGGGCGTCAGCCTGACGGCCGTGCAGAAGATCACGCTCGGCGTCGGCGATAAGGCCAGCCCGAAGGCGGGCGCCGCCGGCATGCTGTACTTCGACGACCTCGGATACGGCCACCCGGCCCAATAGTCCGGGACCATAGCAGCGCCGCAGCATGTGGCGCATGATGACACCCAAGTGGGGCCTGCGTTTACGCGACAAAGGCCCCGCTTCTTTCTTGCGTCCACGTCTCGGCGGTGTCCCGCCCCATCGAGGGTGCGGACGCCGACGGATCAGCAACCAGCACAGGCGATCTATCTGTGCTTACTTGTGCGGTCGTCCGCGGCCCGTGTCAGGGGTGGGCAAGGATGTCCGAGAATCCCCTTGCGTGCCTGGTTTGGCAGAGAAGAGGTTATGGGTAGAGTGGTCGGCTGAATTCCGTACAGCCGAATGAGATGTACTATTGATCAACGAGGTTTTATTGGGAGGTCACTATGTGTGCAACTGGGTTCTTCTCAAGGCAGCGTCCTGTAAGGATGCTGGTGGCGATCCTGGCCGCGCTGGTGGTGAATCTGGTGGTTGGGGCCACGGCGCTGGCAAGCGACCCGACTCTGGTGGGGTGGTGGAAACTGGATGAGACCTCCGGCACCATGGCGGCGGATTCCTCCGGCAAGGGCAACAATGGAACCGTGAATGGGACCGCGACCTGGGTTGCTGGCACGATCAATGGAGCGCTGCAATTCGACGGGTCTTCCACCTGGGTCGATTGCGGCAACGACGCGAGCCTGAACCTCACGGACGCGGTCACCATCGTCGCCTGGATCAAGCCGAACTTCACCGGCGCGGACAAAAAGATCGCAGGCGACCAGGACAACGTCGGGGGCGGCTACAAGATGGGCGTCTACTCGAACAACATGGTCGAGTTCGAGATCCGTACGGCCGCGAACGCGACCTCCTCGAACCGAGCCGCGACGGGTGGGACGGCGCTGCAGCAGGGCGTCTGGTACCACGTGGCCGGGGAGTACGTCCAAGGGCAATATTACCGAACCTACATCAATGGTAACCTGGATCGCGAAACGACCACGACGCTTACCGCCGGCACGTCCACGGTCAACTTCAAACTGGGCCGGGAGACCTACGGTACGGGCTCCCTTTACTGGCAGGGAGCGTTGGATGACGTGGCGGTCTTCAACCGGGCCCTGACGGCGGATGAAATCAAGAAGGTCATGAAAGGCGTGGCCAGTAAGAACGCGGCCGCGGTCGTCAGCCCCGCAGATAAAGCCACGGATGTGCCGCGGGATGCGACGTTGAGCTGGACCGCGGGCCAGTACCCCGCCACGCACGATGTGTACCTCGGGACCGTTGCGGCCGATGTAAACAACGCCTCCCGGACGAACAAGGGTCTGCTGGTCAGTCAAGGCCAGGCCGACACGAGCTTCGATCCGGCCGGCGTGTTCGCCTACGGCCAGACCTACTACTGGCGGATCGACGAGGTCAACAAGTCCGCCGACGGCACCATCAACAAGGGCGACGTGTGGTCGTTCACGGCCGAACCCTATGGCTATCCGATCACCAGCATAACCGCGACGGCCTCCAGCTCGGCGGCCAGCATGGGCCCGGAGAAGACCATCGACGGCTCCGGTCTCACCGGGGACCTGCACGGCACCGAGGGGACCACGATGTGGTTGAGCGGTGGCGCAAAG
>JAPLMX010000132.1 GCA_026386805.1 Phycisphaerae bacterium | reverse complement strand
TGCCGTTCTTTCATGGTAGTTCTCCTGGGCCCGGCGGGGCCTTCCTCAAGGGGAACTACCTACCCAAAAACACGCACGAAACGGCAGAGCCTTGTGAATGCTCACCGGCAGAGCCGGTGGTTAACGGAAACGCAATTTGAGAGGCGATTCTCGCTGATCCGTTTTTTTATGACGGAGGAGCGAAAGACTTGGTTTGTGCTTGAGCTCGTTTCGGGATCTCTATCCAACAGCAAAAAGATGGAGAAACTTCGTCGGCCGTTGCAGATAGACATGGAACACTTGATCGCGAACCGCACCTTCGGACATGTAAAGTTCTACGACGCTGAACCACCGCTTCCTCTGCTGATGATCGAAATACACGAATCTGCACCCAGCTCTCTGACAAGGGAGCAAGAACTCCAACTTCGAGAGACTAACCAGGTCGATATCATTACTACTGTGGAGGAAATGCGAGAGAGGATTGCCAACAATTGTGGACCTGTTAACAGTTCCGCTGCACGCACCCCCGAGATACCGAAGGCACAGTGGATAAGAAAGGCTTTGGATGGATTTGCCAGTCTTGGATGGGCGACGCGGAAGGGTCGCGAGGCTTACACGTACCATGTCAGGAGACGCCGGGATCCTTTTACACAG
Organism: Phycisphaerae bacterium; assembly: GCA_026386805.1. Taxonomy (GTDB): domain Bacteria; phylum Planctomycetota; class Phycisphaerae; order Sedimentisphaerales; family Anaerobacaceae; genus PLanc-01. The sequence goes on along the minus strand of JAPLMX010000132.1, from coordinate 31,910 downwards.
TTCTTGAAATGGTGCGCGCGCCAGCAATGCAAGTCCACAGAAGAACGCGAGAAAAGGCGGCAAAAAGATATCCAGAAACTTCCGCTATTCAAGAAAGAGATTCTTGGTGGCGAGCAGTAAGGGAGGTTGTGGGAATGCGCAAGATCATACGCACTACTCGTCGCTGTGAAGAGCAATGATCTGCGACTGTGGGTGACCGAAGCAAGTGCGATGGTTTCTCAACAACCGAGCCACGAAGTCGAGTCCCGGCGCTGGCGGGGTGGGCGGGAGGTCGGTGGAATCGGAGCCGGCCGGATGAAGAGAATGGCTCTTGCCCGTCCGCGTTGATGGGCAGACAACAGGGCACCTATTGAAGGAGGTATATCCATGAACCAAACTGCCGGACGCCGGGATTTTCTCAAGTACGCTGCCACCGTCACGGTCGGCACCGGGCTGCTGGCGACTTCTACCCGGGTACAAGGCCAGGGTCAGGAGGCCAAGCTGCTCAAGGCTTGCCAGTACAACATGCTGCCGAAGGACCTCAAGGACGCCGAGAAGTTCGCCTTGGCGAAAAAGTGCGGGTTCGAGGGCGTCGAGCTGAACGGGCCGATTGCGGACTTGGCCGCCGCCAAGGAGATGGGGGCTCTGGCCAGGCAGGCGGGCGTGCCGATCCACGGGGTCGTCAACGGCTGGGGCGGGCCGCTGTCGGACCCCAAGCCGGAGAACGTGGCCAAAGGTATGGCGAGCATGGAGACTTCATTGCGATGCGCTAAGGCGGTCGGGGCGGACGCCGTGCTGCTCGTGCCGGCCGTCGTCAATGAGGAGGTCGGCTACGGCGAGGCGTGGGAGCGATCGCAGAAGAACATCCGCAAGCTGCTGCCGCTGGCGAAGGAATTGCAGGTGACCATCGCGGTGGAGAACGTGTGGAACAAGTTCCTGCTCAGCCCGCTGGAGTTCGCGAAGTATGTCGACCAGTTCGACGACCCGTGGCTCAAGGCGTACGTCGATGTCGGCAACATGATCCAGTTCGGCTTCGCGCAGGACTGGGTCCGCACGGTCGGCAAGCGAATCGTGAAGATCCACCTGAAGGACTTCAAACGCAAAGACAACCGATTTACGGCGAACCTGCTGGAAGGCGACGTCAACTGGCCGCAGGTCCGCAAGGCCCTCGAGGAAATCAGTTACAAGGGCTACATGACGACCGAACTCGACCCCGGCGACGAAGCCTATCTGACCGACCTGTCCCGGCGAATCGACAAAATCATCGCGATGAAGACAACGTAAGCGGGAATCCAGCGAAGTCGAGGTTCTCCTGGACCCCCGCCTTCGCAGAGGTGACAGAAACAGCCTGTTCGTCTCCATCGTGCAGGACACTTTGACGGCTGGAATCGCGGCCGGGCGGCGATGCGGCAGTGCGAGAGGAGCCCCCAGACGCGATCCGTCTTGTCTGGGGCCCCCCCTATCAGCTTTGCTGTTCCACTTTTGCCCAACGTCCTGGGATTCCTACTGGACACCCCCTGGGGCACTCGTCACAGTCCGCGCAATCGGCGTGAGGCTGCCGAAGAGGCCGTGGTCCTCGACAGTGCCGGTACCGGCGATGCCCGCCGTGAAGTAGAGGGTTTGGCTGCCGCCGGCCGGGCCGCCGTTGCCGAAGGTCAGGCCCCAGAGGCCCTGGATCGAGATGGCTGCGCCGGAGGCATCCTGGATCGCGCCCAGCCATGCGCCGGTCGTCGGGTTGAATGCGTTGATCCGGCCGTCGCCAAAGTTGCCGACGAGTAAAGCTCCCCCGAAGCCGCCAAAACCAGCCGGGGCCAGGACAACGCCCCAAGGCGAGTTGAGCAGACCTCGGGACGCGAACCGCTGGAGAAGCTGCCCGCTGGTATCGAAAGTGTTCACGAAACCATTGCCCGGGCCGGGCACGTCGTCGTGGTGTTCGGCATCCTGCAGGACATAGGTCACGTAGAGCTTGCCGCCAACATTCTGAACGTTGAACGGTGCAAAACCGGCCGGCAGATTGGGATCGGTGAAGGTGCCGGCAAGAGCCACGGGCGCGAAATTGGCGTCGAAGACATCCACCCGACCCACGCTGAAATTGGCCGCGTACAGGTAGTTCTTGCCGCTGCTGCTGCCCAGGGCCAAACCCTTATACACCGTTCCCAGGACCGAGAGGTCAGCCTTCAGCACGGCGGCGGCCCCAGTGCTCCAGCCCGCGATCGTGCCATCCTCGGTGGCGAAGAGGTACTTCGCCGGCTGACCGGGGGCCAGGGCAAAGTCCGTCGTGGCGTTGAAGACGATGCCGGTGGGAGCGCCCAGCGCCGCACCGCCAGCAGGCCCCGGGATCGCCACAGCGGCGCGAGTCGGCACGCCATTGCCGTCGTAGATGCTGCTGACACCGGTGTGGTTATCTGCGATCCAGAATGGAGTGGTCGGGCCGAAGGCGATTCCCCAGGGGTTGATCAGGTTGGGATCGACTCGGTCGGCCACGCTCGGCAGATCCGAAACCAGGTTGTGCTGAAGATACGTGGTGGGAAGACTGGGAACGATCTTGAGCATCCGGCCTGTGGTGCCGCTGGGACCGAGGGCGGTCGATCCGAAGACATACAACTCACCGTCGGCATCCTGACCGAATCCTCTGAGCCAGAAGCCCGTCGGGCGGTCCGCCAGTCCGATGCGCAATTCCTTGATGGTGAAGGTGGGTTCCAGGTAGAAGAGCCGGGCGCTGGGTGCGGCGAACGAGCCCCAATCACCGAACACATAGCGAGCCTGCAAGACGGGGACCTGCACGCCTCGATAGACAAAGCCGCCGATCACCACGCTGCCCTCGTCATGGTCGTATTCGGCGATGGGATCGATCAGGCTCGCCGGCACGGGCCGGACGGGACCGGTCACGACCTTGCCGAGGTTCGCGCTGACCGAATCGAACCAGAAGGTGCCTTCCTTGACGTTCCAGCCGTAGTTGCCGCCCTTGGCGATCAGGTCCACTTCCTCGATGTTGTTCTGCCCGGCATCGCCGACATACAAGTCGCCCGTAAGGCTATCGAAGCTGTAGGTGAACGGGTTACGCAGGCCGTAGGCGTAGATCTCCTGGACGGCGTTCTGGCCCACGAACGGATTATCTTTCGGGATACCGTACTTGCCGTTGGCGGAGTTGGCCCCGTTGACGTCGATGCGCAGGAGCTTGCCGTAGATCCGCTGGAGGTTCTGGGCGTTGCCGCCGGGCACGTGGCCGTCCGCCACGTCATTCGCCCGACCGCCGTCGCCGAGCGAGATATAGAGGTATCCGTCCGGCCCGAAGCGGAGGGTGCCTCCGTTGTGGTTGGATTGGGGTTTGTCGATGCGGAGGATCTCACGCCGGCTGGCCGGATCGACCTGGTTGGGATTGGCGGAATCGATCCGCCACTCGGCAATGACCGACTGGCAATTGTTCGTGACTCCCGCCGGCATGACATTGACGAAATCCGCCGTACCGGCGATCGGCTCGGACGTGTAGGTGTAGATCAGCGGATGATGCGCGAAATCGGGATGGATCGCCAAGCCCAGCAACCCTCGTTCATCGTAGTTGCCGAAGGTCACCAGGCGGCTGCGCACGTCCAGCAAAGGCGTCGGCAGTTTGTCAGACCCGTTGGCCACGACCCACGCCAGGCCCACCTGATCGCAGACGAACATGCGTTTGCTGCCGTCGTCCGGCACAGCCAGACTCAGCGGCGCGGTCAGGTCGTCGACGATCGTTTGCAGCTCGATGGTGATGTCGCCTTTGACAATGTGCGCCGGGATGGGATCCGGGATGGGCATCGTGTTCACGGTGACCGTCACGGTGGCCGAAGTTGCAGCAGCGCCCGCGTTATCCGTGGCCACAGCCGTCAGAGGGTGCGTACCTGGGTACAGAGTGAACCTCTGGGCGTAGGGAGCGGTCGTGACGGACCCCAGCGAACTGGAGCCGTCGAAGAATTCCACTTTCATCACGGCCCCATCGGTGTCGCTGGCGCCGGCTTGGATCGTCACGTTCGCGGGCGAGATGAAGGTCGCCCCGTTGGCGGGACTAACGATCAAGACCGCCGGCGGTACGTTGGCCACCGTCTGCACGGTCACAGTTCCCACCATCATCGAGTAGTGAGGGGTGCAATAGTACGGAAAGACGCCGGCCTTGGTGAAAGTATGTGAGAAGGTCTGTCCCGAAAACAGGGACCCGGAATCCCACAGGCCGTCCGGGTGACGAACCCCGCCGGTGGTCGTACCGCTGGTGGTGGTGTGTGCGAACGAGCCTGTGTTGGTCCATGTCACCGTATCGCCGACCTTGACGGTGACGTCGGCGGGCTCGAAGCCAAAATCCACGATTTTGACGTTGGTGGTAGCCGCAAGGCAACTGGGTGGCCCTGACAGCAAGACAAGACAAAGACTCCCCAACAGAATACTGGTGCGCGCTTTCATTCCTGTACCTCCTAATCCTTTGGCTCGATCCATGTGAGATCGGATAGGAACACGATAAGGTGCTCTTGGGGTCTCCCCTCTATCTGAAACCTTCACGTCACTGCTATGCCCTTTCTCGGACTCATGTTGGTCCCTGCACTCACTGGTGAAAGGATATACGAAGCCCGGCGACCCTCGGCTATCAGGGGGAACCCTATTTCCTGTATGAGACGAAGTCCCCGTTTTGGGGTAGGACGAAGAACTGACCCCGGTACAAGCGGATCGGCGAAGCGCGCGAATCTTGCTGGCGGGGCGGCGGCGGGGTATAATGGAGGGCCGTTTGGCTTAGGAAGGGTCGGCATGGAGCATAAATTCGTTCGGGCGATCTTCCCGGGGTCGTTCGATCCGATTACGAACGGGCATCTGGACGTGATCAAGCGCGGGATGCGGCTGTTCGATGAGTTGATCGTCGCGGTCGGCCGCAGCCCAATCAAAAACCAGCTTTTCACGCCCCAGGAACGGGTTGAGATGATTGCCGAGCTGATCGAGGGGCTGCCGGGCGTGCACGTGGACAGTTTCGAAGGGCTGATGGTCGAGTACGCCGCCCGGCAGAAGGCCGACGTGGTGCTGCGGGGGCTGCGCAGCCTGACGGACGTGCAATACGAGTTCCAGTTGGCGATGACCAACCGGGCGGTGGCGGGGATCGAGACGATTTTTATCATGACCAGCGAGCAGTACGGGTTCACCAGCTCGACGCTGATCCGGGAGGTGGCCTCGCTGGGCGGCGACCTGTCGAACCTGATCCCGGAGAACGTCCACCGGCGGTTGGAGAGCCGGTTCAGCCGCCTGAAAGCCCACCAGACGTGAGGGCCGACGGGGCCCGCGCGGCACGGCGGTACGACGTGGAGGAGATGGCATTCCCCCACCGGCGCGGGGGGCAGGCCCGGCGGCGGCCCGCTGCAATGACCGGACGGCATTTTGGAACGACCACGGGAGCGGTAACGTAGCCAATAGATTGTTGTCGAGCCGCGAATTAGCCGATAGAATGAAGAAGGCTTTGAGCGTGCAAAGAAATCCGCGTCGCGCGGGTGTGGACTGATATTATGCAATGCCAAATTTGCCAAAAAAGGACCGCAACTATCCATTTAACCGAGATCCAGAACGGCGCTCGGACGGAGCTGCACATTTGCGAGCATTGCGCGTCCGAGCAGGGGATCGCGACGCACAGCCAGATGTCGATCAATGAGCTGCTGAGCCATTTGCTGGCCGTGCAGCCATCGGACGAGGAGATGTTCGGCCCGGCGGAGAAGGACTTGGTCTGCCCGACGTGCGGCTTCACGCTGGACCGCCTGCGCAAAGAAGGGACCTTGGGCTGCCCGGCGGACTACGAGGTCTTCGAGCAGGCCCTGCTGCCTCTGATCGAGCGGGCCCAAGGCGGCAAGACCAGCCACTGCGGCAAAGTCCCCACCACGCTCCCCACGGACACCAAAAAGTTCGTCGAGCTGTCACAGCTTCGCCAGCAGTTGGAGGAAGCCGTGCACGACGAGGACTACGAGCGCGCCGCCGAACTGCGGGACAAAATGAAACAACTCGAGTAGCACGGAGGGCAAAGGTAAAAAAGGCAAAGGGCGTAACGCGGGGAGATCTCCCCCTTGGGCCTTCGAACCTTTCCTTTTTTACTTGGATGGACGATGATATGGAACTCACCGAGTTCAGCCATGACATAAACGAGTGGTTCAGCGGCTCCGGGCCGCTGGCGGACATCGTCGTCTCGTCCCGGATTCGCTTGGCCCGCAATCTCGCCGGCCACCGCTTCCTCAATAGCTGCTCCAACGAGGAGAAGGCCGAGATCCTCGAGAAGCTCAAATCCGTCCTAATGCCCCTCGACCTCGGCGACAAGGTCTTCTACGTCAGCGTGGACAAAGAGCCGGAGCTCAATCGCAACTTCCTCGTCGAGCGGCACCTGATCAGTCGCCACCACGCGATGGCGACCGGTCCGCGCGGGGCCGTCATCGCCCGCCGCGAGTTCTTCACGGCCATGATCAACGAGGAAGACCACCTCCGGCTCCAGGTCCTCAAGGCCGGCTGCCAGCTCCGCGCCTGTGCCGAGCAGATCGACCGGATCGACAGCCAGATCGAGGGCCGGGTCGAGTACGCCTTCAACCCGCGCTTCGGCTACCTGACCGCCTGCCCGACGAACCTCGGCACCGGCATCCGCGTCTCCGTCATGCTCCACATGCCGGCCCTGAAGCTGACCAACCAGATCGAGAAGTTCATGAACGCGGCCAAGGACATGAATCTCGCGGTCCGCGGCCTCTTCGGCGAAGGCACCGAAGCCGCCAGCGACCTCTACCAGATCTCCAACCAGGTCACCCTCGGCGTCAGCGAGAAGCACATCGTCTCCGAGTTCGAGAACGTGATTATCCCCGAGATCGTGGAATACGAGAAGGCCGCCCGCCGGCAACTGCTGACCAACGACACGGACACGCTCGACGACAAGATCGCCCGGGCGATGGCCCTGCTGCAAAACGCCCACCTGATCAGCTCGCAAGAGGCCCTCTTCCTCCTAAGCCACCTGCGTCTGGGCCTGAACATGCACGAGCACATGGGCGCCTCGACGCCCGCGATCGAGCGGCTCTGCGCCCTCCGCGCCAGCACGAAGGAGCAGGACAAGCTGACGATCCGCACGATCAACCGCCTCTTCATGCTGACGCTCCCGGCCCACCTCCAGGTCAATTACGGCAAGTCGCTCGACGCCACGCACCGCGACGCCCTGCGAGCCAAGATCATCCGCGACGCCCTGACGCAGCAGTCCTGAGCTGCTGCTGCTTAACCGCAGAGGCCGCAGAGATCCACCCAGGGTAGGATGGGCTTTAGCCCATGCGGGTGTTTTTTCACCACGAAGAACACGAAGGCTCCAGCGCGGCCCTCGGCCGCAACCCAAAATCGATTCACACCAAGGCACGAAGACACGAAGAAGATCGGTACGGAAATGCCCCCTCAAGCGCCGTGGCTTGGTGGCTCCGTGTGAGAGCCAAGTATTTGTGTTTCAAGGACTTGTGTCTCGGTCGATCCGAAATTTGCGCAAGAGAGCAAGATTCTGACAAGTAGTAGTGTGGAGTGCTTGGTCAAGGATCGGGAGGTGTTGCTGACGTTCTATGACTTTCCGGCAGAGCATTGGATTCCTCTGCGCACGACCCATCTGATCGAATCGACGTTCGCGACGGTGCGGCTGCGCACGGTGCGGACCAAGGGCAGTGGGAGCCGAACCGCCTGCCTGACGATGGTGTTCAAGTTGGCGCGCTGTGCGGAGAAACACTGGCGTCGGCTCCACGGCCAAGAGTGGATCCCCGAGGTGATTCGAGGTGTGAGATTCGTGGATGGAATCAAGGAGATCGCCGCTTGAACTGGTATTCTTTTCTGCTCACCCAGAAGGGACAGAGAATTCGTCCGCCAAGAATCTCATCCACAACATTTGACAATATCTCACCCTTAAGGGGGCGGTACGTTATCGGAACCTCAGGCGACGGCCGCCGCGGCCTCCTGCTGTTCCTGCTTGAGTTCCTTCAATCGCTCCATGTTCATGTACTGCCGCGTGCCCCAGCGGCTGCCTGCGATATATCTCAGTCGCGCCGCCGCCAGCATCAGGGCACTTTGACCATCGGGGAAGCTGCCCACAACCCGACTCCGTCGGCGGATCTCCCGCATGATCCGCTCCAGCGGATTATTCGTGCGGATCTGCCGGTGATGCTTGTCGGGAAAGGCATAATACGTCAGCGTCTCTTCAATGCCCTCCCGGACTTCTTTCGCCGCCGCCCGGAGCTTCATCGTCTCCAGCTTGTCCGCGACGGCCTTGGCTTTCTCCCGAGCCGCGGCCCAGTCTTCCTGCGCGTGGATCGCCTTGAGCATGGCCGCCACGACTTTGACCTGGCCTTTGGGCACGAGTGAAAAGACGTTCCGGTAGAAGTGGACCATGCAGCGTTGCCAGCGAGCCTGGGGATAGTACTCGGCCAATGACTCGATCAGGCCCAGGCACTTGTCCGAGATGAAGAGCTCCGGACAGGCCAGACCCCGGCCTTTGAGGTACGTCAGGAAACCGCTCCAGCCGGCTTTATCTTCCTTACAGCCCTCGGCGATGCCCAGGATATCCCGGTACCCGTCTTCGCCGACGCCCACCGCCACCAGAATCGACACGTTGCGGACTTCGCCACCCCAGGTTCGTTTGAGGCTGATCCCATCGAGATGGACGTAGGGATAGGTCTTCTCGATCTTACGGTTACGCCACGCCTCGATCCGCTCATACATCTTCTGGTTCAGATCGCTGACCGTGCCGGCGCTGACCCGCATGCCCCAGAGAGTCTCGATAATGTCCTCCGCCCGCCGCACCGAGACCCCCGCTAGGTACATCTCCATCAAGGCTTCTTCGATCGATGATTCGCGCCGGCGATACCGCTCGATGATGGCCGTCTCGAAAGGCGCCTGCCGCAGCTTGGGGATCTTCAACTCCACTTCTCCCGCCTTCGTTTGCAGCTTATGCTTGTAATGCCCAGCCTGCTGGTCGGTCCGGGCCTCGGTGTGCTCGTAGCGCCGGGCGTTGCACAACCGATCCGCCTCGGCGTCGAGCATGCCGTTGAGGGTCTGCTCCACGGTCGAGCGCACCATCTCGCCCAGATGCTGCTGAATCTGGGCCTCATCGATCTTGATCACGTGACTCAAGTTCTTGTCTGCCGGTGCCGAAGGACTGTCTTGCATGATCCTGTCCTTTCTTTGGTTGAACCGTTCTCTTGTGACCCTTAACCATCGACCAGAGAAAGAACCCTTTTCACGTCCCAGTACAATGTGCGAACAATAGCTTACGTTATCTGCGCCGATCCGCAAACGTCTCGCCAGACTGCGTTTATAGGACTATCGGCATGTGTCACGGTATGTCAGGCGTCAAGATCCCGCTGGTTTGCGGCGTGTAGGCACGAAATCCCCCCCGGTCGCAACCGTAGAATCCGTCTGAACCAACCGAGGAATGCGCCAGAGCCAAAAGATCCGCAGGGCAAACCCGATCTGGCGGGATTCGATGCGTGCGAGCCGCAGGATTGCCCGGGCCCCGGGGGAAAACGCCCCATCTCGCACGTCCTATAAGATATGTTATGTTTCATTCGGCCGTATTGGCCGGATTGCCCCGAAAGAACCATTTGGCTACGTTCCTCGCCACTTTCAGGCGTTTGCGATGGCCGCGTCGGCGGCCGTCTGGCAGAGGTTTTCCCACATCAGGCCGGTGGTGTCGGATACGCCAAGGTTTTGCAGGACGATGGAAATGTTCGTGGCTGGGTCGAGGCTCGACGCCGATTGCTTCGCTTCACTCGCACTGACGTTGTCTGCTTCAATCCGGTGTTGCAGGTTGATCATCGACGACGCGAACTTGACACGATTGCAGTACAGCAGCGCCGTCTGGTAGTACAGGTCGAGAGTCGTCGGATCATAGTCACGCGGCGGCATGATCAAGTCGAGAGCCTGCTCCTTGCGGCTGGTCTCGAACAGGCAGATGGCCAGCTTCGTGGCGGCCCGGTAGAACGTCGGATTGATGTCGATGGCGGCCTTGAAGCAATCGGCCGCCTGCTGCATACGGCCGGCGTTCATGTGTAGAATCCCCAGCCGGTAGTGCAGGTCGGGGTTGTTCGGAGACCGGGCCAAATGGTGCTCATGGGCGGCCAGCACGTTTTGCTCGAATATCTGGCCATCCGGCGGGGCCGGCAACAGGTTGGCTTCGAGGGCCGCTTTGAGGATCAGTTTGGCGGTCTCGGTGAAGAGAAACGAACTGTTCGGCTGGATCGCCGAGGCCAGCGAAAGGGTGTTCGCTGCCTCCGCCGGCCGACCGGCCAATCTCTGTGCGGCGGCCAGACCCGTGTAGGCATCCACGATCTTGTCGTTGATCTCGATCGCCTTATTGAACTGCTGGGCCGCAAGCTGGTCCGCGTGCATTTTCAGGAAACAGGTCCCCAGCTTGATGGTCGCCTCCAGAAAGTCCGGACAGATTCGCAGCACCCGTTGGTACAGGACAATCGCGTCGCTGATGCCCCCCATCATGACGAGGATATCGGCCTGTTTGGCAATCAGATCCGGCCTGTCGGGCTCATCGACCAGATTCACATCGATCTGATCGAGGGCCTCCTGAAGCTGCCCCGAGCAGATCAACTCCTCAATGGAGTCGTCGTGGGTCATGAAGTTGTCCGGATGGATCAGAATGGCGGTGTTGAAGGTGTCGACGGCCCTGGAATACTGGCTGGTCGCGATATAGAGATGGCCCAGCGTCACCAAAGTCGAGATATCATCAGGATATTGCTCCTTCAACGGCTCATATTGGGCGATGGTCTCGTCCAAGCGGCCATCCTTGAAATAGATCGCGCCCAACCGCTGGGCCGGCAGTTGCAGATAACCGTTGAACTTGACGCAGTCCTGGTAGAATTCGATGGCCTGGGCTTGATGGCCAAGACGCTCGAAGCAATGGCCGAGCAGATACAGCGCCAGCGTGTTGCTGGGTTGTCGCATGTAGATGGAATTCAGTTCGTCCATCGCCTCCTTGAGGTTATTGTCTTGGAGCAGCAAAGCCGTAGCGGCCATTCGGCCATAGCAACAGGAAGGATTTGCGAATAGATAGAGCCGGACCTGTTCGCGGGCTTCCGAGAACTTGCCACAGCCCATCAGGCCAATAATATGGTCCAAGTGAGGGTTTTCCGGCTGCTCGGCATCGGCCTGGGCCTCGCGCCGCTCACTAAGCCAGTGCCAGATCAGTCCGGGCGTGTCAACCGTAATCGCCCTGCCAAGAATCTCCAGCAATCCACTCATCCCTCACTCCTAATATCCGGTCGTATGAAAGCAAGACCAAGGTACTGCTCCCGTATCGTCCAATTCGTGAGGGGTATTAACTTCGGTCAGGGCCGGGCCGGGGCGCACGGCGCACTTGCACCGGCCACAATGGCGACTGTGTGTGCTGTAGGGCCTGGTTGGGCTGTGAAGGCGTAGTTATCGGATGGTGGATGCCACTCGCTCGGCGATCTTACGACGAGCCGGTTTGGGTGTGCCTCTCGACTTCGCTTAAGTAGGCCATAGTACGGTGCAGGCGGTCGGTGAGGTGCTTGAGCTTGAGCATGGTGCGGATGCGGGTCAGCAACTCGAGTTTATTGATCGGTTTGCTGACAAAATCGTCGGTGCCAGAGTCGATGCCACGCTCGATGTCGCCAAATTCGTTCAAAGCCGTCACCATAATGACGGGGATGTTGATGGTATCGGGATCCATCTTGAGCCTTCGGCAGACCTCAAATCCGCTCATCTTGGGCATCATCACGTCGAGCAGGATCAGGTCGGGTTTGTCCTTTGCCACCCTTTCCAGGGCCTCAATCCCATCGTGGGCGGCCACGGTCTCGCACTCGATGTCCTCCAAATAGGCTTGGACCAGCTCGAGGTTCTGCTGGTCGTCATCCACGATGAGAATCACCGGCAGCTTGTCTGTATCTTCCTTGCGATCAGCCATTGCGAGTCTCCTCAAAACGCCGGTGCGGTATCGCTTTCCAGGAATGAGCGTACTTCCGGACGCAAGTAAAGCGCCTCGATATCTACCAGCTTACGGACAGCGCCGGCGCAAAGGGCGGCCACGTCGGCATTGGACGCCTGTGTATCAACGAAGAAGATGGTTTCGCCCTTCATGGACGCCAGTCCCCCACCCCTGCCGCCCAGCGGCTCGCTCCGGATTTTCACGTTCCGCGCCTCCAGCAGGGCCAGCAGTTCTTCCAGAATCCTCTGATCATTCATACTTGCAAAACGAGTCCTTCCCGTGGATAATATGGGGGTACGGATGCCCTACAATGGATTGTATGCAAGGAGTGGGCTGTTGGCAAGTATCATCGAAAGACGACTGTCGTTGCATCAGTGTCTCGCCCAGAAAGAGGAGGAGAATCGGGCGTTGAAGTCCCAGAGTATGCAGCTCCAGGCCCTCGCCAACCTCGGGTCGGCGACGTGCATGATCGCGCACGAGATCAACAACCTGCTAACACCGCTGGCGAACTATGCGGCCTTGGCGGCGCAGAATCCCGACGATAAGAAGCTGGCCGAGAAAGTGCTCGACAAGACCGTGCGGAATTGTCAGCGTGCTTCCAAGATCATGCAGAGCATGCTCGCGATGGCCAACGGCCAGAAACAGAAGCGGGAAACCGTCTCCGTCAAAGCCCTCGTCGAGGAAGTCTTCACGTGCCTGTGCCGGGATTTCGGCAAGGACGGAATCAGGGTGGAGATTCGGGTGGACGACGCGCTGGAGGTAAGCTGCGTTCCCGTGCAGATTGAGCAGGTGCTGATGAACCTGATCCTGAATGCCCGGGACGCGATGCTGCCCGGCGGCGGGGCCCTGCGGGTGTCGGCGGTGGCGGACACCGATCATATTGACCTGGTCGTCAGCGACACCGGCTGCGGTATCACGCCGGAGAACCTGAAGAACATCTTCCGGCCGTTCTTCACCACGAAAACCGGAAAGGACCGCCCCGCCGGCTCGGACTCCGGCTCGGGCGTCGGTCTGGCGTTTTGCAGGCGGATCGTCGACGCCCACGGTGGCGAGATCACCGTTCAATCGCAGAGCGGCCAGGGAAGCACATTCACGATCCGACTGCTCCGCGTGCCGCCCCTTGATCCCCGATGATCGCGCAGGTCTATCAAACCCTTGGCAATGTTCTGTTGATGCTCCTTTTGGTGGCATGCGCAGCGTTCTTCTCGGGGTCGGAGACCGCCTTCTTCAACCTCACCCAACGACAGGTCCAGCAGTTCGATGCCTCCGACGTCAGGCTGCAAAAGCTCGTTGCCCGCCTGCTGCAACGGCCGGGCCATCTCTTGAACTGCCTGCTGCTGGGCAACATGATCGTGAACGTCCTGTACTTTGCCATATCGAGCGTGCTGGTGGCGCACATCGGTCACCTATGGGGATTGGCCGCCGCCACTGTCTCGGCCTTCGCCACCTTCATCGTTTTGGTGCTGTCCGGTGAGATTCTGCCCAAGTCGCTGGCCTACTCGAATTCACGATCCTTGGCGGTCGCCGCGGCATTACCGGCTTTTCTGGTAGTTCAGGTCTTTGGGCCAATGGCCTCGGCTTTTCGGATGCTGTTCCTGGAGCCGGTCCTGCGGGTCCTTTTCGGCCACGCCCAATTGCCGAGTGTGATTACGCTGGCGGAATTTCGCTCGTTGGTCAGTCTGAGCCGTCAGCGCGGGCTGATCGGCGAGGATGAGAACCGGCTGCTGGGAGAGGTCGTCGAGCTGGGTCTGCTCAAGGTGCGACACGTCATGCAGCCGCGCGTGGACATGATCTCGTCCGATGTGGCCGAGTCGCCCGAATCGGCCCGTGAATTGATGCACGAGCATCACCTGACGAAAATCCCGGTCTACACGGGAAACGTGGACAACGTCCTCGGCGTGGTTCATCTGCGGCAGTTGTTCCTGAAGCCTGGCGTGCCGCTGGATCGGCTCGTGCAGCCGATGCCGTTTGTGCCGGAGCAGAAGACCGTGGAATCCCTGCTGGAATTCTTCCGCAAAACGGGGACCGATATGGCGATCGTCGTCGATGAATACGGGGGGCTGGCCGGATCGGTCCGGCTGGAAGACATCGCGGAGGAGCTGTTCGGAAGAATCGAGGCCCCGGCCCGTGTCGAGCCGATCACGCAACTGGGGCCGCTCCAGTATCGGCTGGCGGGCAACCTGGCCATTCACGATTGGGTCGATGCGTTTGGAGTTGATCTGGAGGAGACCCGCGTATCCACGATTGGCGGGTTGGTGATGACCCTCTTGGGGAAGATCCCGAGAAAGGGCGACATTGCCTATATCGGGAACCTGAAGCTCACGGTGGAACGCGTCCACCGGCACCGGATCGAAACCGTCATTCTGTCCTTGGAGTCTCTCGCTCGCCATGAGTAGACTCAGCGTCATTCTGCTGGCGATTCTGGCCATTGTTGCGGCCGGCCTCTTTGCGGGCTCCGAGACGGGGATCTACCGACTGAGCCGGCTGCGATTGCGACTGGGCGTCGAACGCGGCAAGTGGCCGGCCCTGCTGCTGGCCGACGTGATGCGGGACAGTTCCGGGCTGCTGTTGTCGTTACTGGTCGGGACCAACCTCGCGCACTACCTCGCGACCAGTCTCATCACGGGGGCGTTTCTCGACGTGGTGGCCTCCGAGCGCGTCGCCGAGCTCTATACGATGGCCGTGGCCGCCCCCCTGCTGTTCGTCTTCTCCGAGCTGATCCCCAAGAACGTGTTCCTGCGCCGGGCCGACACGCTCACGTTCTTCGTGGCCCCCTTGGTGTACGTGAGCCACGAGGTCTTCACCTGGTGCGGGGCGGTGCCACTGCTGAAGCTGCTGGCGAGGCTCGGCGCCCGGTTGATCGGCTCTCCCATCTCGCCCAAAGCGGCAATGGCGTCCGATCAGGACCATCAGGTCCGGACGATCCTGCACGACACCCAGGAAGAGGGGCTTCTCAGCGACGTGCAAACGAGAATGGTGGATCGCATCGCCACGATCCCCGGCGTTCGGCTGAGCATGGTGATGGTCCCGCTGGAGCGGGTCCACGCCGTCGAGATGCGCAGCGATCGCTCCGCGTTGCTTAGCGCACTGGCGAAGAGATCTCTGACGCGCCTGCCGGTGTGGCAGAACACGCCAGCCGAGATTGTCGGCTACATCAATGTCTACGATGTCCTGGGGTCCGGCGCGGAATTCCCGAGTCTGGAGAAGTTCCTCTTGCCGATTCGCAGCCTCGATGCCGATACTCCCATTACGGATGCCATCAACATCATGCGGCGGGAGCAGTTGAAGATTGTCCTGGCGACGCGCCGGCGGGGCCGGCGTGATGTGCCGCTGGGGATTGTCACAATGAAAGACCTGGTTGAGGAGCTTCTGGGTGAACTGGCTGAGTGGTAAAGGTAGGGCGAGCGTCCCCGCTCGCCAGGGGAGCCCGCGAGGGAATGCACATCCTGCTGTCCTCCAAGCATTCGTGCGACCCTTGGTCCTGGTTGCGATTATCGTACTTGGCGCCGCCCTGCTGGCCAACAGCATGAGCCTGACGAAAGAGGTCGGGCGTGACGAGCAGATGTACTGCACGGCCGGCGTTCTGCTCGGGCAGGGCCAGATGATCTACCGGGACTTCTCGTATCCCTCCCAACTGCCATACCACCCCCTGCTGCTGGCGGCTCTTTACCGCGCTTTCGGCACGACGCATTACCTGCTCGTCGGCCGGCTTGTCTCCGTCGCCTGCGATGTCCTGGTCCTGATCTTCATCCTTCTGATCTACCGGTCCATCTTCGGCCGGTATCGGCGCGATGGGCTGTTGTTCGGCTTGGCCGCGGCGGTTCTGTATGTCTTCAATCCGGTCGTGGACTACGCCGCCGGCTACGCATGGAACCACGACGTGGTCATCCTGTGCCTCGTGGCGTCGCTATGGCTTTTCGTGACGACGGATTTCCAGAGCAAGTCCCATCTCTGGCGCATCGGAGCCGTCGGTGCCCTGCTGACCGTCGCGACCTTCATGCGCGTGACCACGGCCCTGGTCGAGTTGCTGTTCCTGGCGGGCGTGCTGTTTGTCGCGGGAGGGTCTCTCGGCAGCAGAATCCGCAGCGCCCTGCCCTTTCTGGCGGCGGCTTTGGCTGTCGCGCTTTGGCCTTTGTGGGTGATCGCACAAGCGCCGTGGGCATTCTGGCTGAATCTTGTGCAGATTCCCGCCCTCTATGGCCGCTGGCTGCATGAGGCCGGAAAGACGTTCGGCAAGTCCGCACTCACGCTGGACTGTCTGGCGACACCGGGATATCTTCTGCTGCTGATGCTGGCCGCCTACGCGGTCTGGACCGCGATTCGCGAGAGATCGAGCTTAGACGGGCCCGAAAAGCGAAAGGCCGGCCTGGCCGCCCTGCTGCCGCTGCTGCTCTTCGCAATCGCCTACATTCCGCCTACAATGTGGCTCCAGTACCTGGCCGTTCCCGTGCCGTTTATCGTAATTGCCATTGCCTACCCGCTGGCCGCGCTGCGACGCCGGTGCGATGAATCCAAGAGCAAGAGTGGGTACAAGCTGACCTGCGGCCTCGTGGGAGCGGCCGCCCTCGTCTCGATCCTCGTCTCTCCCGTTGTGTTGTATCGCTGCCTGTTTCTGGCCGTGCCTGAAAAATGGACACCCGTTGAATTTCACAAGCTATCTGTGAATATCGTCGCGGGCATCAAGGAGCCGGGACCGGTGCTGACCCTCAGCCCGCTACACGCCCTGGAAGGCGGCCGCGACATCTATCCGGAGCTCTCCTGCGGCTCCATCGTCTATCGAGCGGCCGACCGCATGTCGGCATCAGAGCGACAGATTACTCACACGGTCGGCTCCGAAACCCTCGCCGGTTTAGTGGGCGTCCATCGGCCTTCGGGTATCATCGTGGGCGTCGAGCCGTCCTATTTCGCCTTTCTCGAAGAGCCGCTGCGGAAGCTGGCCCCCCCCAACTGGCGCCGCGACACCTACGGCGACACACTCCAGGTGTACCATCGTCCATAGCCCCCATCAACCCGGCGATGTCCCCGTCGCGCGAGTCTTGAGGGTGTCTCGTGATCCGTCCTCAATCGCCACGTTCAGAGGCGGGGCGTGGCCGGCTTTGTCCTGGCCGAGATACAGGGTCACGTGCGGGAATGGGATCTCGATGTTCTTCTCGTCGAATCGCTTCTTGAGCCGCCGGTTGAACTCGCGGGCAACGTTCCACTGCTTGATCGGCTTGGTCTTGGTCCTGGCCTTGATCATGACGGCGGACTCTCCAAACTGGTCGAGGCCCAGGATCTCAATGGGTTCGAGAATGTCCGGCCCGAACGCCGGATCGTTTCGGAGTTCCTTGTCCACCTGCTTGATAACCTCGATCACTTCGTCCACGTCCTCACGGTAGGCGACGCCGATATCGAAGACGTAGCGGGAGTAGTCCTTCGTCATGTTCGTGACGATGTCGATTTTCCCGTTGCGGACATAGTGGACGTTGCCGGACAAGTCGCGAAGGACGACCATGCGAAGGCTCAATCGTTCCACAAGACCGCCTTTGTCGGCGACCTGAACCACGTCGCCCACGCGAATCTGGTCGTCCAGGAGGATGAAGAAACCACTGATCACATCCTGCACAAGATGCTGAGCGCCGAAGCCAACAGCCAGACCGACAACCCCGGCGGCCGCCAGGACCGGACCGATGGGGATGCCCAGCTCCGCCAGGATCATGAGAGCGGCCAGGATAATCACCGTGGCGCGGATCAGGTAAGCGATGACCGCACTGAGCGTATCGGCCCGCTTTTTGTATTCCTCGTCCATCATTTTGCGGCGTCCGACGAGGGTGAAGAGCCGCCCGGCGACAACATGCGACAGCTTGACGCCGAGGAACACGAGCACCAGAATGACGACAATTCTCGGGCCGCTCTTTATGATCCACTTGATGGTCTCGTCAAGATACGTCGTGAAATCGATACCCATTTCTTGTTCTCCATTCGCAGGCAAAGCCGCTCGATCCAGCTTTCGCGATTCGACAGGCGGCGCTCATCATGGGCAATGCAGGAGCGATTTCCTACCATCCCCAGCCGGCAACCGTGGCCATTCTTCTCGATGTTGTACCGATGCGAATGTTATGGCGTCTTGTAACGCCTGTCCAATGCAAAATGAGACAGGAGTTGTACGCGCCCACCAAATTCCAGTATTTCAATCGAGGGAAGCTTTGACCCTGCGAGCGATCCCCGCTATCATCGGCGTGCCGTATGACTTGGCCATGGGATTCGGCTGATTTGCCAGCAGATGGGGAGTTGTCGTATGCGTGAGTCCGCGAAGGATATGATGCCGATTGCGAGGCATGCGAGGAATAGGACCTCGATGGCGGAGTCCTCGCTTTGCGGTCTGGCTCTCGCGATTCTCCTGGCACTCACAGGGTGTGCCACCGAGCGGGTGACCAACCCCGAGAAAACGGCCACGGAGCAGTTTCTGCTGTCGAAGGCCGTGTCGGAGGCGGTGGGGCCACTGAGCTTCGACGTGCTTCATGGCCGCAAGGTTTACATCGATGACCGGTTCTTTGGCGCGCCGGAAAAACCTCTCGCTCTTGGCGAGCTCCGGGCCAAGCTGCTCTTGTCTGGCGTGCAGGTGGCAGCCGAGGCCAAGGAAGCCGAGATTATCCTGGAGGTGCGAAGCGCTGGGATCGGGATTGACCGCTACGACAGCATCATCGGCATCCCGTCCTTCGGCGCTCCGTCGGCCACGACCTCAGCGGCAACCAGCATGCCCATGGTCGGGATTGTCACGCCGGAATTGGCCATCGTCAAGGAGATCAAGCAGATCAGCTACGCGAGCATTGCCTACGTGGCGTACTGGTCCAACACGGGCGAAGTGGTGGCCAGTTCCAGTCCGTCGCTCGGCAGCGCCTGGCGCGACGATTGGTGGGTCCTCAACTTCGGCCCACGCACCCTCGGCACGATCGCGCCCGTGGACCACCGGCTGGAATGAGATTCCCGCGACCGCGTGAACACTCTCTCAGGGCGGCGGATACATAGAATGTCCAGGTAAGGGCGAGGGGTATATATTGCGCCGGATTGTCAAAATTGTGCTCGTGTTGTTCATCGTGCTCGCGGCGATCATCGCCGTGGGCGGCACCCTGATCCTGCGCAGCGACTGGCTCGGCAATCAGGTCGTCGCGAGAGTCAGCGGTCAGCTCGGGGTGGACGTCAGTGTGCGCTCTTTCTCTCTCGGATGGGGCGGAGACGCGACGCTGGGCAACGTGAGTGTCCGGATGCCATTGAGCGACGAGGTCGTGTTTTCCGCCGACAGGATGAAGCTTGGGCTCAATGCCGTCCCCCTGCTGGTTCTCGGCCGGCCCATTGGCCTACACTCGGTGGAGATTAACCATCCTACGGTGTTTCTGCATCAGTCACAGAGCGGCCATTGGAATGTGCAGGACGTCTGGATGCGAGTGCAGGCGAGCATCGGGCCCTCCTCACCGCAGGGCCGGGGAATCGAGCTTCCTGATGTCGTTATTCATGACGGCACGGTTCGGATCGTCGAGCCCAATGCGGCGCCCCAGACCGTCAGTCCCATCGAGTTCACCGGCCGCCGGCAAGGACAGATCCTCTGGGCGTTCGACCTGCAGGCGGCTCCCATCGCCAGTCTGGCAGGCCAAGTGGCTACGGGCGGAGATTGGGCCAGTGACGTTCGGTTCCGCGTGCAGGACCTCGGACCGCTGGTCCGGAGCCTGCTAGGACAAGACCTCGCGCCGGTCCAGGCCGCAGGCCGATGGAAAGGCGCACTCGCACAGGACACCTGGAACGGCACGATTCAACTCGATGAGTCCACCGTCGGCCGGGTGACCCTGCAGGGGGATGCGCAAGTCGAAGCAACGTCGGATCGCGTCACGATCAGCCCGCGCCGCCTGACCGTCAGCGAGCCGAACCTCGCGGGCGAAGCCATTCAACTGACGGACGGCGCCGTGGGAATCTCCCCCGAGCGAATCACCCTGGAATCTCTCGCGGCGAAGGCCGGTGCCCTCGGCGGCCGGATTGACGGTCACTGGAATCCGGATGCCCGCAACGGCGAGTTCTCCGGCTCGTGGGTGGCCGCAATGCCCGGTCCATCTTTCCCGTCTCACGGGACGTACCGGTTTTCCGTGAAATCCCCCCAGGAGGGACGCAAGGAGGCCCAGGCAAACGTGACGGTGCAGGCGCGGACTCCCCTGGGATCGTGGCACGCCGTCGCGGACGTGCAGGCAAGCGGAGTGGACTGGCCGACGTCGCGATGGCAGATCCAGGTGCCCACGTTCTCCTGGTCGCGCGGTGAAAGGCAGGTCGATGTGACCGGCGCCGCCGCGAGGATCGATCTGCGCTGGCCCCAGGTTCAGTTGGCGTCCCTGTCCATACCCCAGGCCAAACAGGCCAGCGCCAATGCCCGGTTCGATATGCACACGCGCCAATGGTCGGCCCAGATTGCGGTCGATCAGTTGCGTTGGCCCTCTCTGGGCGCGAACGGTCTTGATTTTCGGCTACAGGCGGAGGGCGATGGCAACGAGGCCCGCGTCTCCGAGCTTCGCGTGACACAGAACGAGAGTGTCGTCACGGCCCAAGGCGACTTGTCGTTCGTCGGAGGTGGCCCGCAGAACGTACATCTTTCGGCCGATTGGCCGGCTCGCAGCCTGCACCCGGAGCCGCCCGCAGCGGCACAGCCCCCCGAGACCGTGCCGGCCGCGCAGCCTGCCGGTCGATGGCGGCTCGAAGCCGTCGTCACGGGCCAAGTCCAACCGCTCGCGCTGGATGCCGAGGCCACGCTTTCCGGACAGAACATCGCTTTGGGGAAGCGATCGGTGGATCGGGTCCAGGTCCCCGTGCACGTGACGGCGGACGACAAGCAAGTCGATGCCACCACCCAGCCGTTCGATCTGCTCGGCGGACGATGGCAGTTGACCGGACGGTACGATGTTGCCAAGTGGGCAACGGAGGTCCACGTTTTCGCGTCGGACCTCTCGCAGGCCGCTCTGGCGAGCATGGCGGGGCTGCCACTTGCCTCCGGGGGCCAGGCGCACGGTGAGATCCGACTGCGAATGCCGGGGTTTGAAATCCAAAAGGCCGTTGCGGTGGGCACTTGGAGCGCGCAGGACGTCAACATCCCGCCGCTGAAGGCGCAACGAGCGCAGGGTACCATTCGAATCGGCGACGGTGCGGTCAGGCTCGACGATATTCAGTTGGAGCAGGATGGCGGTCGCGCCCAGGCGAGCATGAGTCTTCAGCTTGACCAGCCGCAGATCGTATCCGTCGAGCTGGATGCGAAGAGCTGGTCCGCGCGACTGCCAGGCCGCCCGGTGACCCTGGTCATGGACGGCAGGACCAAGCTGCGGGTGAACGTCGCGAAGAAGACGGCCGATGGCGACGCTCACCTGACGGGCAAGGTCGTGTGGCAAGACAGAGACTTGGCGGACGTCCGTCTGACCACGCGGGTGCAGGGGCAGACCGTGGAGGTGCAGGAGTTTCATGCGCGGACTCTGGGTGGCTCGGCCGATGGCGCTGCCAGGATTCCCTTGAACCACTGGATCGACAGCGCAGCCCAACTGCGGTGGCAGGGAATTGGGCCCAAGCAACTCGAAGCATGGCTGCCGCCCTTTGCGCGATACCAAGGCGCCATGTCCGGCTCACTGGTAGTCGAGCAGACTGCCGGCGCCAAGAGAAGAAAAGAAGGTGAGAAGATAGGAACGTCAGAAGGTAAGGACCTCCCACCTTCGGACCTTCTGCCCCTCTCACCTTCTCGTGTTCCCACGATTGCACCCGGCGAGGGTCCCCCTCCGCTGGGACCGATGCGCTTCGTCCTGGACGCGAACATGGCGGGCGACCGGTTCGGCCCGGCCCAGATCGACATCTGCCAAATCACCGGCTATGTCGATCAGACCCGCCTGCTGATCGACAACGCCTGTTTCGACGTGCTCGGAGGCCGGCTCAAGGCACGGGCTCGCCTCAGCCAGCACACCGACAAGTATTACGGCTCCATCGCGACGGACTTCAACAATCTGAACTTGGATCAGTTGGTGCACGCGATTGACCCGAATGCCAGCGAACACGTGGGACGCCTTTCCGGCAGTGCCACGATTCTGCCGGCTTTCCAGAACCAAGTCCTGCTTGCCGGCGAAGCCAGGATCAACCTGACCGAGTCCGATCTTGTCAACAACGGCGTGACGCAGACCTTGTACAACACGCTGAGTCTGCACTTTGGGTCGCAGAAGCCGACCGGCACGGGCGAGATCCGCCTTTCCTTCCAAGGGCCGGCCGTCGCGATCTCCAGCGCCCAATACTTCAACCGGGGGGTCGAGATCCGGGGGGCCGGCGCGATCAAGGACATCAACCTGGGCGGCGACAGTCCGATCGAAGGCTATGCCGTGGCGTCCACCCGCATCCTCAAAGGCGCCAAGTTGCCCGGCATCGGCTCCCTGGACCGCGTCATGGATCTTTTCCAGACCGGCGCCGCTTCCGTCAAGATCGCCGGGGTCCTCGACAACGCCCAGGTCAAGGTTGTCCCCCTGCCCGAAATCCTCAGCCCCTTCCGCCGGCTTCTGTGGGCGCAGCTCAAAGAGCAGAAGTCCGTGAAAGAGTAAGCCGGCAATTGTGCGGTTTCACAGGCCCCGTCAGCCGTGTCGATGATATGTCCCGGCCTGCCGGCGCTGCTCGGATTTCTGGCTAATGACCGTGCCCTCACGAACGTCCAGTCCGATCCGCTCCAGCAAGGTCTTGATATAGGCCAGGTGCGGACAGGGCGGGGCGTGGTAGTTGTCGTTCGTCATGCAGGAGGATAGTTGGACGACGATCTTGTCCTTGCCGATCCCCTCCTTCTTCTGGATCGTGCGGACCAGGTTCGTCAGCTTGCGATGGGTCGCCCGGCCGCAGCAGCCGCCACAGGTGAGACTGATGTATCGGTACGCCTTGTCTTTCGAATAGTCGGCGAAGCCCCCCGCTCGCTCGTGCAGGGCCCTCTCACACAGATACCCCGGGCATCGTTCCTTCACGATGTGACACTGCAAAATGACAACGTATTGCTTTTCCGCGAGTTCTATCGCACACCTCTCTCAAAATCCGTGTTGATCCGTGTAAATCCGTGTCTAAGAAGAGCCGTGTTCATCCGTGTCTAAAGCCCAAATCGTTCTGTGGCAATCCGATTGATGTGGTCCCCGATCGCCAGCGACGCCGTGGCAGCGGGCGACGGCGCGTTGAGCACGTGAATGGAGTTGCCGCGGGCCTCGATCTGGAAGTCGTCCACCAAAGCCCCGGTCGGGCCGAGGGCCTGGGCCCGGACGCCCGACGAGCCGGGGTGAAGGTCTTCCAGAGTCAGCGACGGGATCAGCCTCTGCAACTGGGCCAGCAGGCGTTTCTTCGAGAACGCCCGCGTGTACTCGCCCAGGCCGTACTTCCAGTTCCGGGCGAAGAGAATCCACGTCCCCGGATACGAGAGCGACTCCCAGGAGTCGCGGAGACTGAAATCGATCTTGCCGTAGCCTTCTCGCTTGAACGAGAACACGGCGTTCGGCCCACACTCGACCGTGCCGTCGATCACCCGGGTAAAGTGCACGCCCAGGAAGGGAAACGCCGGGTTCGGGACCGGATAGACGAGGTTCCGCACCTTGCCCGCCGCAGCGGGACTCAGCTCGCAATAGTCTCCCCGGAACGGGATGATCCGGATGGGCGGCGCGATGCCGTCCATGCGGGCGACCCGGTCGCACTGCAGGCCGGCGCAGTTGACCACGTAGCGTGTGCTGAAGGGGCGGGTTTCAAACCCGTCCTTACGAGTCAGGACGTTGATGAAGAAGTCATGCTTGTCGAATCCCATGACCGCGTGCGAGACAAGTACCCGGTTGTGTTTACTCGTCCGCTCGATCAGCTCGACGAGCTTGGCCGCCACCTTCCGGAAGTCGATGATCCCGGCGGACGGCACGTGCAAGGCCGCGATCCCGGTCACGAACGGCTCGATCTCCTTAATGCGGTCCGGCCCGATCTGTTCGAGCCCCTCCACGCCGTTCTGGAGGCCATTCTGGAGGATCTTCTCCATCGCGGGCAGCTCCGCCTCGTCGGTGGCGACGATGATCTTGCCGCAGATGGCGTGCGGAATATTGTGCGTCTGGGCGAACTCGATAAGCTCCCGGCGGCCGGCCATGCACGTCGCGGCCTTGGCCGAGCCGGGCTTGTAGTAGAGCCCCGAATGGATCACGCCGGAGTTGTGGCCGGTCTGGTGAGCAGCCACCCGCTCCTCCTTCTCCAGCACGGCGACCCGCACCTGGGGATGACCCAGCGCGATCTTGTAAGCCGAAGCCAGCCCGACGATGCCACCCCCAACCACGATAATGTCAAAATCCGTCTTTGCCTGCATTAGCCAACCATCCCTGAACCATCACGGCCCTATGTCCAGTAGAGTACCGGGCCGCCTCCAGGCCGTCAATGCACAAACCTCACGCAAGACCGCCACCGGACGAATGGAGCCGCTGATGCATGTCATTGATGTTGCCGTCATTCGAAATGCTTATTTGACGCGGCAGCCGCTCTCTTCTTGACCATCGTCTCCGGCGCTGCGGGCCAATACAGCGGGGGCAACGGCACGGCGGACGACACGGGGTAACAGGCGTCCGCCTCTGGCGGAGTTGTCGGGTTTCGGATTTCGAATTTCCGCCGCCATGCGGCTACATATCCGGCACGACTTCCGGGTAGAGGTGGCCGACGGGGCTGATCTTGAAGACGTAGATCAGGCCCGGCCGGAACTGGTTGTAGACCACGCTGCCGTAGATGGCTTTGATGCCGTACTGGCGGAGCTTCTGGGGGTCGTTGGCCAAGTCCCAGATGCTGGACCAGAAAAGCTGTTGGTGGACAACGGGCAGCGCCTGGAGCAAGCCGTTGTATCTCTTGGGCTCGGCCCCGGGTTCCTCGATCGGGCAGCCGTCCTGGGGCGACATCGTCTCGCCGTAGATACGACGCCAGAGGTACAAGGCCCGGGACTTGCCGTCCATGACCATCTTGTCCTCGAACTTGACGATCAGGGCGTCGAAATGGATGACGTCCCCCTCGACGGTGCACTCCTTCTGGAGGATGATCTTGGTCTTGTCGTCGCGGGCGGTCTCGACGAAGCGAATCGTCGTCAACTGGCGACCGTTCTCGGTCCGCTGCGAGAGGACCTTGGCGTAGCCGATCTGGTCCTCGTCGGTCAGATTGCTGATGGCCTGCTTGAGCCGGCGGTTCTCGGTGAGCAGCTCGTGGATCGTCATCGCGTTGCGGTAGAGTCCGGGCCCCACATAGGTCGCTACGGCGACGACCACCGCCACCACGCCGTACGAGAAAAGCCGTGTTTTTCCACGCGTGTATGCCATAGGTCCCTGCCTTTGCAGGATGGACTTGGGCTCCCAATCGCGAAATACCGCGATTGGGGACCCCTTCAGCCCATGCGCATCATTTGGGCATGGCCGGACAGGAGCAGCATGGGCTAAAGCCCATCCTACAAGTTACCACAAGTTACGAACGGCCCCTGCCCGTTGTTTCATCGGCCGAGGGACCAAGTTTCTGCATTTTTCCCACTCTCCGCTGTCACCTATTGCATTGTGAGCCGAGCGTGTTTATACTCCACAGTCCTTATGGATATCGGTTGAAGGATGGTTGCCTATGGATTGGAAATGGTCTCTCGTCGGACGAATCACGCTTTTGGCCACGGTCCTGTTGGGTTTGGCCGGCTGTTATGAGCAGGAGCCGAAGCCCCGCATCACCGGCGAGCAACACCGGGTGGTACTGCCGCCGGCCCAGACATTGCCGAGACAACATCTGATCGGCCGCTCGGTCCAGGGCCGGCCGATCCTGGTCCAGATCGCCGGTCAGGGCACCGATACTGCGCTGATCATGGGCACGATCCACGGGGATGAGCCGGCCGGCACTTTGCTGGTGGACCAGTTGGCGAAGCATTTACAGGATAACCCGCAACTGGTGGAGGGCCGGCGTGTCGTGCTGCTGTCGACCGCCAACCCGGATGGAGCCGCCGCGCGGACTCGCGACAACGCACACGGCATTGATCTGAACCGCAATTTCGAGACGGCTAACCGGGTGGACAACGGGACCAACGGGCTTCGGCCGCTGACGGAGCCGGAGTCGCAGGCCCTGCAGTCGCTGATCAAGGAATATGCTCCCAGCCGGATCGTCAGCATCCATCAGCCGTTGAACTGCATCGACTACGACGGTCCCGGGCAGGCC
The DNA here is from genome assembly GCA_026386805.1 of Phycisphaerae bacterium. Taxonomy (GTDB): domain Bacteria; phylum Planctomycetota; class Phycisphaerae; order Sedimentisphaerales; family Anaerobacaceae; genus PLanc-01. Next base: position 5,782 of record JAPLMX010000132.1, on the reverse strand, counting down.
ATCGCGGCCCGCATGGCCCAGGATTGCGACTTGGCGGTCAAGAAGCTCGGTGCCAAGCCTGGTTCGCTCGGCTCCTACACCGGCGAGACCCTCGGCATCCCGACGATCACACTGGAACTGCCCCCCGAAGCGGCAAAAATGGGCGATTCGGCCCTATGGCAAAAATACGGCAAGGCCCTGATGGCGGCCGTCCTGTACCCGGACCGCGCGCCATAAGCCGCCGAGGCGGCGGAAATCCGAAATTCGAAGGATCAACACGCTGTCGCCGGTCGATGTCTCGCCTTGAATTCCGGATTTCGGTCCTTTGAACTTGTTCCGAGTTTCTCCCGCTTCGCGTGCCCATTGCCTTTCTCACTCGCAGGACGTAGGATGTCGGCTCGTGAATGCCACGCAAACAAGCCCTGCTCTTGCACCATATAGAGTATGACGGTGCTACCGCAGGAGAGGCGTAAGAGCAGCAGGAGCAAGGGTTTAGAACCCGCTTGGCAGTGGGATTCACAGCGAACGAGAAATGAGTATATTCAAGCTGAACAGCCAGTTTCAGCCTTCGGGCGACCAGCCGCAGGCCATCGAGCGACTGACGCAAGGTCTGCGCGAGGGCAAGAAGTTCCAGACCTTGATGGGCGTGACCGGCAGTGGAAAGACCTTCACGATGGCCAACGTCATCGCCCAGTTCGACCGGCCCGTGCTGGTCATCTCGCATAATAAGACGCTGGCTGCCCAGCTTTACGAGGAGTTCAAGGAGCTGTTCCCCCAGAACGCGGTCGAGTACTTCGTCAGCTACTACGACTACTACCAGCCGGAAGCGTATATCCCGCAGCGCGATATCTACATCGAGAAGGACGCCTCCCGCAACTCGGACCTGGACCGGCTGCGACTCTCGACCACGATGAGCCTGTCATCCCGGCGCGACTGCATCGTCGTGGCGTCGGTATCGTGCATCTTCGGGTTGGGTTCGCCGGAGGACTACAAGGCCAGCATGGTCGCCCTGCGGGTCGGCGCCACCTGCGAGCGGAACACCCTGCTCGGCCGATTAGCCGACATCCAGTACACCCGCAACGATATCGACTTCCAGCGGGGCAAGTTCCGCGTCCGAGGCGACGTGGTGGAACTGCATCCGTCATACGAGTCGTTCGCCATCCGGATCGAGTTCTTCGGCGACATGATCGAGAAGATCAGCTACATCAACCCGACGTCCGCCGAGACGTTGGCCTTCGAGAGCCAAGTGTTCATCTACCCAGCCCAGCATTACGTGATAGCTGGCGAGAGGATTGCCGCGGCGGCCGAGGGCATCAAGGCCGAGCTTGAATCGCGGCTGAGCCAGTTCCACAGCGAGGGCAAGCTGCTCGAAGCCCAGCGGCTCCAGGCGCGGACGATGTACGACCTCGAGATGATCGAGGAGATCGGCTATTGCAGCGGAATCGAGAACTACTCCCGGCATTTGGCGGGTCTGCCGGCCGGGGCACGGCCGTACACGCTCATTGACTACTTCCCCAAGGACTTCCTGCTGATCATCGACGAATCGCACGTGACGCTGCCGCAGGTGCGGGCGATGTGGGCCGGCGACCGCAGCCGCAAGGAGGTTCTGGTCGAGCACGGCTTTAGACTGCCCAGTGCCCTGGACAACCGGCCATTGCGATTCGAGGAGTTTCAGGAGAGCTGGAACCAGGTGGTCTTCGTCTCGGCGACGCCTGCGCCCTACGAACTGGCCAAATGCGACAACGAGGTGGTCGAGCAGATTATCCGGCCAACCGGGCTGATCGATCCGGAGATTTTCGTCTTCCCGGCGGGCAACCAGGTGCAGCATCTTCTCGGCGAGATCGCAAAGCGGGCGGCGGTCAAGGAGCGGGTCCTGGTCACCACTCTGACCAAGCGAATGGCCGAGCAACTCGCGGACTACGTGACCAAGCGGGGCTTCCGCTGCCGATACTTGCACAGCGAGATCGAAACGCTCGAACGGATCGAGATCCTCCGCGAACTGCGGCTGGGCGAGTTCGACGTGCTGATCGGCGTCAACCTGCTGCGCGAGGGCCTCGACCTGCCGGAGGTCTCCTGCGTCGCGATTCTCGACGCGGACAAAGAGGGCTTCCTGCGCAGCCAAACCTCCCTGATCCAGACGATCGGGCGAACCGCCCGCAACGTCAACGCCACGGTCTTCATGTACGCCGACATCGTCACCGACTCCATGAAGAAAGCCATTGACGAAACCGACCGCCGCCGTACAATTCAACTGGCGTACAACCAGGAGCATGGGATCACGCCTGAGACGATCCGCAAGGAGATTCGCAAGAGCCTCACCGAGCAGATCAAGGCGGAACATGTCGCCCGCGAGGCCATCCGACTGGATGAAACCGAGTACGACAAGGTCGAGATGGCTGCCCAAGTCGAGCGGGAGATGTTCGAAGCCGCCGAAGCCCTCGATTTCGAGCGGGCCGCCGCCTTGCGGGACCAATTGCAGGAATTGAAGGAGCTGCCCGAGCTGATCGCCAGCAGCCGGACGAAGAAGGACGTGGCCCGGAAGACCCAGGGCCGCCGAGGGGCCAAGCCCTGAGCGTCCGAACGTGTGAGAAGCCGTGTGCTTTGGGGGCCATGCTTACGGTTGCGTAAGCATGTGGAACCTATCGGATAGAGCATGTCTACGCAAGCGTAGACATGGCACCCGGCCGGTCAGTTCACTGGAAACACATCGGGACAGTCTCAGGTGGGACGGGGGTCGGTCCTGGCGATGCGACCGTCCACGACGGTTTGGCCAAAATACTGCAGACGAGTCCGACCAAGGACCCGATGCAGGGGAGAATAGTAGTTCGTTTAGGAGTTGGAATCATTCGATGAAGAAACTGGATCTGGATATCAAGCAGGTGCGGCCGCTAATTCGCATGGCCATGGAGGAAGACCTCGGCCGCGGCGACGTGACAACGAATCTTCTGTTTGAGGATGGCACGCGAGCCAAGGCGATGGTGGTCTCGCGAGAGGAGATCGTGGTGGCCGGGTTGCCGGTCGTGAGGGAGATTTTCAGGCAATACGATAAGCGGCTGAAGATGACGGCCTATTTCAAAGACGGCCAGCCGGCCCACGTCGGAAACAAGCTGGCGACCATCGAAGGGCCTCTGCGCTCGATGCTCAGCGTGGAGCGGGTAATGCTGAACTTTCTCCAGCGGCTCAGCGGCATCGCCACAACGACGAGCCGATACGTCCGGGCCGTCAAGGGGACCAAGGCGAAGATCTACGACACGCGAAAGACGCTGCCCGGTTGGCGGCTCTTGGAGAAATACGCCGTGCGCTGCGGCGGCGGGTACAATCACCGCATCGGCCTCTACGACGGCGTCCTGGTCAAGGATAACCATCTGGCCGAGCTCGGCAACGACTTCGCGGAAAGGCTGCAGCAGCTTGTCGCGAAGGCCAAGAAAGTCAAGAAACTGCAGTTTGTGGCGGTCGAGGTGGACCACGTGGACGACCAGTTGAACCACGTCCTGACGATCCGCGGCATCGACATCGTCCTGCTGGACAATATGGGCCAGTGGCAGCTCAAGCATGCCGTCGAGATGCGCGACGCGATGTGCGGCAAGAACAAGAGGCCGCTGCTGGAAGCCTCCGGCAATATCACGTTGAACAATGTCTCGGAGATCGCCCAGTGCGGCGTGGACCGAATCGCGGTTGGCGCCATTACCCATTCGGCGGCCGCCGTGGATATCGGTCTCGATAGGTAAACTCGTGGCGAGGCCATCTTGGCCTTGTTTTCTAAGGACTGGAAGCCCTCGCCACGTGGGAGGGCCGTGCCAGACGCGCGGACGCAACACATGACGATGGACGACCGGCTCAACCCGGACCTCATCCGAGCCAACCTCAAGACAAAGCGAATCGGTGCCAAGGTGCTCGTTTACGACCGCACGTCGAGCACCAACGACGTCGCCGTTGAGTACGCCCGCAATCCCGACAACAGTGGCCTCGTGGTCTTCGCCGAGGAGCAGACGGCCGGCCGCGGCCGCACCGGAGCCCAATGGCACGGCGGTCGGGAAGAGAGCCTGCTGTTCTCCATTGCCCTGGTGGATTGCAGCGTCAGCAGCGAGTTGCTGTCCCTGACGTGTGCGGTAAGCGTGGCGGAGGCGATTGGACAGGTCGGGGGCCGCCGGGCCGGGATCAAGTGGCCGAACGACATCCTGCTCGACGGCAAGAAGGTCGCCGGTATCCTCCTGGAATCAAAAGGCCAGAGGACGGAGGACAGAGGGCAGAGGACAGCGCCGTCATCCGTCGTCCGTCATCCGTCCTCTGGAATCCACGTTATCGGCATCGGCATCAATTGCCACCAGACGCCGGACAGCTTTCCGCCGGATTTGCAGACGATGGCCACGAGTCTGGACTTGGTCAGCGGGACCCGGTGCCAGCGTGTGACCGTGGCCAAGAGGGTTCTCACGTCCCTCGATCACTGGCTCCGGGTCGCCGAGCGAAACGGCCAGCAGGTCATCGACACCTGGAGCTGCCTGAGCACGCAACTCGGCCAGCGCGTCACCCTGTCCTACAACAAGCGGCGTTTCACCGGCAACTGCATCGGCGTGGACCCGGAAAAGGGCCTGATCCTCCAGCTCGACCGCGGCGGGGTCCGCATGTTCGACGCCGCCCACACCCATATCGTCAAATGATTGATCCCGACGGGAACGATCAGTACCGCTTGCCGTCGACGATGGCCGAAACCAATTCCGCCGGAGTATTCATCAACGCCAGATTGTCATCGCACCGACAGGTGAAGATGCAGCCAAGGTAGTTGGCAGGGCTCGCATTGACCCTGTGGAACTTGACGATCCCCAGGTTCTTCACGAGCCAGAGGCGCGTCATGGTAAGACTTTAGGGTTGGGCGGGAGTGAAGTCCTTGAGAGCGGGGAGCTTTCCCATTGTGATGTATATCCGCAGGGCTTGCTCAACGATCTTGATCGGATGGAGGCCGCGTTGTTTGAGCGTGGTGAAGACGCGCCTGAGGATCGCCTGGGTTGACGCCCCTTTGTCGCTGCGGTTGTTGAAGCTGTTCTTTCGCAGGATCACCGCCCGCCGGATGATCCGCTCGGCAAAGTTGTTTTCGAAGGGCACTTGGTGCTCCCGCACAAAGGTGAACAGTTCCTGCTGCTGGCGGCGCAGACGCTTGACCAAACGCCGGGCTTCGCGGGTGGTCCACTCCCTCGCGCTCATCCCCAACAGGCGGTTGCCGATCGTGGCGTTCGGCAACGCCTCCGGCACCTTCGGCTCCACCCTCTGGCGGCAACGCGGACACCCGTCCCGAGGGATCGTGTGCTCGGTGACTTCGACGTGGACCTCTTGCGAGAGGTCTTCGATATACCGTTGGCGGGAGACGTGGCACTTCGTGAGCTTGCCCCCGCCATCCGGGCAGTGGGATTCGCGGTGCGGTACCGCGCGGTCCATGTGATCCGGTTGCGCGCGACAGTGGCCTTCATGACCCGGCGTGCAACCCGGCTTCTTCTTCCGGCCTTTTTTCTCCGGCTTCTCGTGGGGAGCTTTCTGGCCGGAAGGACAGGACGGGTCCTCCCGACGGCTCGGGGGAGATCGGTCCCCGTTGCGGTCGGCGAGGATCTTGGCTTGCGCGAGCAAGGCAAAGACCACGGCTTGCTCGCCCAAGGCGAAAAGGGCCTTGGCTTGTTCTGCGGTCAGCTCCGGCCCTAACCGGATTCCGTGAATCGCCAATGGTTCCGCGGTCTTTGCATTCCTTACGCGGAACATACGCGGTCTTGGAGGCGGGCGCAATAGCCCAACTTATCAGTTCAACATTTTTGGGCTT
>JAPLMX010000112.1 GCA_026386805.1 Phycisphaerae bacterium | reverse complement strand
GGAGGGCGACCCCGTCTGACGCTGCCAGGGGCCCAGGCCACCTGTCGTAAAGGCCAATTCCGAGTCCACCGCCTGGGCCAAGTAGTCCGGCGCCGGCAGGGCCGGCGGCGTGAAGGTCACCGCCTTGACGTACCCGCAGTCATCGCCTGCGTATTCGCTGCTATCCTTGTAGTAGCGCCACTGGAGCCGGTGGGAGCCCGTGCCGGTGAGGGTATAGGTCTCCTGCTGCCAATTCCGTTGGCCGGAGATTTCGCCCCGGTTCACCCCATCGACCGTGAACTTGAGGCAATCGCACCACAACTGCGACGAGACCTTCCACTGGAACTGCACCGTCCCCGGCCCCGAGACGTCGATGTACATCCAGGACTCCTGGTCGTCGCTAATACTGCCGCTTTTGGCAAAGCCGGACCCGTCCGCCACCCAGACGGCGTCGCCGCCCTTGGTGTACGCGGCGAACGAATTGAGCTGCTGGGCCGGCGGGTTGGGCTTGACGACCTGCGTCAGGCGGTTCTCCGGGTCGTAGGTGTAGGTATACTGGCCGTCGGCAGTCATATTGCCGCTGTCGTCGTAGGTGTAGCTGACGGAGCCGGCGGCGGTGTACTGGTTGAGATTGTTGCTCGTGTAGCTGCACGTGCCGCTGCCGTCGATGACACTGCTGCGGTTGCCGGCCTCGTCGTAGGTGAACGTGGTGTCGGTCGCCAGATAGCTCAGCTCGGTACACGTGCGTCCTCACGCCGCCGCTATCGGTGATCATCATGCTCCAGCGATTGCCCACGTTGTCGTACATGTAGCTATACTTATGTTGCCCATTTCCCGTCTGGTTGTCAATATAGGAAAGCCGGCTGGCCGTGTCGTAGCTGTAAGAGATTACTGGCACCGTGCCAACAAAAGCGACACTACAACTCCTATAGGATCGTCTGTTTAGTGATGAACGAATAGTTAATATTTAAGACTTGACCCCGTTCTTACTACCTCTTCTTGTTGTTCTGAGGATTAGGCCCGTTTGTCTCCGGTTTTTCCCCGCCGCGGGATTCATGCATCAGCCAGTACTCCCTCGCATCTTTGGGATTGGCTGCGACCCTCGCAGGGACGTTGACATCGCTGATGTCAACCTGGGCGGACTGCTCCAGGATACGCGTCCCCTGCCATGGATACGGAATGAATACGACGTTGGGGTCTTTGGATTCTGGCGGCGTGTAAACAGGGGTCCGAGGACGATCCCAGCTCAAGAACGGCCAATTCCTCTCTTTGGCTTGTGCCAACAAGCCGGGCAGGTCTTCCTTGAAGAATCCTACCTTAAGCATTACTTGGTGCAGAACTATCGTCTTCTTAGGCGCGCGCGGGATTTCGGCCCAATAGACGGGGGAATAGTTGCCGACAGGGACCGTCAGGACGATCGTCTGTGAGCGCGATTGCCCACGTGGTAGACGGCGGTATCTCGCCCAGACATTCTTCTCGAAGAATAGACTGCGTTCAAGGTTACCAAGGAGGTTAATCTTCAGGCTATCATCCACAATCCGCGTTTCTACCGCGGTGTGTCCGCCATACAGACCTGCGCCGTCTATATCCTCACAAACCCAGATGTCCTCAGGGAAGGTATTGCTCACGCGGTAGTTCATTGTCACGCTCTTATCCATCACCGCGAGGCGCTGAATCTCAAGCACCTTGGGTTCGGCCTTCTTCGTGGGATCAGGACCTTTCTGTGCCAGAGAATCCGGCGTTGGCATCTGGGTCGGGATTTTCGTATCTGGCGTCTTTCCTGTGGATGGGCAGGTGTTCAGAATGGCCGCGCAAATTTCTAGGGCCGCATATATAAGTGGATTCATAATCTCTCCTTTGAACTTAAACCGGATACCGACGTTTCACGCTTATTCAAGTACTCTCGCCGGCTGAAGAACAGGCCCCGCATTGTCACCACCATCGCTCTTCGGGGCGCATTGGAACGGAGATCCACCTTCCTCCTCCCGTGGCTGGATCAATATACCAGACAGCTGCCGCTCCGTAATAGTCTCTCCACTCCTTGCGCAACTGAGTCTCCGTATACTTCAAGCTGGAGCCATCTGGACCACCCACTCCATCAAGCCACGCTTCCTCCTCTTCCGGAGTGGCAGCCGCACCCGGGGAGCTCGCGCCAACGTTAAGCCACGAGTGAATCAATTCGTGCCCGAGCGAAATGGCAGGTTGGACGATGTTGTACGATCCCTGGGCCGCGCCCTGGAAGATGAGATCAGTCCTGGCACCTGTGCGATCTACATTGGTTGCTGGGTCCCCCAACCACTCGAACGGGTCCCAAGCTATCATATCATATTGGGGGTCGTAGCTTCCCGCCTGGCGCCCGACACCAGTCCCACTACCCTCAATCTTCCCTAATTCGATCCCGGTGCCGTACCTCGATCCTGCGAACTCGTCCAGCAACGCCTCTCCCGAAGAAAGACGCGCCAAATCGTTCAAAGCCGCCGAGAGGTAGCTGAATTGGAAAGCATCACCATATACTATGAAATCATACTTGCCCTCTTTGCGTAGGTCAGCGATGCCCAGGCCGAAGGCGTCTGGATCCTCATCATCCCCCAAGAGCACCCAATTGATACAGAGTTCCCTCTTTCCGCCATAACCTGTGCCCCAACTCAAGGTGACACCACGCATCTGCGTGAGGCCTGTCGGGTCGACCCACGTGACCCCATTATTCTGGCAGTATATATACCAATTCATCCCAGCCTTGTACCCCACCGGGTCCGTCTGGAGGAACCTGCCGATCTGGGGGTTGTAGTAGCGGGCGCGGTAATAGTACAGGCCCGTTTCCTTGTCGAACTCCCGGCCGGTGAACATGAAGCGGTTCGGGTGGTTCGCGTCGCTGGCCCCCACCTGGCCATAGACACTGTACTCGTAGACCTCGACCGTATTGCCGCTGCTGTTGGTCAGGGCGACCACGCTGCCCAGGGCGTCGAAGTGGTAGTAGTACGTGCCCGCATAGCTTTGCGTCGCCTCGATCATGCAGACCGGCTGATCCACGCCCGGGCCGTAGATGTACTTACGCCGCAGATTGCCGCTGGCGTCGTACTCGGCGAGGCAGTGGTCGCCGTCGTAGACATACTTCGTAATCGTCCGGCCGTCGCACCTCTTCTCGATCCGGCGGCCACTGGCGTCGTAGACGTAGGTGAGCCCGGCGTTGTAGACATAGCCGGTCCAGCCCCAGTCGTTGGCCGGCGGGTCCTCGGCAATCGGGCCGCTCCACTGGACCGCGTCCACCCAGCCGCAATCGTCGCCTTCGGAGATGCTGCCATCCTTCTGGTAGCGCCATTGGATCGTGTGGGTGCCCGCCGTGGTGATCGTGTAGGTCTTTTGCGTCCAATCCTCTGCGCCGCTGGTCGCCTCGCGCTGGATGCCATCGACCCGGAACTCCAGGCAATCGCAGTCCCTTTCCGAAGAGACCTTCCTCCAGAACGCCAAGGTCCCCGGCTCCTGGACAAGTGACTCACACGAAGGCACGAAGACACCAAGATCGGGCGGATAACACGGAGTCTCCGCCTTCGTGCCTCTGCGGCTTTGTGTAAGACCAACCGCCTTCATGCCACCCAGTATAGCCGCCAGAAGCGAAAAAAGCCCGAACAGAACAATCATCCGCCACGACGGATTCTGGCCCTGCCCATGGGATCGTCAGCCAGAATGTGGAATGGGCAGGTGCGCTGCCTATGTCCCCCTCGCTTTTGTCGCATCCTTGTCCGTGCGAGGGTCGGCCCTGCGAAGCCCTCCGGGAAGAGGGAGAAGGCGGTTCAGGGGGGAGGGCACTGGGGGGGGGCAGCCCCGGAGGATCTGGCTCTGCGTGGCCCGTAACGCGACCTGACCGTCATGCGGTTCAGGGCCGGAAAGACCTGCTGCCGGCCCTCGGCGGAACGCTCCGCGGCGGACGATGCTTCTGGCGAATCGGACGTTTTGAGATCCTGTCGGCCTCGTCCGCCCAGGGCCGGTCTCTTGTCTGTCCGGCCCTGAGCCGCGGAACTCCGAACTACTACTTGTTCAAATCTTGTTTTCTTGCGCAAATTTCGGATCGACAGAGACGCAAGTCCTTGAAACACCAATACTTGGTTCTCACACGGAGCCACAAAGCCACAGAGCTTGGGGGGCATTTCTGTATCGATTTTCTTCGTGTCTTCGTGCCTTTGTGTGAGTCGATTTTTGGTTGCGGCCGAAGGCCGCGCTGGGCCGGTCGGAGGGTTCGAGGACGAGAGCGCCCAGCGGAGGGAACGGGGATGATTTGCCCCCCGGAACCGCCCTCTTCCCCGGCATTCGCCCAAAGAAGAAGGGGGTTTGGCCGTGCCACCCGGGTCCGGCGGTAACTGCAGGCGGGGACCGGGGTTCGCCTCGTGGCGGCCTATGGAAAAAAAAGTGCGCCGGCGCGACGGATTCCCCTTGACCGTGGACGGGCGTGTTAGTAAGATAGTTAGACAACGTAATACTATGCTGTAGATCGTAACTGGTAAATTTGGAGGGATCAGCATGACCAGTGCCGCGCAAGTCCAAGCCAATCGCTCGAACGCCCAGAAATCCACCGGTCCGCGCACCCCGGAAGGTAAGGCCGTGGTGGCGCAGAACGCCGTCAGGCACGGTCTCTTGGCGAAGGAGGTCGTCATCAAAGGGGAGGACCCAGGCGAGTTTGAACTCTACCGGGACCAGATGCTGGCGGAGCTGGCCCCGGCGGGCCAGATGGAGTCCCTGCTGGCCCACCGGATCGTCGGCCTCTCGTGGCGGCTGCGCCGGGCCGAGCGGCTGCAGGCGGCGGCGTTCGACAAGCTGGAGGACCAGAGCAAGCCGCCGGAGTGGGTCCTGACCCCCGAGCAGGCGTCGCGGCTCCTGGCCGTGATAGCCGAGACGGGTGTGCAGCCGCCAGACCCCGGACTCGCGGGTCCGGCGGCCGGCCGGGGGGCCGTGCAGGACTTCGCCCAGGAGCGGATTCTCGATCGGCTGCTGGTGTACGAGCGGCGGATCGAGCACAGCCTGTATCGGACCATGGCCGAGCTGCGCACACAGCGACGCTTGCGCGAGCAGGAAGGAGTCCCCCGTTTGACGTGGGAAGCGGAGTCATCGTGCGAAACAAACCCAATTTGCCCGGGAGTCTCAAGTTTGAAGTCGAAAATGTCAAGTGGCGACTCTATACTTCCAACTTCACACTTTACACCTGCAACTTCGGACGAACCGCCTGAAGGCGGAACTCCGAACGGGGGCGGGGACGAATTGTGCGAAACAAACCCAATTTCCGCCGGGTCGAACGCAGGTGGAACGCCGAACGGGACGGAGGACCAGGAGCCAGCGTGCGAAACGAAACCAATTCGGGGTCCTGGTTCAATTCCGAGTAACACTCCCTCCGAGCCACGGAGGATCCGCCGATCCCCAAGTACCGCCAGTGAATCGACTTATGATCCATACTTGGGCAGATGGGTTGCCACGAGTGTCGCCCTGAGCGACAAGGACTCGAACCAGGCCAATTTGGGCCGGCGCGAATGACGGCCAAGTTCCTTGCGGCACAGAGGTTCGGAACGATTCGTGTTGCGCCGAAATCGGCGAAACAAACCCAATGTGCGACGGGATCAGCTTGGGAAAGGAGAAGGCCCATGATTGCCTCGTGAGCGGAGAGCTCTGATAATGCCCAGAGGGTTCGGCCCGCCGTGACAGGCACGGAGGGCCATCCCGGCAGCCTGTGAAGAACCGTCAGAAGTGCAGTGCCAGGCCGGCGTAGAATGCCCGGCCCAAGCTGGAGGGGAAGGTGTCGGCGGTCCCTGCCTGCCCAGGCTTTGCCCTGAGGCTTTTCCCTTGACCGTGCTGGCGATTCGGACCAAGATAGTGCCGTAGCGGCTCACCATCGGTCTGGGTGTGACGAATTCGCCGGCGGGTCTAACGAGAATCGAAGGGAAAGAGGAGACGGAGATGTATCATCGCAAGACGGTCCTGTTTCTTGGCATCTTGTTCGGGATTGCCCTCGCGTGTTCGCAGGCGTTGGGAGCTGTGACGTTCCTGCGGACGCAGGGACAGGACATGGTGGATGAAAGCGGCCGCAAGGTGCTGCTGCAAGGCGTTGGCCTGGGCAACTGGATGCTGCCGGAAGGGTACATGTGGCGCTTCGGGGGCCAGGCGGACCGGCCGCGCCGGATCGAGAAGGTCGTCAGCGATCTGATCGGCCCGGAGAACGCGGCCCGCTTCTGGTCGGGATTCCGCCAGAACTACGTCACGGAGGCCGACATCGCCCGCATTGCCGAGCTCGGCTTCAACTCCGTGCGTCCCGCATTGAATGCTCGCCTGTTCCTGACCGAGGGGGACAACGCCGCGTATGTCGAGGAAGGCTTCCAGTTGCTGGACCATCTCGTCGGATGGTGCCGCACGCACAACCTGTACGTGATTATCGACATGCACGGGGCGCCGGGCGGTCAGACGGGGGCAAACATCGATGACAGCCCGAACGATCAGCCGGAGCTGTTTATGGATAAGAAGAACCAGGACCGGCTGGTCGATCTGTGGGTGAAGATCGCCGGCCGCTACCAGAACGAGCCGACGGTCGCCGGTTACGATCTGCTCAATGAGCCGCTGCCGCAGCGCACCGGCGCCGCGGCCAAGTACAAGGACCAGCTCGAGCCTCTCTATAAGCGTATCACCACCGCGATCCGCGAGGTTGACAAGCGGCACATGATTACGGTGGAAGGCTGCGATTGGGCCAACGACTGGTCCGTGTTCTCCGCGCCGTTCGACAACAACCTGTTCTACCAGTTCCATTACTATTGCTGGGACCGGCCGTCGAAGCTCAACGACATCACGCGGTTTTTGGATCGCCGAAAAGAGCTCAATGCCCCTGTCTGGGTAGGCGAGACGGGCGAGAAGGACAATGCGATCTACTGGGCGACCATGCAGTATTTCGAGACGAACAACATCGGCTGGTCGTTCTGGCCCTGGAAGAAGATGGAGACGACGAATACGCCGTACTCGATCAAGACGCCGCAAGGATGGGACGATATTCGAGCCTACACCCGCAGTGGGACCAAACCCTCTGCGGAAGTGGCCCAGAGGGCATTCGACGAATTGATTGAAAATATCAAGCTCGAAAAGTGCGTGTTCTTCCCCGACGTAGTGAATGCGATCCTTCGCCAGGTGCCGGGCCGAGTCGAAGCCGAGAACTACGGCCACGAGGGGCCGAACTCGTCCTACTTCGTCGAGGACCCCGCCCAGAAGTCCAAGTTCTACCGTATCTCGGAGCCGGTGCCCGTCGAGCAGATCGCGGCGGGCAATCGCAGGGGTGCGGAGCAGGGGATCAAGCTGAGCGAGCAGGAGTGGACCGCCTACACGATCCACAGCCGGACGGCGAAGGACTATGCGGCGGTGATCAAGGCCAAGGCCGAAGGCGGTCCGGCCGTCGTCGAGCTGTCCATCGGCGGCCGCACCCAGGACGTGACCATCGCCGGAACGGATTGGAGCGAGGTCCCGTTGAAGGCCATGCCCTTGTCCCAGGGGGCCAACCGGCTCAAGGTCCTCGTCAAGAGTGGCGTTGTGTCTCTCGACTGGATTACCTTCAACTGACAGCAACCGACGAAGAAGAGGGGATATTCCACTTTTTCGGGAAAGCAGCGGGCGTTCAACGGCTTACGAAGCGGCAGAATGTCCCCTTTTTCTTTCTCCTTCCTCTGCGGCAGGGGTCTGCCCTCGGTCATTCGCCCTCTACTCTCGATTGTCTGCGTCCCCACGCAACTGTGCTCAGGGCGCACTTGGCGAGAAATCTGATTTGCAGGTTTGCCATTGCGGACTATACTTTGTATAGAGAGTGGGTCGCCCCATAATTGTGGAGGGCCGAATCATGCGACTGAGTCCGGAGAACGAGAGGGAAATCCGGTGGATCATCGACTCGCTGAAGTGTGGACGAGATCCGCCCTGTCACGCGTGCGGCTTCGCGACCCTTGGGCACGTCAAGTCCCTTGGCGGCGGGGTCATCGAGTGCCTGGAGGAGCGTGGCCGCGCCTGTTCCCACGGCTTATCCTTCGGCAACAGCCTCCTGTGCCAGTGTCCCCTGCGCAAGTATTTGGCCGAGCACGATCTGGACTGAGGCCCGCGATTGGGACCGCCGGTATCCTGATTGGTGAGTGATAGCCGCCGGTCAATGGGCGTGGGCGTTCGTTAGCCGATCCGTGCCATTGGTTTTCTCCTTTTCGACGCCCAGGGCGACAGCCGCCTCAAACGGCTGATGACAGAATCGGACCGGCCGAGGCCCAACGTCTCCAGGTACGCACCTCAATCCGGGGCGGTTCAGAAGGGTCACGCGCTGTCGCCGCTTTGGCCGTTGCTCACCGGTCTAAGGCCGTTGCACCTTGATTCATGACATCTAGGGAGCAATCGGAACTCTGACGGTGAACGTGCTGCCCTGGCCGGGCTTGCTCTCGACCGCAATGGTGCCCTGGTGGGCGTCCACAATGAACTTGGCGATGCTCAGGCCCAGACCGCAGCCTTCGGCCCGGCGGGAGAGACTGCGGTCCACCTGGTAGAACCGCTGGAAGATCTTCCTGAGGGCCCGGCGCGGGATGCCGAGTCCGTTATCACTGACACGGAAGCAGATCGAGCTGTTGTCGCCGGTGACGCTTAGCTTGATCCGCTTCTCGTCATAGGAGTACTTGTAGGCGTTGTCCAGCAGGTTGACGAGGACCGTGACCATCGCATCGTGGTCGGCCTTGATGTCAGGCAACCGCTCCGGAATGTCTGTCTCGAAGCAGCAGTGACCGCGACCGAGCTTGGTCTGGACGGCTTGGGCGGCCGTGCGGGCGATGCTCACGGGGCTGACCGGCCGCATCTGGAATGCCTGCTTGTTTCGTTCCATCCGCGAGAAGGTCAGGAAGTTGTCGATCAAGCGGCTGAGCCGCTCGTTCTCGCGCGAGACGAGCTGGAGGTACTCCGTGACCTGGTTCTGGTCGCGGTAATTGCCTTCGAGCAGCGTATCGACGAGGACCCGCATTGAGGCCAAGGGGGTCTTGAGCTCGTGCGTGACCGTCGCGATGAAGTCGTTCTTGAGCTTGTTGAGCTTGACCTGGTGGCCGATGCTCCGGGCGGCCACGCCCCCGGAGACGAGGATCAGCACGATGAAGAGCAGGCCGGTCCACGTGTAGACGGCGATCTGCTCGCTGGCGGCCCGCTCGAAGACGTCGCCGCCTTTGAAGAACAATTGCATCGTCCATCCCGGGAAGCACGGCCCGACGGCGTCCGTGACAAAAGGCTCGCGGCCGGTCTCCTCCATTCCCGCGACGAGGCGCCCGCCGTCATCGAGAATTCGGCAGTCGATGTTTGTGTCCGGGAGGCTCCCGGCGTGCTCGGCCAGCAGGGCCGTGATGCAGGAACGCGAGACCAGGGCGGCGCAGGTCCCCCGGCCCGTCTTGTGGCTGACTCCGTAGAGAGTGGTCTCTCCCACGTGGAGGGGCACCAGCGTGTCGGCTTGCCAGTCGTTGAACAGGTCCACCGTCGGGACCTGCTCGGCGAAGCGGATCGACTGCTCCTCGGCTTGGATGAGCTTCGTCAGGCTGGTGCCGCGAAAAAGGTCGGCGTTGCGGTCGAGCAGACCGGTCTTGCCGCCGATCTCCAGGACCCGGCGGGCGATGAAGAGGTTCTCGTCCGCCGGCAGGGCGAAGCCCGCCCCGTTGACGCTGTAGAGCATAGCGAGCAGCTTGCGGAACGTCTCGTCGCAGAGCGAGGAATAGGCGGGATTGTCCCGCATCCAGCCCAGCAGGAGCAGGCGTGCGTTCGCGATCAGGGCGAGACTGCGGGAATCGCCCGTCTCGGCCAGGGGGCTGAAGGCGGCGCGCAGCTTGCATTCTGCGATGGCCTGGTCGAGCCGGCCGAGCTTGGCGAGCGAACGGCTCTTGCCGATGTAGGCGGCCAGCCGGCCGTGGTCGTCGCTGATCCGGGCCCACTCCTCGTAGAGCTCGGCCGCCCGCTCGTATTGGTGATCGATGAACTCCATCTCCCAGGCGTCGCGAAAGTCCTCCGAGGGCCGCGCCAGCGTGTCGGCGTTGGTGGAGATCACGGGATAGAGACGCTCCCCGGCATCGTCGTAGATCAGCAGGCCCTCACAATTGTTTTGGCCCACCGCCAAGACGAATTGCCGATAAGGGGGGGGCGACGATCTTCGTCCCCATTGCCGGCACGAGTCGGCCCACTGGCTGGCGACCTTGCCGGCGACTTCGGCGAGCCGGTTCCTATAGACGGTCGTGAGCTTCTGCCGGACGACGAGCCGCTCGTTTTTGACCACCTCGTTCATGAACCACAGCAGGCAGACCGTGGGCAGAATCACCGCCACCGCCAGCAGCAGGACGACCCAGCGAAACTGACCGAAACCGGGATGGAGGTGACGAAGGGATTTCATGGCACCATCATACCACCGGCGACAGGAATACGCGAGAGCTCCGCCGGCAGGGCAAACGCAAAGTCGTCTGACTTCCGGCTGGCAGCGTCAAACGCAGCGTCTCTCCTGAGCCTGCCGAAGGATTGGCGCTGGCGGCTCTGTCCTGCGTAAGACCATCGCCAAGGCCTTCGGCCTTGACGCTGCCACCCGTCGGCATTCGTTCTGACTCCCGGTGAAAATGCAAGAGGCCGGTGTGTGGCCGGCCTCTTGCACTCTGGTTCGTGAGGAGAGACTATTTTCCTTCTCGATAGAGCTGCTGGATTTGTGCTTCGGGCAGGCCGAAGTTGTAGACGCGGACCTCGTCGATCAGGCCGTTCCAGAAGCGACCGGGGAACTGGCCGTTCTCGCCAATCAGGACGGGATTGTCATCGGTGCCGATCGGCCCCGAGGCCTCCTGGGAGGTATCGAGTACACCATCCACGTAGATGTACATCTTCTTGCCGTCGTAGACGCCCGCGATGTGGTGCCACTCGCCAAGGGTGATGGCCTTGTTCCCGAGCAGGCTGCCATACTCGTTGCCGCCCGGGATGCGGACGCCGGTGCAGGCAAACTCGAGCGTGCTGGTCTCGTTGTTCCTCTGAATGCGCCAGGCGCCCTCGCCCTTCGTGACGATGGCCTGCCAGGGCTTGTCGAGGGCGTTCGCCTTAATCCAGGCGGCCACGGTGACGCCGGCGGTGGCGTCGAATGCGGATTCATCCGCGACTTCGAGGCAATCCCCGTTGCCGCTCAGGGCGATCGCGCCGCCGATCTTGCCGCCGGAAGGTTGCCATTTGGGGTTGCCGCGAACGGTGGCATTGTGGCCGTTGCCGGAGCTGTCGGCGGCTTTCGTCCCTTCGGACTCGTCCAGCTTCCACCAGCCGACGAGACCCGCCAGCTCGGCAGTGCCGAACGCGCTGGGTTGCTGCCAGGCGACGTCGTGCTCGCCGAACCACATGATCTTTGTGTCCCGGTCGCCGCCGTTGTCATCGTCGTTCACATGGACATCGAGCCCGATCTTCTTGCCGGCGGCGGGTGTGGTCCCCAGCGTGGACCAGGGCAGCTTGGCCTCCAGGCGACAGCCCTTGTCGGTGCGGGCGAAGGCGTACTGGACGCCGTTGGTCTTGTTGTGGTGCGATTCACCCAGCGCCGGGGCAGTGCTGTCCCAATCGAAATGGTACTGGTAGTCCTTGTCGCCGTATACGTCGGACTTGTTGTTGTCCGCCGCGAGGAAGACCTCCACGCCGTCATCCAGCCAATACTCGGCGGAATCATGGATCAGGTGGTCGTCGGTGACATCGACGAGGATATAGAGTGCCTGGCTGTCGTACATCGTCTTGAAGTTGGCCGACAGGTCCGCCTCGGAGTCCGGGGCGGTATATGCGACGTGACTGATCGCCTGCGACGGCACGCCGGCCCAGGCGTCGTCCACGTTCCCGTCGATGGCCGGGGCACGACTCGCCGACGGAATGCTCAGGGCGGCCTGTGCCTTGGCCTGCGTGTGCCCCATCTGTGCCTTGGATTGGGATACCATCTGCACCAACTGTGTGATCGGCCCAAAGAGCTGCCGGACCGGGGGCAGATCGCTGACGCTCAGGCGGATGCCGAAGCTGTTGGTCGATTCGTTCGTCAGCAGACGAATCGTGGTCTTCTGGGAGGCCTTGCTCAGCTCATCCATCGACTGTTTGGCTTTTTGGGCCGCCTCATCCGACGAGAACTGGGAGTTCTGCTCGGCGATCTGCAGCGCCGCGCCGACGTTGATGACGACCAGCTTGCTGGTGGTGGGCGACAGCGTCGCGAGGGCATCCTGCAAGGAGCCGCCGCTGAGGACGGACCCGTCTGTCTTGGCCGCCGTGACGGACTGCTCGACAAGCTGCGCGTTCAACGAAAGCACCGTGGTCTTGTTCGCCTCGCTCGCATAGCCGAAGATCTTCATGCCGTTGCCCAGGGCGATCTCGTACCGACCCGTGGCGGGCGGGGCCTGCTGTCCGTCGGCAGCCACCAGGTTTGCCATCTGGAGCACGCTCATCAGGAGTTTTTGCGTCTTGGCCGGGTCCTGACTGGTGATCGCCAAGCCGATGGACCGCGCGATCGGCGGCATCTCGGGGCCTTGCGGCAATACGGACTCCTTCGGCGGCACGACAAAGAGCGAGATTTGCTCGATGTTGCCGAAGATCTGCGATCCAAGGTCGAGCCCGGTGGCGCTCTGGATCTTGTCGCTGGCCGCCTGGGCCTGCGGCGTCCCCGCGGCGCCCAGCGTGAGACTGAGCAGGGCGACCGCCTCGGCCGGAATGGCTTTGAGATCGGCCTTTTTCAGATTCGGCGTGTGGATCATGCTGTAGGCCGTCGATTGATATCCCGGCTTGAAGCCGATGTTGGCCTCCAGGGCCAGGCCGGTCTCCCGCAGCGACAGTGTCGCGATCATGTCGTCGATGTTCTTGAGATCGACCAGGCCGTCGACCAATCGTATCTGCTGCGGGATCTGGTCCGCCGGCAGCATCTTGGTGAGCCTGGCGTAGGTCTCATCGACGTTGAGCCACAGCGTCAAGGCGTTCTGCTGGCGGGCCTGCTTGCTGATTTTGGAAAACGACTTGTTGCCCGAGGCCAGAGAGGGCTGGCTGGCCGCACCCTTGTACTGCCGGACCGCCCATTGGAGCAGGTCGTTGCCTTTGGGGGACGGGGTGGCCAAGATGACCACCGTGTCGTCGAAAGCGGCGCCGCCGCCGTCCCCGAATGTGACGGACGACATCCCTCCGATGGCGTCGGCGGGTTTGCCCAGACCGCTCAGGGCCATCTGGAGCAGACCGCGCAGAGCGTCGCTCTTGCCGGGGTACAGAACGATGATCGCCGGCGGGTTGTTCTTCGTGACATCCTGAATCCCGACGCCGATGCCGCGAACCTTCTGGAGCTCAGCCAACATGCTGGGGTTCAGAAGGGCGTTGAGCATCTGCACGGGGTTCTGGCCGCCTGACTTCTGCCCGCCGCCGGCGTTCTTTGAGTCATTCTTCATGCCGATGATGTTGAAGGGGTTCTCCACGGGCGTGCCCTTGAGCATGTTGAGAATGGTCGCCACCTGCTGGCCCGGCGTGCCGATCTCGACATACAGGATCGTCTCCGGCGGCATGAGCGAAGCCGGATCGGCGTTGCCCAGCCCCTCCAGAACCGGCCTGGCCTTCTCCACGATCTCCGTTTGGTCCGGATAGTCGTTCACGAGCTTCTGGAAGACCTCGCGGGCCTTCGCCTCGTCCCTTTTCTTCATGGAACACATGCCCTGGCGGTACAGGGCCTGCGCGACGAGGTTCTTCGGAGCGGTCGTGTCGAGGATGATCTGCTGGTAGATCCCGATGGCGGAATCGAGATTCCCTTCGACCTCCTCGGCATACAGGCCCTCGCGCAGCAGCTCCGCTGCGGACTTGGCGTGCACCGCCGAGGCGCACAGGCCCAGCAGCAACACCGCCGTCAGAAATGGAATCGTGGCTCTTCTCATGGTTGTGCTCCTTTCAAATAATGGTCAGTGGCCGGTTGTCAGTTCACATCTGCTATCACTGTCGGTCCTGCGTGTTACGGTTTTGTTACCACCTTATTCTTTTTTGATGATTTTTCGAGGCGGACCCAAGCTGGGTCCTCGGGAGTGGATCAGCCGCTTCACGGCGGGTAGGAGAAAGAAACCACGCCACGTGCTTTGGGTGGCACGCCCAAGCGTAGCGGCCCTTCTGAACTTGGCGAAGGATTGAGCGTGTCTTCCGGCACGACGGAACGTATCCAAACTCGCACGGTCAAACAAGTTTGGCCGTGCCACCCGGCGAGAGTGTTACCCAGTCTTGAACCAGGCCAGAAAAAGGGCTGGCGCGAGCTGTTTGCCCGGAGGAGGGGTAGTCCCTCTGCAATCGCTATCCGGTGGCAAGGGATTTGAGCCGGCCGGGGCGATTGGTGGTGATGCCGTCGGCGCCCATTGCTTTGAGACGGACGGCCTGGGCCGGGTCGTCCACGGTCCAGATGTAAAGCTGCAAACCGGCCGCTTTGACGGTCCGGATGAATCGCCGCGTGATGCCCGACCAGTGGACGTCGAGACCATCCACGCCGCCGGCTTTTGCCTTGCGGGCGATGGACCGGCCGTAGGAGGTGAGAAGCCGCTTGTCGCAGAGCCAATAGGCCGGGACGTCCGGCATCATCTTCTTGGCCGCCTTCATGGTGTCGAGGTCGAACCCGAGGAGGACGGTCTGGGACCGCTTGCCGCTGGCCGCGATCGTCTCGGCCAGCGGTGGCAGAATCTCTGGGCCGCACTTGATCTCCACGAAGAGCTGCCGGCCCGGCCCAACGGTCTGGAGCACTTCCTCCAGATAGGGGATTCGCTCGCCGGCGAACCGGGGGTGCTTATAACGGCCGACGTCCAGCCGCCGGAGATGCGACGAGTGGGTCGCGGCGATCTCCAGATGCGTGCCGGCGGTCCGGTCGGTCGTCGGATCGTGAATGGCCACGATCCGGCCGTCCTGTGTCAGTTGCACGTCCACCTCCACGGCGTCCGCCCCCAACCGCCACGCCAATTCCACGGACGCCAGGGTATTCTCCGGTGCCAGGTGCGAGGCCCCGCGATGGGCGATGACCTTGATGTGCCCGCCGAAATGCGCGGGGCTCAGACGCCGGCGCCTGATACGACCCGAGGCCACGAGGAAAGAAGCGTACATAGGTGCAAACAACGTCATATTCTCTGTAGTAGATACTCCTCCCGCAAGCTGCCTGTTCGAGGCCGCCAGCCGGTGGTCCGAAGCGGCTGGCCGTACAGTGGCCCATGGCACATTCGAGACATCCAGCTCGCAACCTGTGGTATCCTACCAGAGACCGAGGCAGAATGCACGCACGAATAGAAAATAACGTTGGCACAAAAGGTCGGAAGGCTATACTTGGTATAGCCATTGGAGAATTGGATATGGTAACAAAGGTGCAGAAATGGGGAAACAGCCAAGGGTTGCGTTTGAGCAGGCAATTGCTGGAGGAAGCCCGGATCTCCGTGGGCGATGAGGTGAGCCTCGCTGTCCATGATGGCGCAATCGTCGTGGACCCGATCCGACGCCTGCGGGGAAAGCACAGTCTGCGGGAGCTTGTCAAACGAATGCCGAAAGGCGGTAAGTGCGACCAGATCGATTGGGGTGGCCCGGTCGGCAAAGAGGTCTGGTAAATGGCCGGATACGTTCCTCAAAGAGGCGATCTGATCGCCGTTGCCTTTGACCCGCAGTCCGGCCACGAGCGGAAAGGTCGCCGGTCGGCTCTGGTCATCCGTCATTACCTCTTCAACAGACACACGGGACTCGCCCTCGTTTGCCCCATCACCACCACGGAGCGAAGCTTTCCGTTCCACGTGGCCGTTGCCGGGTGTCCCAAAGTCTCGGGCTTTGTGAGGGTGGAGCAAGTCAAATCCATCGACTTCCGCGCTCGCAGTGCCAAGCGCATCGCCAAGTCGCCTCCGTCCGTGCTGGAAGAGGTGCTCTCCATCCTGGACGCGTGCCTCTACTGACGCGACCCGCCTGGGCCGTCAGTCACAGACCGTGCAAGGCCGTGACGCCTTTCTGTTGTGATGCGGGGGGAATCCTGCTAAGATACTCGTGGAATGGGTGGTGATGCTGCCCGTGTGGACCCTGAGAAACTCAACCAGATGGAGGTTCGGAAATCGATGTGCAGAATGTTCGGCGGGGCAGCCATGCTGCTCGTGATTCTTGTTGCAGGTGTAGGAACCAACCTGTCTGATGCCGCGGACTGGCCGCAGTGGCGGGGACTCAATCGAGACGGCGTGTGGACCGAGACGGGACTCGTGGAGCGGTTTGAATCGGCGCAGTTGCCGCTCAAGTGGCGGGCGGCCATCGGCAGCGGCTACTGCGGTCCGACCGTCGCCGAGGGGCGGGTGTTCGTCATGGATCGCATGGTCAAGCCGGTCCGGCAGGAGCGGGTACATTGCTTCGACGCCGAGACGGGCACCCCGCTCTGGTCGTATGCCTACGACTGTGTGTACGAGCGGGTGCAGTATGAAGCGGGGCCGCGGGCGTCCGTCACGATCGACGCCGGCCGGGCCTACTCCCTGGGTACGATGGGGCACCTGCACTGCTTCGACGCCAAGTCCGGCAAGGTGCTTTGGAGCCACGACTGCCGCAAAGAGTACGCGGCCAACGTCCCCGTCTGGGGCATTGCCGGGGCGCCCTTGGTGGAGAGCGACTTGCTCATCGTCCCCATCGGCGGCAAAGACAACGCCTGCCTGATGGCGTTCGACAAGGCGACCGGGCAAGAGAAATGGCGGGCCCTGAAGGATGCGGTCTCGTACTCCGCCCCGATCATGATCGAGCAGGCCAAGCAGCGAGTGCTCGTGTACATCACGGACCAGCGCATCGTCGGCCTGGAGCCTCGGACCGGGCAGGTCTACTGGGAGCAGCCCTTCGTGCCGAAGGAAATGGAGATCACCATCGCCACGCCCGTCTTCGATGGCCGTCATCTCGTCGCCACGAGTTTCTACGATGGCACGCTCCTGCTGAACGTGCACCCGAATGATCTCGGCGTGCAACAGCTTTGGCACCGGCGGGGGGCCAGCGAGCAGAAGACCGACGCCTTGCACTGCTGCATCTCGACGCCGATGATCCTCGGCGAGCACCTCTACGGCGTGGACAGTTACGGCGAGCTACGCTGCCTGGACCTCAAGACGGGCGACCGGATCTGGGAGAACCAGACGGCGACCCCGAAGGCCCGCTGGTCCAATATTCACATGGTCCGCAACGGCGACAAAATCTGGATGTTCAACGAGCGGGGCGAGCTGATTATCAGCCGGCTCGCGCCCGACGGCTTCCACGAGATCAGCCGGACCAAGGTGATCGACCCGACGCAGGACCAGCTCGACCAACGCGGCGGTGTCTGCTGGTCCCACCCGGCCTTCGCCAACAAGCGCATCTACGCCCGCAACGACAAAGAGCTTGTCTGCGCCGACCTGTCCGCCAAGCCATGACGGGATTCTCGTCGTGACCGGCGACAGAGACGCGCGACACCTCAGACGATCTTGGAATGTGAGGCAGGGATTGCTGGGAAAATCTCCATTTTGCCTAATTCCTATTGCTTATCCATGGCTTCGGGAGGCTCTGCTTAAGTTGCTGTACGCCCGCGTCTGTGACTCGGGTGCCCTTCATGAAAAGGCCCCGCAATCCGGTCAAGGTCTTGAGAGAATCGAGGCCCGCATCCGTGATCTGCGTGTTCGCCAAATATAACAACTCCAATCCGGTCAAGCCCTTGAGATGTGCCAGCCCCGCATCTGTCACCCGGGTATCGCGCAAATCCAGCAACTGCAGTTTTGTCAGGCCTTCGAGATGCTCCAGCCCTGCATCCGTGATCTGCGTGTTCACCAGAGATAACACCCGCAATCCGGTCAGGCCCTTGAGATGCCCCAAGCCCGCGTCTGTGATCTGAGCGCCGTTCAGATTCAGGGTCGACAATCCTGCACACTCCTTGAGATACCCCAAACCCGCGCCTGTGATCTGCAGGCCCTGCAACTCCAACCACTGCAGTTGGGTCAGGCCCGCAAGGTGGGCCAGCCCTGCGTCTGTGACCCTGGTGCCCTCAAGGGCCACGCCCTGTAATGCGGTTAGGCCTTTGAGGCGAGCGAGACCCGCATCCGTAACCTGAGTGTCTTTCAACCGCAGGTCCTGCAACTCGGCGAGGACTTTGAGGTGTTCCAGGCCCGCATCTGTGACCTGCGTGCCGGACAAATCCAGCCGCTGCAGCCGGGTCAAGCTCGCGAGGTGGGCCAGCCCTGCGTCCG
The DNA here is from genome assembly GCA_026386805.1 of Phycisphaerae bacterium. Lineage (GTDB taxonomy): Bacteria > Planctomycetota > Phycisphaerae > Sedimentisphaerales > Anaerobacaceae > PLanc-01. The sequence goes on along the minus strand of JAPLMX010000112.1, from coordinate 8,457 downwards.
TGATCTCGCGGCTGGTTCCCAGACGCAACGACTGCAGTTCCGCCAGACCCGCCAAATGCTTCAGATCGGAATCAGTAGCCGAAACCAATACAAGATCGGGAACCTTGTTTTCGCTCACCTCGTGGACCAGCAAATCCCAGTCCTTCACTGGGACTGAGGGTTGCACCGACCAACGCAAACACGCAGGGATCTCCAACGGAGTACGACTCGGCGTACGCCCAATCTCCTTCCATGCCGAGCTGGGAGTCTCGCGAACAGAGACAGTGAACGCGACGCTGGAGTTGAAGGTCCGCGCGGCATAACGGGGTTGCTCCGGTTTCTCGGTATCCGCAGCGGGTTTGTTCGGTAATTGGGCCGGCTTGTCCACGCTCTGGGCTGTCGGCTGACCTTCGCCTCGTACTATGGTCAACTTCGGCAGGCTCTGCTTGAGTTGCTGGACACCTGCATCGGTTGTCTGGGTTCCAGTCAAATCCAGTCGCTGCAGTCCGGTCAGGCCCTTGAGATGCTCCAAGCCGAGGTCGGTGACCTTGGTATCTTGCAGCCAGAGCATGTGCAATCCGGTCAGGCCCTTGACGTTAGCAAGGCCCGCATCCGTGACTTGGGTGTATGCCAGACCCAGCCAATCCAGGCGGGGCAGGTCCTTGAGATGAGCCAGGCCCGTACCGTCCATCTTGGTGCCCCACAAGCACAACCAGTGCAATCTCGTCAGACCTCTGAGATGAACCAAGCCCGCATCGGTGACCGCCGTGTACTCCAAGTTCAACGACTGCAGTCCAGCGAGGCCTTCCAGATGCGCCAGGCCTGCATCCGTGATCTTCATATTGGAGAAATCTAGTGTTTCCAGTCGGGTCAGGCCCTTGAGGTGGACCAAGCCTGCATCCGTGATCCGGGCCTTGGAGCCCAGAGACAGCGTCTTTAGTCGGGTCAGGTGTTGAAGATGGGCCAAGCCTGCATCGGTGATCTGGGGGCTGCTTAGCATCAAGTCCTCCAAGGCCGTCAGGTCCTTGAGGCTCTCCAGACCGGCATCCGTGATTTGGGTGCCGTCCAACCACAGTATCCGCAATCCAGTCAGGCCTTTGAGGTTCTCCAGGCCCGCATCCGTGGTCTTTGTGCTCGACAGATCCAGCCGTCGTAGTGTGGTCAGACCCTTGAGGCGTTCCAAGCCCAAGTCGGTGACTTGGGTATCGTCCAAATACAGGAATTCCAGCGCCTTCAGGCCCTTGAGGTCAGCAAGCCCCGCATCCCCGACTTGGGTACCTGACAAATCCAGCCACCGTAGGTCGGTCAGACCCGCCAAATGCCTCACGTCGGAATCCGTGGCCGCATCCAATTTCAGACCAGGAACCTTGTTCTCGCCTATTTCCCGGGCCAACAAGTCCCAGTCCTTCACTGAGGCCGAGGGCTGCACCCACCAGATATAACAAGCCGGGATATCCAACGGAGCGATACTAGGCGTACTTAGCTCTCTCCGGGGGGCCATAAAAGATTGGGTCTCCATGACGACGACTTTGAACGCCATCCTGCTGTTGAAGGGCCGGGCGGCAAAGCGTGGCAGCTCCGGTTTCTGGACCGTCGCGGCGGGCTCTTCGGCACTCTGGCTTCGCAGTTGTACCTGGCCTCGGGCGGTCAGGACGAGCGCGGTTGGGATGGTCACGAGGGCGATGAGCAATGCGACTGTCGCGCCTGCCAAACTCGGGTGCTTGCGGAATTTCTTACCTGGTTTCAACATGGTCTTTATCCTTTCCTCGATGTCTTTGACGGAACCCACGATAGCTAACGAAGGGATACGATGAGGCGACCGGCGCTCTGCAGCCAGCGCGTCCACGATAGCGCCGGTGTAATGCTCGGGCGGCGTATTGAGGTGCACGATGGCCATCTCATCACAGCACTTTTCTCGTTCCTGGCGTATCTTCCTGTTCGACCACCACACGAATGGGTGGAACCAATACACCGCCTGAGCCAGCACTTGGAGCAGATTGACACCCGCGTCAAAACGGGCGATGTGACTGAGCTCATGCGCCAAGACGCTTCGCTGCTGGTCCGAGCCGCTCAAACCGACGAAGTCAGCCGGCAGATAGACATTTCCCCGCAGCACCCCCCATACGAATGGCTGGCCGATATCCTCCAGCAGCCAGATCCTCGGCCACCGTTTGAACTGGAAGCCTACAGACAACTCCCGGATGGATTCCCGCAGAGCAGGTGGAAGCGGCCTGCGTCGCTCGCGGAGCCAGGAGGTATACCGAACCGTTCTGGCGCCGACCCACAACAGGAAGAGGAACGCTCCTGCTGCCCACACAAGGGCAATCAACTCACGGACGCTCGGCACTGTCGGTTTCAACTGTTGCGGTTGTGTGGCGCCCCCGACTGACACGGGGCTTTCGAGCGCAGAATGCTCCTCCAGCAGGGCGATCTCCGCAACGGATGGACTCGAAGACCGTTCCGGCAGGACCGCCAAGGAGACGGTTAGGAAAGGTGGCACGAGACACTTGGCCAGAACGATCAGCCACAATAGATAGCGCAGGTGGGCGCTTCGGTTTCTGAGGGCTAATGATATGAGGCCCACAATCCCAGCCAGGAGTGCTATCTGCCAGCTCTGAGCCAGCAAATAGCTGACCATGTGACTTGCGTACGTGTTCATGGCAATCCCTCCACAGAAAGCCCACAAGCTACTTCTTCTTCCCCAACCCTTTCAGCCTCTCGATGTCCTCGTCGCTGATCCCGCTGTGCTGCGCCAGGTGCTGCATCAGAGGCACGGGATTGCCGCCGAACAACCGCTCCACAAGGTCGCTGATGGTCCTGCGGATGACGTCCTCCTTCTTCGCGGCGGGCCCGTAGACGAAGGCCTTGCCGCGAGCATGGTGACGGAGATATCCTTTCTCCTCCAGCCGGCGCAGGAGCGTGGCAATGGTCACGTAAGTGACCTTTCGATTGCTGGGCAGTGCCTCGTGCACTTGTTGCACCGTGGCCTCCTGGGACTGCCAGACGAGCGGCAGGACTTCCGTTTCGGCGGGACTCATCGCGGGACGCTTGCTCCTGGCCATGCTCTATCTCCTATGACACTTGTCATAACTAATATATGACATCTGTCATAGGTGTCAACGGGAATCCCGAGATTTCCGCAAAAATTTTCTTCCGGCAACGGCCGCTTGACGGAAGCGGTCCGTTGCGGACGATGGCTCAAAGAGGTAACATCGTGTCCAGGCCTCGTGTGGGGAGCATGAGTTGCCGCGTGGAGAGCGTCGAAGATGGAACGCAGAGAGTTCTTGAAAGGTACAATTGCCGCCGGCTCGGCGGTGGCCGGGGGCGTCTTGGGTGGCGCGGACGCGGCACAGAGCGATTGCGGGCCGGGCTGTCCTTGTTACGGCAATGCGGCGAAGCTGCCCCGGCGGGCCTACGGCGACACCGGCGAACGGCTGTCGATTATCGGCTTCGGCGGGATCGTGGTCAGTGGCGTCGAGCAGGATCAGGCCAGTCGCGTCGTGGCCGAGGCGGTGGAGAAGGGCGTCAACTACTTCGATGTCGCCCCGAGCTATGGCGACGCCGAAGTCAAGCTCGGTCCGGCTCTGGAGCCTTATCGCAAGGACGTCTTTCTCGCCGGCAAGACCGAGCACCGAACTCGGGACGAGACGGCGGCGGAGTTGAAGGAATCCTTGCGGCGGCTCCGAACGGATTATCTGGACCTGTATCAGCTTCATGCGATCTCCGATGTTCAAAAGGATGTCGATGCGGCCTTCGCCAAAGGCGGCGCCATGGAAGCCTTCCTGGAAGCCAAGAAACAAGGGCAGATTCGCTATCTCGGTTTCTCGGCACACTCGGAAGAAGCAGCCCTGGCGGCGCTGAACCGCTACGAGTTCGACTCGATCCTGATGCCGCTGAACTTCGCCGCGTTCTATCAAGGCCACTTCGGCCCGCGCGTCCTGCAGGTTGCCAAGTCGAAGGGCGTTGCCCGGCTCGCGCTGAAAGCGATGGCCAAGCAGAAATGGCCCAGAGACGATCCCATGCGAGAGCAATACCCCAAATGCTGGTACCAGCCGCTGACCGACCGCAACGAAGCCAAGCTGGCTCTATACTTCACGCTGAGCCAGCCAATCACGGCGGCGATTCCGCCGGGCGAGGAGTCGCTTTTTCGGATGGCCCTGGACTTGGCGATGGACTTTCGCCCGATCTCGCAGAAGGAGACGGAAGCGCTTCGCCAGATGGCCCAGCCGCTCAACCCGGTCTTTGAGGGCAAGGCATAGGGGGCAGGTCAAGGGCCGGCTCTGCCGCCCGATCTCGCCTTCCTCACGGCCTCCACCTTGCTGTATCGGCACTTGGGACACCTGTCCTCAAAGTCCGCCGGAACGCTGTCCGCGAGAAACACCTCGCCGCATTGGTCGCACTTGAATGCCTTGCGGATTCCGTCCTGTCCGCACTTGGCGCATTTCAAAGGAAGAGCCAGCGGGAACGGCGATGGATTGGCTTTCACCTTCTCTTCCAGCCCCTTGTAGTACTGCCTCATGCTCATCTGATAACTCTGACCGCATTTGGCGCACTTCACCCAAACCTGTTCAGTTGCGGGAATCGCATCAATTCCGTCTTCGTTCTCCGTCGTGGGACTGTGTGTAATGCGGATCAGGTACCAGGGGGTCGCCGGTTCGCCGAGCGGAAGGCGATAGCCGTCGGCGGTATGCTCCGCTGGAATTGGTTTGCCGAGGGGCTTGGCCCCGCTGTCCAGAGGCGTCACCTCGATCTGCTCGACTGCGTTGATGCCTCGGAGTGTGACGAACCCGTTAACCGGCTCGATGACCGTGGGCTCGGTGCCCCAATCGGTGAGCGACGTTCTCTTGTCGTTCCATTTCATGCCGGTGTTGGCGGTGCGGGCGGTGGCGACCAGCAGCAGCCGGTCCGCGTGGGCAATTGGCTCGTCGCTCAGCGAGGTTAGGATGATCGAGCAGAACTGATTCTCGACCGTCACAGCGAGATTCTTCAGCGGCTTGCTGGTGCGCGGCATGAATCCAATCAATGCCTGGGAGCGGTCCGTCTGGACGGCCACAAGGCCTTGCCGCTTCTGCCCATGAAGCCAGGCAAGCTGGCTGGTGTCAGAGACGAAAGTGGCGAGGGCTTCCAGCCCTTGCGTCGCGAGGCCATCTTGGCCTTGTTTTCCAAGGGCGAGACGCCCTCGCCACGAAGGCTGTGCCATGTTGAAGTCGCGAATTCGCGTCGCGTGGATAAGCGTCGTGACGGGATCGAAGCCGGGCGTGAAGAACGGCCGCTGGGAAGAAGGCAGTCGGATGCTCTCTCGCACTTCCTGTGGCGAATAGGACCGGTAGATGGTCTCTTTCGCCGGCTGCACGTCGCCGCGCAGGAACAGGCACGCTCCGGCGGCGATGTTCATCATCTTCACGGGGTCGGGGCGGACCTCGAAGTGGCTGGGCATCTTTGCCGTCCACTCGCTCGGGACCTTGTGCTCGAACGTGTAGAAGAACACGCCGTCCCAGTCCTGGAAGGCCGCATAGGCGGCGAAGATGCCGAAGCCTTCGCAGGCGTACTCATTCGGAGCCGGATGGTTGATCTCCGAAACCGTATAGGGCTTACCCGCGACGGGCGAGCGGGACAACTGGACGACGGTGGAATTCGCCGGATCGTCCACCATGGGCGTATTCGGGATGGTAAACCCCTGTTTTCCCGTCGCCGGGTCCCGGGTGTAGTTCGGGTGCTGCCAGTAGACGTGGCCGTCGATGACGTCGCACTGGGAGGTCGAGGCTAAGAGCGGATAGCCCGTGTCGTAGTGATTGTGGTCGCTCGTCCCCGCGACGAGGGCCTTCACGCCGAGATCGTCTTTGAGGTACTTGTGCATGCCGCCGAAGTAGTCGTGTTCGAGGTGCATGTAGAACGCCGCTTCGGCGTGGAACCGCTTGGCGGGGGCGTCCTTGAATTGGCTTTTCGTCAGACGCGGAATTGGCTGACCTTGCGCCATGCCCGCCATCTTGTGAAGCTCGCTCAACTCCTCGGCGTCGAGGGTCTCCTTGAGCCACTGATTGTACTTGGCCGTGAGTTCTTCGGCGTACCAGGCGGTAATATCGGTCCAGGTGCCGGGATTTCTCTGGGTGTTCTTGCCCAGCAGCCGGTCGCTAAACCACGCCTCGACAATCGAATTCTCATTGACCAGCTCGACAATGGCGACCGCCGGCTCATGCCGATACTCCGCGCCGGTGTACGGATTGCGATGCGTCAGAAGCTGCTGAGCGTACTCCTTATGGAGCATCTGCACCTGCTCGTCGAAGTAGTTCACGACCTTGGCCATGCCGAGGTACTCATAGTCCCGCACGCCGTCGCCTTTGCGATAGGTGCGTCCGACGTTGAGGTTCAGGTTCGTGTAGATGCCGCGTTTCTTGAGCGCGGCGACGAACCAGTCGAGCGTGTCCAACTGCTTCGGGTCGAGGGCCCGCGTGTCGTCCCGCCCCCGCACCAACAGGCTCGCGGACCAGCCCGAATCGAGAAAATGGAACCGCAAGCAATTGATCCCAAACCGGGCCAGATGGGCCGCGACAACCGGCGCATCCTCCCGCGACGGAAAGCACGCGGCCCCAGTGAAGTTGACACCCCAAATTCTGAATCGCCGACCCTCCGGCGTCACCAGATGCCCGTCTTTGATCCCGACATGCCCATTCTTGCCCGCAGGTGCATCCGGAAACGACGACAAATCGACCAGCGAACCGGCATTGTCCCGCCAATCCATGACAAACGGCTGCATCGTAACTTCCGCACCGGCCACAGCCGACACTGTGATCGCCATAAGCACTGAGGTCAGAAAGCATCTCATGGTCACACCCCTTTCATTCATACAGAGCAACCATCCCCCGACAGCATACATGTCCCAACTCCCACTGACAACACCTCGCGAGAAGCCCTGTAATAGATGGCCGGATTCCCGACCTCCGCATCCGAGCCCGCCCCATCCGGGTATTAGGCCCTGGAAATTGGCTTTGTTCTCGCAGAGTCGCGGTACATGCCTTCTTCTCATAACCACTTTTCTCCACAGCAGTTAGCATCAATTTGGCCCGCCCGGAATTGGCTTTGTTTTTTGCAGAGGCATGATCCAGGCTTTTCCACATAACCCGTTTTTCAAACAGCACTTAGCGTTCCTTTGGCACGCTGTAAATTGGCTTTGTTTTGCATAATTGGCTCCTCGCCCGCTCCTGTCATTGCGAGGAGCGCAGCGACGAGGCAATCTCGACGTTGGGCGATTGACGAAAACCTGAGCTTCACCGGCCATGACCTGAACCCTCCGAATGGACTATTTGCGATTTACTATTTCGCATTGCCTACTTTCTACTCTGATTTCAGCATATTCGTTTAGGAAGTATCATACGTCCTACGCTATTCTGCGTCAAGTGAAAAGCCCGGAAATCATCTTGGCCACGGAGAGTACAGAGAACCATTTCCAAGAACATCTTCGTGGTGCCTTTGCGGCTTCGTGTGAGAAAAATTGGGGAGATAGGGATTTTTTGCTGCTCCCTCGTTGCTTTTTCTGACGGGCCACGTTAGGATCACTGCCATAAGCAGGGGAGTTACGATGTTGAGAGTGCCTAAGACACGCTATTCAAGGCGAACACCTGCGACGGAGACGGTCGCGCGGCAGGAAGACTCGCGAACTCTACATGCAACCGCCGCGAAGCTCCTCGACCGGCTCCGGCACTCCTTTGCCACTCACCTCCTTGAGGCCGGTTACGACATCAGAACGATACAGGAACTTCTTGGGCACAAAGACGTCAGCACGACCATGATCTATATCCATGTATTGAACAAAGGAGGCCACGCCGTCCGCAGCCCGGTTAATGGGCTTTGACCGGATTTATAAGGCTGCATAAACCGCCAGTGCTTGACAGGGAAGAATCTGGTAAATGGTTCATAGGAATGACACTACGAGAAAAGACAAGGAGAGGCCTGAACTTCTTATACAGATTGTATAATCATTGTTAGGCGACCATTTTGCTTCGCAGAGAAATAAGGAGGTGATGCTTATGAAATGAAATGTGAAGAAAGTATCTTTTAGAGTCGGTGGAGATCCTTTCTTTGAGATAAAGCACTGGCCAAATCATTTAGATTAAGGAGACGCAGACAATGGCTATCGAGAGAGAAAAAACAATAGCAGCCGCAAACCCTTATATAGTGATAGATGAGGGAGCTGCAAAAGAGTTCACTAGGGCCGTTGAGATGAAGATCGCATTTCTCAGGGAAGTTCTAGGGCATGGTGTTTCCGGTAAGCTTCCTGGAGCGTCCCTGGCTGAAATCTTCAAAGGCTTAGTTGCTGATGGCAATTGCGGTAATGGCTGCTGCTACTGAATTTCGCATAATATAGTGACAGATTTTTCGCATAATATATTGACACCAGCGTTTCGTTCTCGTAGGCTGTCCGCATGGACAGAAAAGGACGAACACGAAGGGACTTCGACGAGTTGGAGAACCGCCGAAAGC
>JAPLMX010000094.1 GCA_026386805.1 Phycisphaerae bacterium | reverse complement strand
ACGCGTCTGGACGGTGATCGCCACCTGCCGCCAACAGAGTCGCCGCGTCTTCGAATTCTTCTGCCACGCCCTCAACGCCCATTTTCGACAAGAAGCCGCTCCCTCACTGTTGCGTTGACTGAAATTCGTGAACGGCTACGGTGGAACATGCTTGACACTGATGCTCTCATAGCCTATCATAGTGACGATTCAAGGGCCATGTTAGGATTTCGTAAGTTATGCCCGATAAAGGATTTACACACCTTCACCTGCACCGCCAATACGGCCGGCTTCTGGCGGACATATCCGGTCTTCTGGAGCAGGCCCGGCGCACGGCCGCTCGGTCCCTCAACGCCGTCCTGACGTCCGCTTACTGGCAAATTGGACGGCGAATCGTGGAGCACGAGCAAGGGGGCAAGCAGCGAGCAGAGTACGGAAGGGAATTGCTGGTCCGCCTGGGGGAGGACCTTACCAAGCAGTATGGCCGTGGGTTCTCGTGGCGCAACTTATATCAGATGCGGCTGTTCTACCAAGGGTGGGAGATTTTGCAGACACCGTCTGCAAAATTCGAGGCCAGGGTCATTTGCTCGACGCTGTCGAGCGAATTGAACCCTCCGAAATTCCAGACACCGTCTGGAGAATCTACAATTGCGCAGACAGCGTCTGCGCAATTCGCCTCAATGTTGCCGGCGGGGACATTCCCACTTTCTTGGTCACATTACGTCCGGCTGATGTCCGTCGATAAGCTGCAGGCCCGCGCTTTCTACGAGTCAGAAGCCATCCGAGGCGGCTGGTCCGTGCGTCAACTCGACCGGCAGATCAGCACGCAGTTCTATGAGCGGACAGCGCACTCGAAAAGGCCGGCGGCCATGATGGGTCGCGGCCAGGTGGCTCGGCCGGAGGACGCCGTCTCCCTGCAAGACGAGGTGCGCGACCCGTATCTGCTGGAGTTCCTAAACCTGAAGGATGAGTACAGCGAGAGCGAATTGGAGGAGGCGCTGGTTCGGCATCTGGAGACGTTCCTCCTGGAACTGGGGGCGGGATTCACCTTCGTCGCCCGACAGAAGCGAATTCGGGTCGGCGACGAGTGGTATCGTATCGACCTCCTATTGTTCCATCGGCGGCTCCGGTGTGTGGTGGTGATCGACCTGAAGATCGGCAAGTTCACCCACGCCGACGCGGGTCAGATGAATCTGTATCTCAACTATACGCGAGAGCACATGATGGAACCGGGCGAAAATGACCCGGTCGGGCTAATCCTGTGCAGCGCCAAGAATGACACCGTGGTGCACTACGCCATGGGCGGGATCAAGGCCAAGGTCTTCGCATCCCACTACTTGACGGTCCTTCCCGATCCCGAAACGCTGCGACAGGAGATCGTGACTACGCAACGGGCTATTGAGGCCCGGCGTCGGCTTGAATAGGTGTAACACCCAGTGATGATAAATTGAAAGGCCATTGGGCAAAGGATTCAGCAACTTATGTCGGGTAAAGGATTTATCCATCTTCACCTGCACAGCCAGTATTCGTTGCTCGATGGGGCCGTTACGTTTGAGGGGCTGCTCGAGCGGTGCAAGACGCTGGGCATGAATGCGGTGGCCGTGACCGATCATGGCAACATGTTCGGGGCGGTCGAATTCTACACCAAGGCCAAGGCGGCCGAGATCAAGCCCATCATCGGCATCGAGGCCTATATCGCCCCGGGCAGCCGCTTCGACCGGACCAAGACGTCCATCTCCGACGCCGCGTACCACCTGATTCTGCTGGCCGAGAACAACGCAGGCTACCGGAACCTGCTCAAGCTCGCCAGCACCGGCTACATCGACGGGTTCTACTACCGGCCTCGCATCGACAAGGAGGTCCTGGCCGAGTGCCACGAGGGGATCATCTGCGCCACGGCGTGTCTCAAGGGGGAGGTCACGGCCGCAGTCGCCAGCGGCGACATGAAAGCGGCGCGGCGGGCGGCGGAGAGCTTTCTCAAGATCTTCGGCCCGGAGCGGTTCTTCATTGAGCTGCAGCGTCATCAGAACGATGACCCGCACGTCTGTGAAGGTCTGATCGACCTGGCGAACCAGCTCGGCGTCGGCCTCATTGCGACGAACGACGTGCACTTTCTCAGCGCGGACGACTATGAGGCCCACAACTGCCTCTGCGCCATCAGCACGGGTAAGCATGCCGACGATCCGGACCGCCTGATCTATCCGCCGGACGTGTACCTCAAGAGCGACGCCGAGATGCGCAAGCTCTTTCCCGAGGCCCTCCAGGCCTGTGACAACACGCTCGCCATCGCCGAGCGGTGCAACGTCGAGATCGACCTGCACACGCGGCACGCGCCCCGCTTTGCGCCGCCCGACGGCTCGACGCCCGAGGACTATCTCGCCCGCCTGTGCCTGGCCGGCATCAAGAACCGCTACGGCGAAATGACGCCCCAGATCAAGGAGCGGATGGACCGCGAGCTCCAGGTGATCCAATCCAAGGGCTTCGCGAGCTACTTTCTGATCGTCTGGGACTTCTGCAATCATGCCCGCGCGCACCACATCCCCCTGGGGGCCAGGGGCAGCGGCGTCGGCACGCTCGTCGGCTATTGCCTGGGCCTGTGCGACGTGGACCCGATTCGGTATGACCTGCTGTTCGAGCGGTTCATGGACCCGGCCCGCAACGAGATGCCCGATATCGATATCGACATGTGCCAGGTTCACCGGCAGGAGATCATCGACTACGTGCGGACGAAGTACGGCCAGGTCGCCCAGATCATCACCTTTGGGACGATGAAGGCCAAGGCCGTGATCCGGGACGTCTGCCGCGTCCTCGCCGTGCCGCTGGCCGAGGCGGACCGGCTCGCCAAGCTCGTGCCCTTCTCGCTCGACATGACGCTCGACAAGGCCCTGGAGACCGAGCCGGAGCTCAAGAAAGCATACGATGAGAACGAGCTGACCCGCAAGGTGATCGACATCGGCCGTAAGCTCGAAGGCCTCGCCCGGCACGCCTCGGTGCACGCGGCGGGCGTGGTCATCGCGGATGAGCCGCTGACGAACTTCGTGCCGCTCTACAAGGCCTCGGATTCGGACGACATCATCACCCAGTATGAAGGCCCCATCGTCGAGAAGGTGGGCCTGCTCAAAATGGACTTTTTGGGCCTCAAGACGCTCAGCGTCCTGGAGCGCGCCCGCCAGTTGGTCAAGCAAAAGCACGGCGTGGACCTCGACTTGGAGAAGCTCGACATCACCGACCCCAAGACCTTCAAGATCTTCGCGGACGGCAAGACGAAGGGCGTCTTCCAGTTCGAATCGGGGGGGATGCAGAACCTGCTGATGAAGATGAAGCCGGACCGCATCGAGGACCTGATCGCCGCCAACGCCCTGTACCGGCCCGGCCCGATGATCCTGATCCCGGACTACATCGACCGCAAGCACGGCGCCAAGTGGTCCCTCCCGCATCCGATCATGACCGAGGTGCTCCAAGAGACCTACGGAATTATGATATATCAAGAGCAAGTTATGCGGATTTGCAACCGCCTGGGTGACATCCCGCTGCGCGACGCCTATACGCTCATCAAGGCCATCAGCAAGAAGAAGGTCAGTATCATTCAGAAGGAGAAGGAGCGTTTCCTCGCCGGCTGCGTCAGCAAGGGACTGCGCAAGGAGGAGGCCGAGCAGATTTTCGAGCTGATCGAGCGGTTCGCCGGCTACGGCTTCAACAAGAGCCACTCGACGCGCTATGCGTTTATCGCCTACCAGACGGCCTACATGAAAGCGCATTGGCCCGTCGAGTTCATGGCGGCCCTCTTGACCTACGAAATGGGCGACACGGAGAAGATCGTCGAGTACATCGCCGAATGCCAGGGGATGGGCGTCGAGGTGATGGCGCCCGACATCAACGACAGCGACGTCGATTTCACGCCGCTGTATAAGGAGACCGGTCAGGGCGATAAGGGCGTGATTCGCTTTGGGCTGGCGGCGGTCAAAGGAGTGGGCGAGAAGGCGGTCGAGCACATGATCGCGGCCCGCCAGCGCGTCGAGCGGTTCCGCAGTCTCTTTCACTTCTGCGAAAACGTGGACCTGCGGGCCGTCAACAAGCAAGTGATCGAGGCCCTGATCAAGGGCGGGGCCTTTGACCGGCTCGGCGGCAACCGCCACCAGATGATCACCGCCCTGGAACGGGCGATGGAAGTCGGCGCCAGTCTCCAAGCAGACAAAATCAGCGGCCAGATGAACTTCTTCGGGCAGGTAACCAAGGAGACAGACTACGCGGAGGACCAAAAGCAGCTTCCGAACGTGCCGCCCTGGCCGGAGTTGCAGATGCTCGCCTTCGAGAAGCAGGTGCTCGGGTTCTACGTCACGAGCAACCCGCTGAGCCAGCACGCCGAGGCGATCAACGACTACTCGACCACGAATACCGCTCAGTTGGCCCAGAGCAGCAGTCAGGGCAATGGACAAAGCAACGGCCAGGGCAACGGCAACGGCGGCGGCGAAAAGCTGGTCACCCTTGGCGGAATGATCACCAAGATCCGGTACAACCTGACCAAGACGGGCCGCAACGCCGGTTCGAAGATGGCGGTCTTCACCCTGGAGGACCTCCAGGGCCAGATCGAAGTCGTCCTGTTCCCCGATACGCTCAGCGAGCTGGCCCCCCTGCTGATCGAGGACACCGTGGTCTTCGTCAAGGGCAAGGCCGACTACCGCCGGGAGAGGCCGAACATCATCGCCGCCGAGATGATCCCGATCGAGAAAGCCCGGGAGAAGCTGGCGAAAGGGGTCCGCATCAAGCTGGACGCCCGGGAGGTGACCCAGGAGAAAGTAATGCAGATTCGCAGCATCTGCCAATATCACAAGGGCAGCCGGCCGTTGTCGGTGGTGATCGTAACGAACAGAGGCAAGGTCCACGCCACGGCGGACCGGACCCTGTTCGTCAATCCGGACGTGGAGTTCTGCCGCAAGATGCGCCAGGCCGTCGGCGACGAGAACTTCGCCTTGGCAAAGTGAAATCGAAGAAGGAGATTTCCTTGAAGAATATAGGCCTAATCTCCATTTTGCAAAACTCCAGTAGAAACCATCATTCACGAGGAGGTCAGTCCGATGAACAAGATGAATCATCCGCATGTGATTGTGCCCGTCATTGTCATGAGTCTGTTGGGCGGGGTCCTGCTGGTCGGCGGCTGCCAGTCGAGCGGGCGGTCCGCCGCCGTCCGCCTGCCCCATTCGCCGCGGCTGGTCGGCGGCGGCATGATGATCGAATGGAGGACGCCGGAGCGAGGGACAGTCTACCTCATCGAGGAGCGGACCGGTAAGATCATCGAGACCCGCTCCCTGGAGGAAGGCGAGGTTTACTCGTTCACCGCGACCTCCGTCGTCCAGGCGGACGAGTTGGAGCAGATGCTCGGCATCAAGTTCTCCCGGGCCCATTTCCAGTTGTACTTCGAGCCGGCCGGCGAAGAAGGCTCGGCCGGGGAAAGCCCCGAGACCACGGAGTCCGTCCACACCTGGAGCCGCTCTTGACTGAAGTAGAAGGCATCCCGAGAGACACGACGCGCGACGCCTTCCTGCGGCAGCTTGAGGTCCTGCGCCGCTTGGGCATCGAGGGCCGGGCGGCGATGACCTTCGAGCTCAGCGATAATTTGCGTTCCCTCGTCGAGGCGGGTGTGCGGCATCGCCATCCGCACTGGGATGACCGGACCGTCGAACGAGGAGTCATACGGCTGATGATCGGCGATGACCTGTTCCGACGTGCCTATGGGAAGGAACCGGCTGAGCCATGACCACCCAGAGAGAATTCCTCGAACGACTCGTAAGACTTCTGGACAAGGCCGGAATACCATACATGGTGGCAGGCTCTATGGGTAGCAGCCTTCACGGCCGTCCCCGGGCGACTCAGGACGCGGATGTGGTGATCGATCCGACAGAGGATCAGCTCGGCTCTTTCCTTGCTCTCTTGGGGCAAGACTATTACGTGAGCCGGGATGCTGCATGGGATGCGTTCCGCTGTCGCCGCATGTTCAACATCGTTGATCTTGCGGGCGGCTGGAAGGCGGACCTCATCCTCTGCAAAGACAGGCCCTTCAGTCGTCAGGAGTTCGAGCGCCGCCGTCAAATCAATGCGATGGGCCGGATGCTCTGGGTCGTCTCCCCGGAGGACATCATTCTCAGTAAGCTCGAATGGATGAAAGGACGCGAATCCGACGTACAGTATTCGGATGCGTTGGGAGTAGCCATCGCCCAATGGAGGGATCTGGATTTGGAGTATCTTCGCAGGTGGGCGGGGCCACTTGGCGTTGAGAACATGCTGACTCGTCTACTGAAGGAGGCGCGTGAACAGGCGGAAAGGACCAATTGATTTGGAAAATGCTCGTTTGCAGGACGGTTTTGCCGGGCGGTTCATTGTGCTGGATGAGCCGTATACCTTCCGGTACGAGAAAGCACTGACCCCAATAGTCCAGGCGGCGGAGTCTTCTCCATACATCAAGAAGAGACATGTTCATGATTCCTTATGAATACATCGTATACAGTGTGACGACTAGATGTAACCTCAACTGTCGTGGCTGTTTTAAGGTAGGCTCGGGCCAGACTGATTTACCTATCAGTCTGTTTACAGAGAGTTTGCCAAAGTTGAAATCGCTGGGATGTAGATGCATAAACCTAAGCGGCGGAGAACCGCTCGTACATCCTGATTGGACGTCCTTTATCCACCTCGTGAGAAAGGGCGGCTTCATGTGCTTCCTGTCAACTAACGGCTTTCTTCTCCCGAGTTTGCATGAACCGGAATTGAACGAATTGTCGCTTCTTTCCGTGCCGTTGGATGGTCATATTGCCGAACTTAATGATAGAATAAGGTGCCCAGGTCATTTTCGTAAGGTGACGTCGCTCATAGATGAGTACAAACGAAGCGATCTACCGTTCACATTGAAAGTCAACACGCTTGTGACTGCAGACAACTGTGAGTACCTCGAGTTTATTCTACGCATATTGGAGGACCAGCCCAGAATCATTTGGAAGCTATTCCAGTACGCGCCTCGCGGCGGGGGCGGCGATTGGCAGAATTCCTCAGTTCCTTCAGATATGATTGTTCAGAAAATGAAAGATTTTCAGAATCGGGATACGACTAAGTGTGCGATAAGGTATCTCTCAGCGGCTTCAGCTGGGAATTATCTCATTGTCGGGCCTGATGCACAAATCTACGTACCTGAACGGACATTCTATAAAGCAATGGGGAGTATCCTCGATGAGGGCACCCTTCTTAATATCATGTGCAACACTGATTTGCCTGGTAACACTCTCGAAGAGCAGATTGGGAGCATGAGCAATGTCCAAGAACGCGTTACATAGGCGCATAGCACGATCACTGCTTGAGGCAAAGCACTTTTTCGAGCGAAACTTGATATTTATACCGGAGGAGGCGGGAGGGCGTCAGTTCGGTTTTCCGGTCACAGAAGGCAAGAAACGCATCACGGAATGGGGTGCGACGAGCGCGGGCGTTCGTTCTCTGTTATCGTTGGGACCAAGCTCACATGAGAATAGTACGAAGTGTCAAGGTGCACTTGAATGGCTCATCGCGCAACAGAGGGATGGTGCATGGGAGGCTTCTGACTTCTTCTCTGCAGAGGCAACTGCAGGTGTTCTTCTCGATCTGTTCTCTGTCAAAGCGGCTACGGATGATATGGTAAATCGGGCGGTAGAGTTTGTCAGCTCTTGTTACCGCGACGGTCACTATAATTCTACTCCCTCCTCGACTGAGAAGCCACACATATACACCACCTACATTGTGACAAAGTGCCTCTGGACATGCGGAAGGTTAGACCGAAAGAACGAGATAAGCAAGTGGGTGCTAAGCTCTCGGACGTCTACCGGAATCTGGGGGAAGACGCCAAGCGCCAACGTTGATAGTCCTATCCACACTATTTATGCTTACCAGATACTAACCTACTGTGGGTTGAGCAGAGAGGGTCTTTTAAATCAGTTTGGGTCTGAATTGAAGAGTGCGCTCATACAGGCGAGAGGACTCAGCTACGTATATGAGGAGATTGAGGTAGCACGAGAACTCTCCGATCCATCTGGTCTGAAATATCATCGGCTACGCATCCAGCATTTCGTTCCTCCGGCGTTGGGACATCTGTCCGTAATGCTTCATGATAAGAGCGTCGCCTTCTTTGCAGCAAGGGCAGTACTCGAACAACAGTTTGCTGGGGGGTGGGGTCCTTCAAATGATGAGCTCGTTATGTGGGCTACCGCTCAGGCAGTTGAGTACCTTTCCTGTTTTGAAAAGGAGATCCTTCCCACAGTATCTTGGCCTGAGTACCCCCTATTATCTACCACGCTGATTCCTTACGGGTGGCTGAAGTTTGGTCTGAGTCTATTAGGGTTGGCAACTTGCGTAACATTTCTATTGCTCCCGGGATATCGCGAGAATATGGTAGCAGGTCTTTTCTTGATGGTTGCTCCTTGGTTCTTTTCTCGGAGCACATAGGCCCTATAGGAAGGTTGGCACTGCTGGTACGGAGGTAAACCCGAAGTGGGAATCTCAGCACGAGAGGTAAGAAGCATGTTCTTGGTTGTTGATGGGCCAGATGGTTCTGGGAAGAGTACACAGGCTCACCTTCTTGCTGATTGGCTTCGTCGTCAGCGCTTCCCAACAGCAGACTTTCGCGATCCCGGGGCGACAGTGATCGGTGAGAAGATTCGCGAGATACTACTGAGCACCGCCCATGAGGCTATGACTACGTCAGCAGAGGTCCTGTTGTATATGGCGGCCCGGGTCCAACTCTGGGCAGAGGCCATTGCCCCAGCGTTGAAGGAGGGCAAATGTGTGGTGGTGGACCGCTGGTTGTCGAGCACCTGTGCCTATCAAGGGTACGCTGGCGGTTTCGGTATGGAGAAGGTGATCGGGGTCGCCCGCGACTCGCTGGAACGGGTCTGGCCGGATTTGACCATCATCCTCGATGTGGACCTGAAGACGGCCGCCCAGCGGCTCCATCGCGAGCTGGACCGGATCGAGCGAAAGGGAGACAACTATCACAGCCGGGTCCGCGAGGGGTTTTTGAGACTGGCACAGGGCCGGCCGGATTTCGTCGTCGTGGACGCCACCGGCAGCGCAGAGGCTGTGCACCAAGAAGTCGTGAAGGTCGTACAGAAGTTGTTGTATGTCGCTTAGAGATATTTTCTGCCAGGATCGAGCCATCGGGATTTTGCAGCGGGGACTCGCTGTGGACCGGCCGGCCCATGCGTACATTTTCGCCGGGCCCGAGGGCGTGGGCAAGTACAAGACCGCCCGCCAGTGGGCCAAGCTCCTGCTGTGCCGCAGTCCTCAGACGAAGCAAGGCCCCTCCGGACCGTTCGCCGATAGTTGCGGCTCGTGTGAGTCGTGCACGCTGCTGGAGGCGAATTCCCATCCCGAGTATGCCCACGTCTACAAGGAGCTTTTGGAGTACACGAAGGAAGGCAAGGGCAAGAAAACCCCGATCGACCTGCCAATCGACGTGATCCGCGAGTTCCTGATCGAGCAGGTGGCGATCCGGCCGACCCTCTCGCCCAGGCGAGTCTTCGTCCTGAGCGAGGCCGAGAAGCTCAACGCCAACTCGCAGAATGCCCTGCTGAAAGTGCTGGAGGAGCCGCCGCCGCACTGCACGATCATCCTGCTGTGCACCCGGCTGGAGCAGCTTCTGCCCACGACGAGGTCGCGCTGCCAGATCATCCGATTCGGGCCGGTCGATGACGCCCGCATCGTTCCGCAACTGGCCACGATGGGACTGGGCGCGAAGGAGGCCGCGTTTTTTGCCCGGCTGGCCCAAGGCAGCCTGGGATTGGCCTGTCAGTGGGCCCGCCTGGAGCTCGACGGCGCGGGACTCTTCGAGATCAAGAGGGGTATCGTCACGTCTTTGGCCGACTACAAGATGATTGATGCCTTGGCCTTGGCCGAGCGGGTCCTGGAGAACGCCAAGCAAATCGCCACGGGTTGGGCAAACCTCGACGAAGCGACGAGCAAGAGCGACCTGACCCGCCGGGCCGACAAGACGCTGATCCAGATCATCTTGGCCGCCCTTCGGGACGTGACGATCGTTCATGTGGCCGCCGACCGGCCGCTCATCAATGCGGACCAGGCGGAGCAAATCGCCAAACTGGCACATCGTCTCGACCCCGAGCAGGCGATGGAGGCGATCAGCGACGGCTATGAAATGCTTCGCTGGCTCGAAGACAACGTCAACGAACGGCTAATTTTCGAGCGGCTCTTGTTACGCCTGGCCCGGTCCACTATAATGGCCGCTCCGTGCTGATACCGTGCAATCTACAACCGCTCGATTTCTGAAACGCGGTATTAGGCCTGTACGCCCGGATTCATCAGGGCTTATCTCGCAGGGCGGGATGACCCTATTGGGATAATCGAAAATGACGGAAGCAACACCAACACCGGCACCGACACCGGCAAAACCAAAACCGGTCAAGAGGAAATTCGTGCTGGTCCGCTACGGTCGCATGAACAGTCTTGGCCTGTTCGAGCACAACGAGGCCCAGATCCCGCGGACGCCGACCCGCATCGTCGTCAAGACGGAAAAGGGCCTCGAACTCGGCCACTTGGTCGGTCAATTGAGCTCGTATAAAGACGGCCGATTCCGCTTGGCGGAAGATCAGATCAGCAGCTACTACGTCAATAGCGAGATCACCTTCAGCACCGAGTGCGTCGGCAAAGTGGTGCGGCTGGCCACGCCCGACGACATCAGCGAAGAGCAGCACCTGCAGAAGATCACCCAAGAGGAGATCGCCTGCTGCGAACACGTCGCCAAAGACCTGAACCTGCGTATGAAGATCATCGACGCCGAGCACATCTTCGGCGGCGAGCGCATCGTCTTCTACTTCATGGCGGAGGGCCGCGTCGATTTCCGCGAGTTGGTCCGCCGGCTCGCCCAGGAATACCAGACCCGCATCGAGATGCGTCAGATCGGCTCGCGCGATGAGGCCAAGCTGCTGGGCGACGTCGAGAGCTGCGGGCGGGAGTGCTGCTGTCTCCAGTTCCTCCAACTGCTCAAGCCCGTCAACATGCGCATGGCCAAGATGCAGAAGGCCACGCTCGATCCTTCGAAGATCTCCGGCTACTGCGGCCGGCTCAAGTGCTGCCTGCGGTACGAGGACGAGACCTACACGCACCTGAAACAGAACCTGCCGAGAAGAGGCGTCCTGGTCCAGACCAAACAAGGCGAGGGCAAGGTCTTCGACACCCAGATCCTGACCCAGCTCGTGATCGTCGAGTACGCCAACGGCGAGAAAGCGGCCCTTCCTCTGGACGAAATCACGCTGTTGCCTCCCTCGGCGCCCCGAAAGAGGCCGCCTCAGGAGGAACCGCCCGCCGGCCGCAAGCCGCCCCAGGACGAGTCGCGTCAGGACGAGCCCCCCACGGGCAGCGAGCCGCCCCGGGAGGAGCCGCCGGCCACCCGCGAGTCGCCGGAAGAGGCCGACGACCAGAACCAACAGTAAGGAACCGCCATGCCGCGCACGATCGTCGTCACGTCAGCTCTGCCCTACGCCAACGGACCCATCCACATCGGACACCTCGTGGAGTACGTGCAGACCGATATCTGGGTCCGCTTCCAGCGGATGTGCGGCCACCGCTGCTACTATTTCTGCGCCGACGACACGCACGGCACCCCGATCATGATCAGCGCCCGCACCGCCGGCATCCAGCCCGAGCAGCTCATTGAGCGGGTCCACACGGAGCACGCGGCGGACTTCGACCGCTTCCACGTCCGGTTCGACAATTACTACACGACGCATTCGCCGGAGAACAAGACGTTCAGCGAGCTGATCTTCGGGCGGCTCAACCAGGCCGGCTCGATCGTCCGGCGCGAGGTCGAGCAGACCTACTGCGAGAAGGACCAGATGCCGCTGCCCGACCGGTACGTGCGCGGCACCTGCCCCCGTTGCGGGGCGGCGGACCAGTACGGGGACTCCTGCGAGGTCTGCGGGGCGACCTATCGGACCACCGACCTGATCAATCCGCGTTGCGCCGTCTGCGGGACGCCCCCGGTCTTTCGGATGTCGGAGCACTACTTCTTCAAGCTGTCCGACTATGAGAAGCCGCTGCGGGCCTTGATGGCGGCCGGGTACACGCAAAAGTCCGTGACGAACAAGCTCGACGAATGGTTCCAGGCGGGGCTGAAGGATTGGGACATCTCCCGCGATGGGCCGTACTTCGGCTTCAAGATCCCGGGCGAGGAGAACAAGTACTTCTACGTCTGGCTCGACGCCCCGATCGGCTACATGGCTTCCGCCAAGAACTACTGCGACCGGAACGGGCTCGACTTCGACGAGCTCTGGAACAGCCCGGCGAACGAGCTGTACCACTTCATCGGCAAGGACATCATGTACTTTCATGCCCTGTTCTGGCCGGCGATGCTCCTCGGCGCGGGGCTCAAGACCGCCAATAAACTCTTCGTGCACGGCTTTCTCACCATCAACGGCGAAAAGATGAGCAAGTCCCGCGGGACCTTCATCAAGGCGAGCACCTACGCCCAGCACCTCGACCCGGAGTTTCTCCGCTACTATTACGCGAGCAAGCTGACGGACCTAGTCGAGGACATCGACCTGGGGATCGCGGACTTCATCGGCAGGACAAACGCGGACCTGGTCGGCAAGTACGCCAATCTGGCGTCCCGCTCGGGTCCCATGCTCACCCGGCAGCTCGACGGCCGGCTCGGTGCCCTCGACGACGAAGGCCGGCAACTCATCCGCCGGCTGACTGACGCGAAGGAGCAGATCATCCGGGACTATGAGGGGCTGGATTACGCCGCGGCCGTGCGGACGATCAGCGCCTTGGCCGATGAGGCCAATCGCTACGTCGAGCAGAACCAGCCGTGGACGACCATCAAAACCGACCGCGAAAAAACGCGGACGACGTTGACGGCGGTGCTCAATGCCGTCAGAATATTGACCATCTATCTCAAACCGATCCTGCCGCAATTTGCGCAGAAGGTCGAAAAGTTCCTCAAGGTAGAGGAGCTGAGTTTCTCCGATGTCGAGAAGACGTTGGAGAACCACCCGATTGGCACCTTTGAACGATTGTTCGAGAGAATTGACGAGGAGCAGGTAACTGCCATGGTTGAGGAAAGCAAAGAAAGTCAGGCCCCCAAGCCGGTCGTGACACCGCCACCCGCCGGGGCGACGCCACCGCCCGAGGGGCCCGAGCCGTTCAAGCCCGAGTGCACGATCGATGATTTCGCCAAGATCGACCTGCGGGTGGCCCAGGTCGTCACCGCCGAGCCGGTCACGGGGGCGAATAAGCTGCTGCGGCTCGTCCTGGACCTCGGCGGCGTACAGAAAAACGTCATGGCCGGCATTGCGCTGGCCTACCAGCCCGAAGACCTGGTCGGCAAGATGGTGGTCTGCCTGGCGAATCTCAAGCCCCGCCAGATGAAGTGGGGCCTCTCGGAAGGCATGATTCTCGCCTCGGGCAGCGGTGGCAAGGACATTTACATGCTCACGGTGGACCCCGGCGCCAAACCAGGCCAGAAAGTCTCCTGACCTCATTCATGTCATTGCGAGGAGCAAAGCGACGAAGCAATCTCAACTCTGAGCGTGGGAGATTGCTTCGCTTCGCTCGCAATGACCTAGGGTGCCCGTTCACGTCAGTGCGAGGAGCGAAGTGATCGGATGAAGAAGAGCATCGAAGAAATCGCCGGCGAGACCGGGCGGTACAGCCCGGCGGCGTTCAAGTTCGTCTACGAAGGTCTGGGCTACACGGTGCAGAACATCGCGAAGGAGCCGCGGCACGTCAGCGGCCAAACCCTATGCGAGGGGCTCAGAAGAATGGCGCTCGAGCGGTACGGCCGCTTGGCGATGCTGGTCCTGAGCTCCTGGGGCATCAAGGTCACACGCGACTTCGGCGAGATCGTCTACACCCTGATCGACCACGAATGGATGAACGCCCAGCCCAGCGACTCCATCGACGACTTCAACGCCGTCTACGACCTCCGGGCCGCTCTCAAGGACCAGTTCCAATTCTGATTGTAGGGTGGGGCTTGCCCCACCGAAATCCATCTGGCGGAGAGAATCTGCACGCCGCCCTCTGCCCCGTCATTCCCGCGCACCCGGCTGCAATCATCAATTGCGCGCTTCCCACCACAGACGCGGGTAGTCCTTGCCTTCCAGAATCCACCAGATGTCTGCCGTGCCATTTTTCGTTTCGCCCACGAAGTCCCACCCGGCATCGAGGAACGTTTTGGCCGTCTGCATCTGGGCTGTCGTCTTGCCGGTGCCGCCGGCGCTGGTGGCCTGGCCTGAGGTCTGGATGTCCCAGAAAGAGGCGGTCACACTCCACACCCCTCCACTTCCCACCAGCCCGCCGACATGTTTGGTGCCGCTGACCGCACCGGTGCTGTAGCACTGGAGCACATCACCCTCGTTGAACCCCACCAGCCCGGCGACATAGTCACTGCCGCTGACCGCGCCCGTGCTGTAGCACTCGGTCACACTGCCTAAGCTCTCCCCCACCAGCCCGCCGACAGACGAATTCCCACGGACTGTGCCGGTGCTGTAGCAGCGCGTTACAGTGCCATCCTCGGCAGTAGTCCACCAGGTGCCATTACACCCCACCAGCCCGCCGACATCGGCGTTTCCACTGACCGCCCCGGTGCTGTAGCATTGGGTCACAGAACCCCCCGATCCCACGAGCCCGCCGACATAGTCCTTGCCAGTGACCGTACCCGTGCTGTAGCACCGGGTCACAGTACCCCTGTTGCGCCCCACCAGCCCACCGACATAATCATTGCCACTGACCGTACCCGTGCTGTAGCACTGGATCACAGTACCGCTGTTGAACCCCACCAGCCCGCCGACAGACTCGCCGGTGCTGGTGACCATCCCTGTGCTATAGCACTGGGTCACAGCACCACCGTTGGACGCCACCAGTGCACCGACGGGGTCGCAACCCGTGTCCCAGTCGTTGTCGCAACGGCCATAGTAGGTTGCGTTGACATCCACCACCCCCAGGTCCTTGACCTCGGCCCCGGATCCTACGCAGCCAAACAGTCCCGTACAACTCGCACCGTTGATCGTCAGATGCGAGATCGTGTGGCCATTGCCATCGAAGACACCGCCATACGCGTGATCCCGACCTATGGGATAGAACTGAAAACCTCTCAAGTCCAGATCAGCGACGAGCTTAAAGTGGCATTGCATCAGTCTTGGATCGTCACCAATGCTGCTCAATTCCTCTGGCCTTGAGATCCTGTAAGGGTCATTCGGTTCTCCCGTACCGCCGGAGAATCCTGGCAGACCCTGCAGCGGGGGTAGTTGCCACCAGAGAATTGGATAGCCACCACCCTCAGGCTCAGCCCAAACAAAACTCCACCCCGCCGCCCTGAACGTGTTCAGGTTGCGCATCTGGGCGGTCGTCTCGCCGACGCCGCCCGCGCTCTTGGCTTGGCCTGAGGTCTGGATGTCCCAGAAAGAGGCGATCACAAACCACTCCGATCCACCTCCCACCAGCCCGCCGACAGACGACTTCCCGCTGACCGCGCCAGCGCTGTAGCAATTGGTCACAGTACCGCTGCTGTCGTTCCATCCCACGAGCCCGCCGACATTCGACTTGCCGCTGACGGCACCGGTGCTGTAGCACTGGGTCACATGGCCAGTGCCGTAGTTGCGCCCCACGAGGCCGCCGACATAGTCTCCGGTACCAGTAACGGCACCGATGCTGTAGCAGGTGGTCACAGTACCAGCCCAGTTCTCCCCCACCAGCCCGCCGACGTAATCGTTGCCATCGACCGCACTAGTGCTATAGCACCGGGTCAGGTTGCCTGCCGATCCCACCAGCCCGCCGACATACTGGTTGCCGCTGACCGTGCCCGTGCTGTAGCACTCGGTCAGGTTGCTTCCCGATCCCACCAGGCCGCCGACATAATCATTGCCGTCCACCGCACCGGTGCTGTGGCACTGGGTCACAGTGCCGTTGCCGTAGTTGCGCCCCACGAGGCCGCCGACATAGTCATTGCCATCGACCGCGCCGGTGCTGTAGCAATTGGTCACGGTACCGCTGTCGTTCCATCCCACGAGCCCCCCGACATTGCCGTATTCTTCCCCGCTGACCGCGCCCGTACTGTAGCACTCGGTCACAGTACCCCGGTCGTTGTACCCCACCAACCCGCCGACAAGACCAGCACCGTCGACCGCACCGGTGCTGTAGCACCGGGTCACAGTGCCCAACAAGTTGTACCCCACCAGCCCGCCACCGAGGCCGCTGACCGAAGCGGTGCTGTGGCAGTCGGTCACACCACCGCTGTTGAACCCCACCAGGCCGCCAGCGAAGCCGCTGACCACACCGGTGCTGTAACAGCGGCTCACGTCTCCATCGTTCTGCCCCACCAGTCCGCCACCGAACTCCACGGCCACATTAACATCTACTACCCCCAGATTCCTGACCTCAGCCCGGGATGCCAATTGGCCAAACAGCCCCGAACCATAGGGGCCTTTGATTGTCAGATGCGAAATCACGTGACCGTTGCCTTCAAAGACCCCGGCGAGGGTTGGAATGACCGCCTGTGGGAAGACCCGTCCGCTCGCCAAGTTCGGGTCCAGATTGATGTCCGCACCGAGGACGAAATGCCTATCACAGAGGGCACTGGCCCGGCCCAAGAAGATCAGTTGGTCGGCGGTGTCGATGCGATAGGGCTCCTCCGCCGTTCCCCGACCCGCCAGCCAGTCAATCTTAGGCGCGGGGATGAGCTGCCCGCGCGTCCCCTCCCACGCCAGACGGGGATAGTCCCGGCCAGGGTCCAGGACCCAGTTCGGATCGTTGGCAAAACCGTTGAGGCCCAGCATGAAGGGGTCCATCATCTCGGTGGTGGTCAAGCCCACCCCGCCCGCGCTTACCGACAAACCGGAGGTCTTCATATCCCAAACGCTAAGTAAGACGCCACTGGAGCCGCTCCCCACCAGCCCGCCACCGGAGCCGCTGACCGCACCGGTGCTGTAACACTGGGTGACAGAGCCAAAGAGCTCCTCTGTGTCCACCCACCCCAAGGTGTTCGACCCCACGAGCCCGCCGACGCTGACTTTGCCTCCGACGGTACTCGCGCTGTAGCAGTGGGTCACAGTACCGTTGGTGCCGTTCTCCCCCACCAGCCCACCGACATAGAAATTCCCACGGACTGCGCCGGTGCTGTAGCAGCGCGTTACAGTACCACCCTTGGCAGTAGTCCACCAGGTGCCATTACACCCCACCAGCCCGGCGACATAATCACCGGAACCGGTCACGTTGACATCCACTACGCCTACTGAATTTCGCATAATACAGTGACAAGTCACTCAAAAAAAAGACCGGTGTGCTCCAAGAACCCGAACAGGAGTTGTCCGTTCTGTTGCACACGCTCCATGCCATCCTCCACCGCTTGCCCCACCTCCCCGAGGTTG
>JAPLMX010000026.1 GCA_026386805.1 Phycisphaerae bacterium | reverse complement strand
GCCAGCGCCAGCACGGACTGGACCGGCACGGCGGTCAAAGCCCCGTACTGGGTCCGCGTCACCCGCACGACCAATACGTTCAAGACGGAGACCTCCCCCGACGGCAAGACGTGGACGGCGCTCGGCACGGATCAGACCGTGACGATGGTGGCCAACGTCTACGTCGGCCTGTGCGTGACCAGCCACAACGGGGCCGCGTACAGCACGGCGGAGATCTCGAACGTGTCCACCACCGGCACGGGCAACTGGCAGAACGAGTCCATCGGCGTGACGCAACAGAGCAATGGCGCAGCGCCGCTGTACGTGACGGTGGAAGACAAGGCCGGCAAGAAGAAGACCCTCGTCAACCCGGATGCCGGGGCCGTCAATCAGGGCGTCTGGACGGCGTGGCCGATCGCCCTGACCGACCTGACGGGCGTCAGCCTAACCGCCGTGAAGAAGCTCACGATCGGCGTGGGCGACCCCGCCGGGGCGAAATCCGGCGCCACGGGCACGTTGTACATCGACGACATCCTGGTCGGTAAGCCTATCGTACCGGTCGGCCTGGTGGCCCGGTACACGCTGGAGAACAACGTCAACGACGTCTCCGGCAACGGCCATGACGGCACGGTGATTGGTGCCCCCACCTACGTGACGGGCGCCCCCGGCCTGGGCACGGGGATGCTGTTCCCCGGGACGCCCGGCAACGGCGTCGATCTCGGGACGTTCAACCCGTCGGAGAAGACCGACATGCTCTCGGTCTCTCTGTGGGCCAAGTGGAACGGCCTGAGCACCCAGTGGCAGGGCCTGATCGGCAAGCGGAACATCTGGGACCCCGCCCAGATGATGTGGCAGATCGAAGCCAGCCAGACGACGGGCACGCTGTCGTTCTCCAGCAACGGCTCCTATCCGGCCAGTGGCAACCCGATCCTGAAGGTGGGTGAATGGACCCACATCGCTGTCACGTTTGACAAGACGACGGCCCGGTTCTACGTCAACGGGACCCAGACCGGCTCCGGCGGCTTCGTGTTCGGCACCAATCCCGACTGCGCGATCGAGTTCGGCTGCGACAACTCCGGTGGCGGCAACGCGTTCAACGGCGCGCTGGATGATGTTCGGCTGTACGACGTGGTCCTGACCCCCGCGGAGATTCTCACACTGGCAGGGAAGTAGGCGCGCCGGGTCGTAGTGGCGGCGCGGAACATGTGTAGCAGATGGTCCGGGGCCTGTGCCTCTGGGCACAGGCCCCGGCGTTTTCGTCGAGCATCAAATCATGTCATAGGGCGTTACAGAGGCCGGTCACTGGTGATGGGTTTCGTGTGGAGGAGCATCGCATCGGGAGCTTGGTCACCCCTCCAACTGGGAGCTGTCCGTTCCTCTCGCCCTTGGACCAACAAGATTCAGGTTCTATTTGATGGAGGTATTAGAAATGGTACGCAACGCAGGGTTGTTGAGTCTTCTTCTGGTTGTTGCCCTTTCCGCCGGGGCTTTCGCGGACCTGGTCGCCTATTACCCTTTCAATGAGGGCCAGGGCACCGCGACCACCGACGCTACCGGCAACGGCAACAACGGTACCCTCAGTAGCGGCGTGCAGTGGGTGACCGGTATCAAGGGCACGGGCGTAGGTTTTGACACGGCCGGGGAACGAATCGTGACCACCGGCCTCAATCCCACGGCCAAGAACAATGCCATGACACTGGCGGCCTGGATCAAGTGGCAGGGCCAGGGCAATGGCATCTCACAGCAGGGCATCGTCGGCAAACGCGAGGGCTGGGATCCCGGCACCGGGATCAAATGGTTCTGGCAGACCAACCCAGCCGGCGATCTCTTGTTTCGATGCGATACGGCCCAAGGTGGTACAGGTTTGTGGTGGGGTAATACGAGGCTCGTCCCCTATGCCAATGAATGGACTCATGTGGCCGTGACCTGGAACAACGGCACCGCCGTACAGTATGTCAATGCCCAGGAAACCGACCGCGGGAGTGTCACCTTGGGAGCGGCTACCGCCGATGCCACCGTCGTGTCGATCGGTTGCGTGTCCGCCACCAACGATGAAACCTTCGTCGGCAGCATTGATGAGGTGCGAATCTACGACACCGCGCTGACCGCCGGCGCGCTCGTGCAGGCCATGACGGGGGACACCACCTCCGCCAGTGCGCCCCAGCCCGCCACCGGGACGACCGATGTGCCGCGCGACGTGGTTCTTTCCTGGGCGGCCGGAGACTCCGCCGCCAGCCACGATGTTTACTTTGGCGCCGATTTCGACGCCGTCAGCGAGGCCAGCCGCACGGACGGTCGCGGCGTCCTGGCCAGCTCGGGCCAGAGCGCGACCTCGTACGACCCCGGCCTGCTGCTCGAGTTCGGGCAGACGTACTACTGGCGCGTGGACGAAGTCAACGCCCCGCCCAGCACTGCGGTTCACAAGGGCGAGGTGTGGAGCTTCACCGTCGAGCCGTTTGCCTATCCGATCACCAGCGTGACCGCCACGGCCTCCAGCGCGCAGCCGAACATGGGCGCCCAGAACACCGTCAATGGCTCCGGCCTCGACCAGAACGACCTGCACGGCGCCGATGGGACCACGATGTGGCTCAGCACCGGCCTCCAGCCCAACTGGATTCAATATCAGTTCGACAAGGTCTACCAACTGTCCGATTTGAAGGTGTGGAACTCCAACGGGACGGTTGAGAGCTTCATCGGTTTCGGGGCCAAGACCGTCACGATCGAGTATTCCACCGACGGCACGACCTGGACGGCCCTGACCGATGTGCCCGAGTTCGCGCAGGCGCCCGGCTTGGCCGGCTATGCCGCCAACACGACGGTCAATTTCAGCGGCGTCATGGCCCAGTACGTCAAGCTGACGATCACCAGCACCTGGGGCGGCATCAGTCCTGTAACCGGCCTGAGCGAAGTCCGCTTCTCCTATATCCCCGTGCAGGCGCGAGCGCCGCAGCCCGCGGCCGCCGCGAAGGACGTGAGCATCCGTGCCGGCCTGGATTGGCGGCCGGGACGTGATGCCGCCTCGCAGCAGGTATACCTTGGCACGGACAAGGCGGCCGTGGCCAACGGGACCGCTTCGGTCCACACCGTGACCGATCACGGCTTTGATCCGGGCGCTCTCGACTTCGGCACCACCTACTACTGGAAAGTCGATGAGATCGGCGCCGCCACCTATCCGGGTGAAGTCTGGAAGTTCACCACCCAGGAATACACCGCCATCGACGACTTCGAGAGCTACAACGATGACGACAATCGCATCTATGACTCCTGGATCGATGGCTACACCGATGGCAAGAGCGGTTCGATTGTCGGAAACATGCAGGCCCCGTTTGCCGAGCAAACCATTGTTCATGGCGGCAAGCAGGCTATGCCGTTCGAGTACAACAACGTCAACGCGCCGTACTATTCTGAGGCCACCCGCACCTTCGAAGCGTCCCAGAACTGGACGACC
This sequence comes from Phycisphaerae bacterium, assembly GCA_026386805.1. Lineage (GTDB taxonomy): Bacteria > Planctomycetota > Phycisphaerae > Sedimentisphaerales > Anaerobacaceae > PLanc-01. Next base: position 2,594 of record JAPLMX010000026.1, on the reverse strand, counting down.
AATGGCGCCGACACCGTGGCGTTGTACTTCCAGGGCCGGGGTGCAGGCTTTGCGGACAACGGCAACAACACCTTCACCATGAGCGCCAGCGGCACCGATATCTGGAACAACGGCGATCAGTTCCGCTTTGCCTACAAGCAGCTTAGTGGCAACGGTTCGATCACGGCCCGCGTGGACAGCATCGGCGCCACCGACGTCTGGGCCAAGGGGGCGATTATGATCCGCGAAACCCTTGATCCCGGCTCGAAGAACGCGGCAATCGCGGTGAGCTCAAGCAGTGGGGTGTCCTTCCAGTGGCGCGATACGACCAATGGCACCTCCGCCAACAGCGCCACCGCCGGCCTGGCGGCGCCGTACTGGGTCCGGATCACCCGCACAGGCAACGTCTTTAAGGCGGAGTACTCGGCGGATGGCAAGACCTGGACCCAGCAGGGCGTGGACACGACCGTGACCATGGGAACCAGCGTCTACATCGGTCTGGCCGTGACCAGCCACAATGCGGCGCTGACCACCACGGCGGAGATGTCGAATGTCTCCACCACCGGCACGGTCACCGGCGCCTGGCAGGCACTGGCCATCGGTCAGGCGATGCCGACCAACGGTGCGACGTCGTTGTACCTGACGGTGGAAGACAAGGCCGGCAAGACCAAGACGGTGGTCAATCCGAATCCGTCGGCCACCACCACCGCGGCTTGGACGCAGTGGAAGATCGCCCTGAGCGACCTGGCGGGCATCAACGTGGCGGCGGTCAAGAAGCTGACGCTCGGCGTCGGCGACAAGAACAGCCCGAAAGCGGGCGCTGCCGGCATGCTGTACCTCGATGACATCTCGTTCGGCAAACCGATCGTGCCGGTCGGCCTGGTGGCCCGGTATACGCTGGAGAACAACGTCAATGACGTCTCCGGCAACGGCCACAACGGCACGCTGATCGGCGCCCCGACCTACGTGACGGGCGCCCCCGGCCTGGGCACGGGGATGCTGTTCAGCGGAGCCCCCGGCGAAGGCGTGGATCTCGGGACGTTCAACCCCTCGGAGAAGACCGACATGCTCTCGGTGTCTCTCTGGGCCAAGTGGAACGGCCTGACCACCGAGTGGCAGGGCCTGATCGGCAAGCGGAACACCTGGGACCCCGCCCAGATGATGTGGCAGATCGAAGCCAACCAGACGACCGGCGCGCTGTCGTTCACACGTAACGGCTCCGGTTCGGCCGGCGCCCCGGCCTTGAAGGTGGGCGAATGGACGCATGTCGCCGTGACGTTCGATAAGACGACGGCCCGGTTCTACGTCAATGGGGCCCAGACCGGCTCCGGCGCCTTCACATTCGGCACCAATCCGGACTGTGCCTTCGAGTTCGGCTGCGACAACAGCGGCGGCGACAATCCGTTCAATGGGGCCCTGGATGACGTGCGGCTGTACGACACCGTCCTGACCGCCGCCGAAGTCTTCGCTCTGGCGGGCAAGTAAAAACCGTGGGGGCCTGTATCCGAACGCTACCGGCCCCCACCTGTGTGACCTACGAAGATACGGCAGAACCTCGGCTGCAAGTAATCATATCCGAGGAGGAATCAATTTAGGAACAGGGTTTGGAAGGAAAACACACCATGAGTAAGAGGCTGAGTTTCACTGTGCTGGTCTGCGTGCTCTCGGCGGCCAACGCCTGGGGAGTACCGTTCAAGGACGACTTCAACCGGGCCAATGGCGCGGTAGGGAATGGCTGGACGATTGCGACGAATGGGACCGTCACGTCCACCATTGTCAACAATGAGGTCCTCGTCGCCGGCACCGAGGCCACGGACTGGACGAGGTGCGGCATCTCCCGGGCCATCGTCGGGGAGACCAAAGTCTCCTGCGACTTCAAGAATGACAATGGCTTCGGCTTCCACTTCCAGATCCGCCCGCCGGGAAGCAATGCCTACGTCGAAGCCTACGCCCCTGCCGGCGGCTCCTTTAGCTACGCCAACTCCCTCGACGGCAACTGGCCGGCGGCCGGGTGGGTCGCTTTCCCCAATAATGCGGCTACGATCACCGGGCAGTACAACAACATCGCGTTGGAACTGAAGGGTTCCGAGGTCACCGTCACCTTGAACGGCAAGGTGTGCGGCACGGTCACCAACTCGGTGTTCACCTCCACCATCGGGAACCTGTTCATCTCCAGTGATGCCGCCGCCGGCACGACCGGAAGTATTCACATCGACAATGTGCAGATCGGCGTGGTCGTGGCGGGAAAGGCCAAGGACCCGAGTCCTGCGGATACCGGCACCGATGTAGCGCGCGACGTCGTACTGGGCTGGACGGCCGGCGTGTATGCCAACACGCACAACGTCTACCTGGGCACCAGCTTCGCGGATGTCAACACCATCACAATCCCGGTCAGCGCCGGCCAGACCGGCACGTCGTACCAACCGGCCACGGCTCTGGAATACGGCCAGACCTACTACTGGCGCGTGGACGAGGTCAACGCCGCACCGAGCACAACGGTCTTCAAAGGCGACGTCTGGAGCTTTACGACCGAGACCTACGCCTATCCGATTACGGGCATCACGGCCACGGCCTCCAGCTATGACAAGGCCACCAACATGCCGGTCAACACGGTC
>JAPLMX010000058.1 GCA_026386805.1 Phycisphaerae bacterium | reverse complement strand
CATAAGATCTACGAGAAGCATTTCCAGAAGCAGGGGTGCCTCTTGAGCGAAGTCGGCTCGGCCAAGGCCAAGGGTCCGACCGTCGGCATCAAGCGCAGCATGGCCACGCTGGGCAGCAAGGGCATCTGGAGTGCGGCGCTGTTCCGCAAGCTGGGGTTCTACCCAGTGGTGTCGCCCCGGAGCGACAAGGAGATCGCCAAGATCGGGGTGGACAACTCGCGGACGGAATTCTGCATCGCGCGCAAGCTCGCGACCGGCCACGCGGCGATCCTCAACGACCATTCCGGGATCGAGTACCTGTTCAATCCGAGCTTCATCGAGCTGAGAAAGCCGGACCCGCCGGACCTGAAATACTGCATCTACACCGAGACGGAAGGTTATATTCTTAACGACGTCTTATCGCTCGACAAGAACCGCCAGATCAACCCGATTCTGCACTTCGGCGACCTGCCCCTGCTCGTACGCGAGATCCGCCGGGAGTTCGACCGGCTGGGCTTCGCCTACACGGAAAAGCAGATGCGCGACGCCATCGCTTCGGCGGACAAGGCCGAGAAACAGTTCCAGGCAGAGCTTTTTGCCGAGGGTGACAAGTTTCTGGCACGCATCGAGCAAGAGGACGTCCGGGCTTACGTGGGCATCGGGCGGGACTACGTTGTTCTCGATCCGGAGGCCAGCTCCAGCTCGGGCGCGATGTTCTCGCAGGTGCGCGGCCTCGACTACATTCCGCAGCAATTCCTCGAGCATCGTTTCCAGAACATCCCCATCGACGGATTCGTGACCAACGAGTTCTGGAACCAGAGCGTGCGGATCTTGCAGGCCAACCTCTTCGTGGCCAACCATCCGAACCTGTTCGCGATCCGCATGGTCAACTTTGCCTGCGGTCCGGACAGTCTGAAGATCTACCAGGAAGAGCTGATCCAGCAAGCGGTGAACAAGCCCTTGCTCGTCTTGCTGACGGACGCCCAGACGAACAACGCCCCGTTCGTGACGCGGACGGAGGCCCACGAGCGGGTCGTCAGCCAGAGCCGGCCCATCCGGCTGGACATCGAGAAGCTCAAGATCCACTCCGGCAATACGCAGGAGAAGCGCACGTGGCTGATCCCCTACATGGGCGACGCCAGCCACGTCGGCGCCGCGGGCCTGAGATACTTCGGCATCGACGGCCGGGTCCTGCCGACGAACACGCCGCGCGGCTATGAGGTCGCCCGCAAGCACGTCTCGACCGAGGTCTGCCACCCGCTCAAGGGCGTGGTGGGCGACGCCATCGGCTTCTTGCAGGAGGAGATCGAGCGGGCCGGGCGCGAGTTCGTCGAGAACAATTATCTCGTCATGCTCCCGACGTCGAGCGGTCCGTGCCGGTTCGGCAAGTACAGCGAGGTCCTGCAATACTTCATGAAGCTCGAGGGCCTGGAGAAGGTTCCCGTGGTGGGTCCATCCTCCGAGGCCGATTACATCGATATCCCCATGCCCGGCAGCTTGAGTGCCTCCAGCAAGATCAAGATGCAGCAGCTCCTCTTCAAGGGCATCAATGCGGCCGACCTGCTGGAGGATGTCCTGCGCCGGTTCCGCCCGTATGCCGAAGATAAGCCCGGGATGGATGCCCTCAAGCAGGCACGCCTGGAGATCCTGGGGCAGATTCTTGCGTCCGGGGGCAAGACGGAAAACCTGCGGCAGTGGGGCCGCGAGACGGTCTCCGCGTTTCAAGCCGCCAAGCTCCGTTACCACGAGCGATTCCCGCTGGTTCTTTATATCGGCGAGATCTACATGCGCCAGCATGATCCGTACACCAACTACGTCATCCACCGGCTGGAGGATGCGAAGCTGGAGGTCGTGCGCGACCCGGTCACCGACTGGCTGCTCTACGTCAATCGGATGAACCGGCGCAACGCCAAACGCGACACCAGCCTCGGCTGGAAGGACCGCGACTTCGGCCGGGCGATTCGCTCCGCGCGCAAGCTGGGCAATACGATCCTCAAAGGCGCGTACATGGCGCACGTGGCCGAGAAGCTAGCCGAGCCCTTCCACGAGGTGCTCGCAGGCCGGCACGTCCTGCCCCACCCGATGGAGATTATCGAAACGCTGGAACGCGCCCACGAGACCCACGGCGCGATCGAGGGCGAATCGCCCCTGAGCACGGGCATCGCCTACTACTTCATGCACGACATGATTCACCCGCATGGCGACGCCTACATCTCCGGCATCTTCCACGTGGGCCCGTTCACGTGCATGCAGGAAGGCGTCGCGACCGCCAAGATTGAGGCGATGGTCAAGGAGTTCCGCAAGACCAAGCCCGACCTGGTCTTCCCGATCATCCACGCGTTCTTCGGCGACTCGCCCAACGCGAACATCGCTGCCGAGATCGCGGTCTTCCAGGAGCAATGTTACCAGAAGCGGGATCTGCTGCGCGAAAAACACGCAGCCTCAGGCCACCACCGCCACGACATCCGCGAGCTCGCGGCCGGTCACAAGCACACGGCCGCTGAGACGCGCGCCAAGCGATAACCGGCCTGTCGACGATCCGGGGTGGCACCCCGAAGGCCTTCGGCCTTGACGATGGTCCTACGCGCACAGAAGTCGCTATCGCCAAGGGCTACGCCCTTGACGCTGCCACCCGAGAGCATTGCACATCAGGACAAGATACACGTGTGCCTGCCTGTGTTCGGTTGGCTCATTTCACAGGTTGAGTGTCGCTGATCTTCAACACGACCGGGTTGGGCCATTTCCAGTCGTTGTAGATCCGCTGGGCCCGCATGATGGAGACGTGCAGGCCCGCCTCGTCCTGGGTCCAGCGCGGCTCGGGATTGACCTTGGCTTGATACTCCAAGATCCGGCCGGCGTGGCCGAGGACGCTGACTTGAGTCTGATCAGTCGCGCGGACGCTCTTGAGCGTGAAGTCTTTGCGCTGGCCCCTCTTCCAAGTGTCCCAGTCGGGCAGCTTTGTGAGGATCGCATAGAGCGTGTCGCCGTCCTTGGCCTTCGTGAACCAAATATCGCCCTCGCGGATGATGTGCCAGGGTCGGATGCTGTAGATCGCTTCGCCGTTGACGAAGAGCCACAGGGCCAGCTCGCGGATGCGGCGCTCCTGCTCGAACGGGATAACGCCGTCGGGCTGCGGGCCGACGTTCAGCAGGAGGTTGCCACCCTTGGCCCGGATCTCGATGAGCATCTCGATCAGTTGCGTGCCGGACTTGTAGTCTTCGTTGGTGGGCTTGAATTGCCATTGGGTGCCGAGCGTGTAGCAGGCTTCCCACGGGCCGGGCATGGGCCTGTCCGGCGTGTCCTGTTCCGGCGTCTGCATTGCTCCGCGTGTGATAACGCAGTTCGGCTGTAGCTCCCAGGCCAGCTCGCGCAGGCCGTTCGGCTCGCCGTCGATGAAGAGCACGTCGATGGGCCCGTAGTTGGTGAACAGCTCGCGGAGCTGGGCCTGGTCATGGGCCATGAGCCGTGGGTTGTTGACGGGCTGCACCTCGGGCCGGCCCCGGTCGATCTCGATGCCTTCCCGGCGGAGCATCCAGAAATCGTCCGGCGAGAAATACACGCCGACGGCAATCCCCTGCTTGCGCAGGGCGTCGAAAAGCTGCCTCGTGATGTCCCGGCCATAAGGCGTGTGCATCACGCCGAAGTCGGTGGTCTTCGTGTCGAACATGCAAAAACCGCTGTGGTGTTTCGTCGTGAAGACGACGTACTTCATGCCGGCGATCTGGGCCAGTCGGGCCCATTCATCCGGATCGAACCGCTGCGGATAGAAGGTCTTAGGCAGCTCGTTGACGAACCGGTCGAGATACTCCGGCGACGCCCCCACCATCGAGTGGCTGATCACCGACCCCAACTGCGAGTCCACACTCCAGTGGACGAACATGCCGAGGGCTTGGTCCATGAACCAGTCGGTGCGGGCTGGCTGGTTCGCAGCCCCCAAGGTGGGCGCAGCAACGACACTCCATATCAATAACAGCTCAGTCGCTTGTCGAAGCGTCATGTTGGCCTCCTTCGAACAAATTCGAAGCACGAAATCCGAAACAAATTCAAAATACGAAATCCCAATGACCGAAACGGGCGGCGCCGTCGCCCCTACACATCATTCGCTCTTTCGCAGAATCGACCCCAAGATGTTCATCAGCTCCGTGGCTTCCCCGATCAGCCACTGCCTCTCCTGCTCTTGCCGGTCGTCCCCGCTCGTGTCCAGGAGCCTCAGCCAATACCTGCTCTCTTTCACCTCTTTGCGCGAGATTCTGACCCGCATCCGGAAGTCCTTCTTGCTCAGGGCCTCGTTGGCTTCGACGTAGTTGGCACCTACGGACCCCGACGCCTTGACGAGTTGTCTGCCATCCTCGATATTGCAGATGGTCCGCTTGAGACCGCGAACGAAAACTCTCACCCGCTGCGCGAAGGCAAAGGTCCGATCCTCCAAGTCGTAATGTTTTGGATTTCCTTCTTTTGTCATTCGGATTTGTTTCGGATTTCGGATTTCGTGCTTCGAATTTTGGTCTCCTCACTGTCTTGCAGGTTCTTGAGTCTTTCCTTCCGCGCCTGGATGCGGCCCTTGGCTTCTTCGTATCGTCGCCTCTCATCCTGTGTTTGCGGCAACAGCGGCGGCACGGGCGTCGGCCTTTTGTTCTCGTCCAGGGCGACCAGCGTCAGATACGCGGTCGTGGCGACGATCTGCGCGCCGCTGTACGGGTCTTCGCGCGTCACTTGGACGCCGACCTCCATCGATGAGCGGCTGACGTAGTTGACGGCGGCCCGCAGAACGACCTGGTCGCCGATGCGGATCGGGTGGCGGAAGACCAGCGTGTCAATCTCCGCCGTGACCACCTCCCGGCCGCAATGCCGCTGGCCCGCCATCGCCGCGACCATGTCGATCCAACTGACGATCGCGCCGCCAAAGGCGGTCCCCTGCGGGTTCGCCTGCTGCGGCATCACCAGATACCGCGTCTCCACGGCACTCTCACTCGGCGTTTTGCCCGTGTCACCTTCCGGTGTCATATCGGCACGCCTTCTCGAGTCACGTTCTTATGGAACGGCATGGCGCGGTATAGGGTGGAATCCCATTGGGACCGACGGTAAATCAGTACCGTCAGGACTTGGCCCGTCCGGATCTCCAGGGGGACGAGTCCACCCACAACGGCTCGCTCCAGCGGCGCATCCACCTCGCCATCCACGAGGACCAGCAGGTCGTAATCGGAGTCCTCCCGGGCATCGCCCCGGGCCTGAGAGCCGTAGAGGATCACACTGGCATCGGGGGCCACCTCCTGAATGACCGCTTTGCACTCGGCCAAGAGCCGACGATCCGCAACTGTCTTGTTCCCGTCTGCCTTCTCAATCATACGTCTTGCCCGTGAGCACCTTCAAATGCAGACACGTATTATAACAGCCGAGACAGAGCGCTGCCACCCTCCGATTGTGCCTTGACCACATCTTGGTGGCATAAGGTCTAGCGGCAAGGGAGCAGGCCCGATCACCTCATTTCTTGATGACACTTCCTACAAAGCAGTTCGCAATTCTCAACCGAATAAGCCTCATCGGCGTCCTTCCTATGAATCTCGACCCCTTTGATGGTACGAAACTTGTCCTGGCACCTTGGACACGCTTTTATTGTCCCACGATGGGAGTAAAACCCTCGCCTTCAGGCGAAAACTTCAGTTAAACTGGGCAGATGGAGCACTATCGCACCTCGGCCCATACGCGATTTGATCTGAAGTACCATTTTGTGTGGATCACCAAGTACCGC
>JAPLMX010000202.1 GCA_026386805.1 Phycisphaerae bacterium | reverse complement strand
CGAGTCTTCGGCGTCACCTGTGGAGCCAGCGAATAATATCGATGTTCGGCAAACGATTCGGACATGACAAAAAGACCGAGATCCTTCTGGAAGCCCTCTCCAGGGCCGCATAAACCCTCATGAAAAGGGCGAAAGTTCACTGTAGTCATAAACAAGCACCTGACTCGCCGCCTTCGCTTCGTTCCTCTGCCTCTCTAAGAACTGCCATATACCGAAGTTCTCAACCTCGCGACCAGCAAATGTCAGGCCCACGCCCATCCGCCTAAACGCCCACTGGAATGGCAGGTCCTTGAACAGATACGCGTATGTGACCCAGAGCCCAGGCGATACTGAGTCCAACTGAGAGAGCAGTTCCGGGCTGGCGGCGCCCTTGAACTTACGATCCAGCTCGCGGGCGATCTTTTGACGAATATCGTCCGGACCATTCGTCGTTTTGCCTGCGACTGCTATGTAGCTGATTTCGTCCAGGTCCCGGCGTGTCACCGCCTGCTTGTTGAGAATGCTCACCATCTCGGGGGCGCCGGGCCCCTGGATGGGGCCGCCCAGTAGATCGTACAGCTCGTTCCAGGCGATCTGGAATGTGGCGCACCAAAGGACGTTCTTGCCTGGTGTGATCTCGCACTCGAAGTGGGGTGTCACCACGGTCCCCGGAAGCTGGTCGGCGTTGGCCTTGACGGCGGCGGGGCCGGCAATCTCGGCGTGGGTCATGGGTTCGACCGACTCGTCCGTGCGTGTTGCTATGGAGTACCCGGTCCATACCGCTGTAGCCGCTATTAGCGTCACGACGATCAGAAGGTATTTTCGCTGCGTGGACATAGTGACGATCTTCCTGAGAGCCGCTAACAGAATGAAACACACCCAAAGCCGGTTCCGCGTCCTTGTCATTCCCGCGGAGGCGGGAATCCAGTCAAGTCACGGCTTTCCTGGACCCCTGCCTTCGCAGGGCGGCCTTTGGCCGCAACCAAAACCAACGCGCGCGGAGACGCCGAGGCGCAGAGAAAAGCAGGATGGAACGTATTTCGAACTCTACGTCGCTACGTCTCTGCGCGAGATATAATTCTTTTTGCTTTGAGGACTTGCACCATCTTCGTTGAAAATGCTTGCCAAGAAAACAAGATGTTGCGCCTTTGCCGTGCAGGGGTGACAGGAGGTGTCACGCGACCCGATTTCGCATTTGTTTGCGGACAATGGTACTCCGGTGCGCCGTTTCTGTCAAAATCCCTTTGAAGAGGACGAGATCGGCGGATAGCATAGTGAACGGATTCGCCAAGAGTTGATTGACTTCGGGATTGCCAACGAACTGAAGGAGGTACATCTCATGGCTTTGAATGTGTCTCGCAGACGAATGATGCAAGCGGCGGGGACAATGGCTCTGGCACCTTCCGTGATGACGGTGGCAGCGGCACCGGCCGCGAAGCCGTGGCCGATTGTCGAGGGGGCGGATACGCCGAAGCTTTGCCTGGGTATGGGGGACGGCGGGCGGGGGCCTGAGGGCCAGGAAGACGCCGGCATGAAGCGGATCAAACAACTGGCCGTGGACTATGTGCTGGGCGGGGGACCTCGCATCCCGTGGCAGGAGGCCGACCTGCGGGCTCGGATCGAGGCATACAAAGCAGCGGGCCTGACCTTGTACAACCTGATGATCAGCGGGCATCGGAACACCATCTATGGCACGCCGGGGCGGGACGAGGAGATCGAGAAGATCATTCAGTCCATCCGGGCGGCGGGCAAAGCGGGGCTGGCGGTGATCGAATACAACTTTTATGCCCACCGCGCCATGGAAGGATACTACGAGCAGCCCGGCCGGGCTGGGGAGGGGTACACGGCGTTCGACTACGACCGCATGAAGGACCTGCCGCCGCTGGCGCAGGAGGGTGCGCATAGTGTAGAAGAGATTTGGGGGAATATTACCTATTTTCTCAAGGCGGTCGTACCGGTGGCCCAGGAGGCCGGGGTCCGACTGGCCCTGCACCCCAACGATCCTCCGGCCCCGCTTAGTCGTGGGTCGGGACAGATCATGGCGACCGTGGCCGGCTGGAAGCGTCTCATCGAGATCGTCCCCAGCCCGGCGAACGGCATCACGTTCGACTGCGGCGTGACCAAGGAGATGGGGGAAGACCCGGTGGAGGTTTGCCGCTATTTCGCGAGCAGGCAGCGAATCAACCATGTCCATTTCCGCAATGTGCATGTGCAAAAACCCTATGAGAAGTACGCCGAAGTCTTCCCGGACGAGGGCGAAGTAAACATGTTCGCCGTCATGAAGGAATTGGTGGCCAACAAATACACCGGGACGATCTACCCCGAGCACCCGCGGGCGTTGGACTACGACCGTCAGCAGCCGAACTTCCGGGCGGGTTACCCCGGCGGCGGCGGCTATGCCGGCATTGTGTACAACGTCGCCTACGCCAGGGCCATGTTGCAGGCGGCTCTGGCATCGTAGGCAGGAGTGGTCACAAATTGCGCTGTGCTCCCCGCTTTGATAGGACAGGCCATGTTTTGGGTGGCACGGCCAAACTCGTTTGACCGTGCTCGTCAGGATGTGTTCAATCACACGTGAAGACACGGTCAAGCTGCGCTTGGCTGTGCCACCCAGAGCCCTCGAGACCCGTTTTTCGCCTCGTGGAGCCCTCTTGAGGCGTCGCGACCTTTGTCTTGTGCCGATCCGCGAAATAACTGATGGAGCTTGGGCGTCTTTCCTCCCGTAGAGTACATGTGCGCGTGAGCCGGGTCCTATGCGCTTTTCCAAAGCACGCCGTGCTAAGTCTTTATAAAGAAAACACTTATGCAGCGAACAAAGTGGCTCGTGTGGGTCCTGGTCGGGGTAACAGCGTGCATTATTGTCTGGCGCGTGGGGTTCTACACGCCCCAGCAGAAATCGCCTACGACGAGGCCGGTGGTTTCCAGGGGTATTCCAGGCATCCACACGGTTGCGGCTGCCGAGCAGAGGGATACGCCCAGTGCCAGTCCGGCCCAGCCTGCCGCCGCGCCAGAGGCGAGCGGCACTAAGGCGCCCGTTTCACCGGACCCCAATCAAAAGCCGGCTCCCGCTGCTGCCGCGGCTGGCGTTTCGCAGCCGGAGGCCCCAAAGAAAGACGAGCCCAAGGGCGCCGCTGGGGAACCGGCTAAGGTGGCGGCCGAGCCCAATACTCTCAATGTGGCCTCTCAGGAGGGCGAGGCGATCAACCTCAAAGACGTGGAGATGCGGCTCATCATCCAGAAGATCGCCGACTGGACGGGCAAGGTGGTCATCCCCACGGACGACATCATGAAGGAAAAGATCACGATCTACGCGCCGGGCCGGCTGCCGCGGAAAGAGGCCCTCGATCAGATCTACGGCGCCCTGCGGATCAAGGGCTATACGGCCGAGTACGTGGACAAGACGATCTACCTGAAACGGATGCGGGACGCCAGGATCGGCACGGTGCCGATGATCTCACCCGACCAAGCCTTGGCCGCCATTGAGAACAAAGAGCAGATCGTCCAGATGTCGTTCAAGCTGGCCCACTCCACCCCCAGCCAGATGGTAACAATCCTGCAGCCGCTGATCGGCGAGTCCGGTCACATCAGCACCGATGATGCGACGTCGAGCCTCCTCATTATTGATTCCGTGCGCAACCTTATGCGGATCGAGGCGATGATTCCCCAGTTTGACGTTCTGGGGGCCCAGCAGCTCACGACCGAGGTCTTCGAGGTCCGCAACCGCGCGCCCGCCGAGATCGTGCAACTGTTGCAGATGCTGCTGGGCGGGGCGGGTCGCGGTCCGGGCGGGGGCGGCGGCGGTGGCTATTTCAGGACCGTGCTCTCGGTGCCCGATTCCGGCTCCGGGGAATCTCGGCCTAGGGGTCGGGGCGGGTTCGCTTCGTCCAGCGTGGTCAATGGCACGCGCGGCCCGATGATGCTGATCGCGGAACCCAAGTTCAACTGGGTGATCGCCAAGGCCTCTTCCGAGGACATGCAGGAGATCCGCAAGTGGATCGAGCGGCTCGATAAGACGGAGCCGACGGTGGTTGCCGCCGACTCGCTCGATAAGATGGAGAACAAGAACCAGGTCGTCCAGCGTTTCATTAAGCTGGAGCACAGCAGCACGGACCGCATGGGCTCGATCCTGAGCCCGCTGCTGGGGCCGACGGGCCGCATGCTGCCGGAGTCGACCACGAATACGCTGATGATCATCGACACCGTGGAAAATCTCCTGCGCATCGAGAAGGTGGTCGCCCAGTTCGATGTCGCGCCGCGCGAAGACATCGTGACGCAGGTCTTCGAGCTGCAACACCGCGAGCCGGAGGAGATCACCACGCTGCTGAGCTCCATTCTCGGCGAGGGCGTCGGCTCTTCCATGAACACCTTCGGGCGTGAGGGCGGCTATCGGGGAGCGAATTGGGCGACGCGGATCATCCGTGTCGATCGGGCCCGGTTCAAGAGCAGCCGGCCGTCGAGTGGTGCCGGCGGCGACCAGCCCGTGGTTTTCATCCCGGAGCCGCGGCGCAAGTGGATCATCGTCAAGGCGCGTCCGGAAGACATGGAGTCGATCACCACCTGGATCAAGAAACTGGACCAGCCGATGCCGACGATCGCCGCCGGGGACTCGCTCGACAAGATCGAGAACAAGACCCAGATCGTGCAGCGGTTTTTCAAGCTGGAGCATTGCAGCGCGGACCGCATGACCGAGATTCTCATGCCCATGCTGGGCACCTCCGGCCGCATCCTGCCGGAGCCGAACACGAACACGCTGTTGATGATCGACACCGTGGAGAACCTGTTGCGCGCGGAGGAGATCATCGCCCAGTTCGACGTCCAGCCGCGCGAGGACGTCGTCACGCAGGTCTTCGAACTGCAGTACCGCGAGCCGGACGAGATCTCCAGCCTGCTCAGCGCCATCCTCGGTGACAACACCGGCGCGTCCACGAGCATCTACGGGCGCGACCGGAGCACCTCGAACTGGTCGGTGCGGGCCATCCGGGTGGATCGTGCGAAATTCCGAAACAACAACCGCCCCTGGACCCCCAATGCGGTCAACGAGCAATCCGCGCTCTTTATCCCGGAGCCCCACCGCAAATGGATCATCGTCAAGGCGCGTCCGGAGGACATCACGTCGATCACCGACTGGATCAAGAAGCTGGACAAGCCCATGCTGACGGTCACGGCGGACGATTCGCTCGACCAGATCGAGAACAAGAAGGACGTCGTCCAGCGGTTCATCAAGCTCAAGCACGCCAGTGTGGACCGCATGGTCGCGATCATCACGCCGATGCTGGGCGATACGGCGCGGGTCACGCCGGAGCCGACCACGGGCACCCTGATGGTGGTGGACAGCGTGGAGAATCTGCTGCGGATCGAGCAAATCGTGGCCCAGTTCGATGTGCCGCAGCGGGACGACACGATCACCCAGGTCTTCGAGCTTCAGTACCGCGAGCCGGAGGAGATCGCCAACCTCCTGGGAGCCGTGGTTGGGGACAACTCCCTGTCCACCGCGTCCACGAGCGTGACGGGGCAGTCCCGACAGAATTGGGACTGGGCGGGCCGCGCCATGCGCTTGAGCCGGTTCCGGACCGGGGCCTCGAGTCGCCCGAGCAGCCCGGTCGTCGCGGGCAGCGGTGAGCAGCCCATGCTCTTTATCCCGGAGCCCCATCGCAAGTGGATCATCGTCAAGGCGCGGGCGGAGGACATGGAACTGATCGACGGCTGGATCAAGCGGCTGGATAAGCCCATGCCCACCGTGACGGCCGATCAGTCGCTGGCGGAGTTCACGAGCAAGAACCAGGTCGTCCAGCGGTTCGTGAAACTGGAGCACTACGATCCGGTGAAGATGAGCGAGATCATTACGCCGTTGCTGACCGAGGCCGGCCACGTGACGGCCGAAGAGGGCACGGCGACGCTGCTGCTGATCGACACGGTGGAAAACCTCATGCGGATCGAGGCGATCATCGCGCAATTCGACATCGCCGAGGCCGACACCGCCACCGAAATCTTCGAGGTCCGCCAGCGCAGCCCCGAGGAGGTCATCACCCTGTTGGAGACGGTTTTGTCCGACAACGGGGCCGCGGCGGGAAACACCGGCTACGGCAATCGGAACCCGTCGTCTCCCCGGACGCGACGGCCCGGCAGTCCGCGCACCCGGTTCACGGGTTCGACCGGGGCCGGGAACTCGTCCGTGATCCTGGGTCCCGGCGGCCGGACGATCGTGCTCGTGCCCGAAGCCAAGCAGGGCTGGATCATCGCCAAGGCGTCGCCCGGCGATATTGCGGCCATCCGCAAGTGGATTGAGCGGCTCGACCGTGCGGTGGAGACGATCACGTCCGACACGCCGCTGACCACCATTGAAAACAAGAACCAGGTCGTCCAGCGGTGCATCAAGCTGCACAGCTACAGCGCCAGCCAGATGGGCGAGATCGTCCTGCCGTTGCTGAGCGAGTCCGGCTACGTCAGCGCTGATGAGAGCACGGGCAATCTGCTGCTGATCGACACCGTCGAGAACCTGGTGAAGATCGAGGCGATCATCGCGCAATTCGACGTGCCGGGGGCGGAGCAGACGACCACGCAAGTGTTCGAGATCGCCCGCGCGGACCCGGCCGAAGTGGTCCAGTTGCTCCGGATGCTGCTGAGCGACACGCCCGGCCGGCCCGGCGGCGGCTATGGCGGCTCCGGCGGCGGGTATGGCGGGCGATCGCGGCTCGGTTCCCGCGGGTATTCCTCCAACAGCAACAGGCTCTACCAGGGCGGTATGAGCGGTGCCGCCGCAACCTCGGTCATCATGGGGCCCAGCCAGCTTCCCGTCGTGCTGATCCCGGAGCCGAAGCGCAAGTGGGTCATCGCGCGGGCCTCGGCGGAGGATATGAAGCTCATCACCGAGTGGATCGCGAAGCTCGATCAGGGCGAGCCGACGGGCAAGGAATACGAGATGGTCCCAATCACCTATGCCGACGTGCGGGAGGTGGCCACCCGGATCAACGAGGCTCTTCAGCAGATGCCGGGCACGGAGCTGCAGGCGAGCGTGCTGGTGCAGGCCCTGGAGCAGGCGAGGCAGGTGATGGTCTTCGGCCGGGCGGACCTTCGCGAGATGGTCAAGAAGCTGATCGAGGAGATCGACGTCCCGCCCGGGCAGTTCGAGACGAGGCATTTCCAGCTTCAATACGCGGACCCGGACCAGATCAAGAGGAATATCGACGACCTCTTCGGCGAAGGGGCGATGCTGGGCGGCCGCAGCTCCGCGTATCGTTCGTATGGCGGCCGCACCGGCACGGGTCCGTCCCCCGACACCGTCAAGACGATCTCCCACGTTTCGCTCAAGCAGGTCACGGTGATCGCGTCACCGGAGAACATCAAGAAGATCGCCGAGCAGGTCGAGCAATGGGACATCGCCGTCGATGTCAACGAGGTCCGGCCGCGAATCATCGAGCTGCGCAACTCGGACCCGAAGCAGATGGTAACCTTGCTCAAGACGCTTTTCAGCCAGGAGATGAGCAGCCGATACTCCTTCATGGACTACCTGTTTGGCGGCGGCAGCCAGGACAAGCAGCGGATCGTCGGCCCGCTCTACGGGCAGGTGACGTTCGAGGAAGTGACCGGGAGCAAGAAGATCGTCGTGATCAGCAACATCCCGAAGGCTTATGACGTTGTGGAGAAGCTCATCCAGGAGCTGGACAGCCGGGAGGCGGCCGAGGTCCCGAAGGTCGTGCGGCTCAGCTACGCCGACCCGGAGAGCCTCTCCGAGCGGCTCAACGCCATGTTCAACGAGACGGGCACCGCCGCCGCCATTCGACTGACCCAACGCGGGCTGAGCGAGTATTCCATGGATGAGGGCCAAGGCTCGGGCAATGGGAACAACAACGCCAGGAACCCCGTCAACAACAACGGCATCAATCAGACTCCCACCAGCGAATACCGTCCGTGGTGGACCACGGGCCGCGGCGGCGTCAATCAAGTGCCGATCAGCAACATGATCGGACGGGTGCGGTTCATCCCCGATACGCACAGCAAGTCCATCCTGGCGCTCGCGCCGCCGGAGTTCATGGAGAGTCTCCAGACGATGATCACGGAGCTCGACATCCCCGGCAAGCAAGTCATGCTCAAGGCGATCATCATGCAGGTGGATCATCAGAACATGACCTCGCTTGGGGTGCAGTACAGCTCCGACTCCTCTCGGTGGAGCACGCTGGATAACGAGAACTCCCTCGTCGCCAAGAACACGCTCTCGGCGCTGGAGCAGCACGGCTCCCTGGTGGTCGATCCGAAGACCGGCGCCACCACCGGCGAGGGCTCCGTGGTGGGGATTGGCGCCAACGTGAACATCCTGGTCGATTTCCTGATGCGCGAGCTGCACGCCAAGATCCTCAACCAGCAGACGCTGTGGACGAAGGACAACGAGGAGGCCCAGTTCTTCAAGGGCCAGCGCGTGGGGTTCCAGACGCAGATCTCGATCTCGGACACGGGCGGCCGCGCCACGTCGAACTTCACGTACGAGAAGGTCGGCATGACGCTGCGGGCCCGGCCGAGCATCACGCCGGAAAAGGACGTGGACATGATCATCAACGTCATTCTCTCGCAGCTTGGGTCGGAGACCATCAACAGCCAGCCCGTCCGGACCGAATTGGACACGACGACCAACATGGTCATCCAGGACGGTCAGACGATCATGCTCGGCGGCATGCTCTTCCAGGAAGACAGCCGGACCAACCGGAAGGTTCCCTTCTTCGGCGATCTGCCTCTGGTCGGCGGGCTCTTCCGTCACAAACAGGCCGCGGAGGCCAACAGCGAGTTGCTGATCTTCGTCACTCCCTACGTGATTGAGACCGGGAACCAGATGGTGCCGGAGGCCCGTCAGGAACTTGAAAAAGCTCAGCAGAAGCTCCACAAGCTGCAGAACGATCTCAAGCCGCTGGCGGAGCAGGATGAGCCGCCGGCCGACAGCAATTCGCCCGATCCGGCGGCGAAACCGCCGGCTCAGGACGCCGCGCCGGCCTCCAGCGGCAAGACGGACGGGACCCAGTGAGACCATATCTACGACTTGCGTTTACGCGCGGAAGATTTTGCACGCGATGGGCGACGGGCGGCGGATGATTTGCGGCGCTTGGGCTTCTTCGATGGGACCGGTATCTCAAGCGGTTTTTCGCTCGTGAACGGGCGATAGGGCCACAACGGGCAGCAGAGGATCGGGCATTCCGTGATCCGGCTGCGCTGCCAGTGCATGCAATCAAGGCATTTGGCCGCAATGGCGGCTTTCGGGTCCTGCCCGGACATTGCCTGATCGTATTTCTTCTGGTAGGAGGCCTTGCCGTTGCCCGGGATCGCCGCCCGGTACTGACGTCTTCGTTCCTGAATTCTCTTTGTCATCTTCCGATGCCGTTCTCGACTCGAGCACTGTGTCCATGAGTTGGGTTACGTGCATTTCACCATACTTTCCAAGAACCCGCAGAGACCCGTGGAAGATATCGGCCCGTTGGGCCACGAGCAATAGTCAATGAGCGGCCGGCGGCGTGTGCAGACTCCGCCAGCCGGACCACATTTTGAGACCTGCCGGGCGTTTTGTATGTTCTGAAAGGGGACAGGAGCGGCACGGGATTGCGCTGTCCGGCTGTCACACGGGGCCAGCTTCCCGTTGGATGATTGACGGGGAAATCGCGAGGCCAGGAGCGAAAGGGCATTTTTAGAGGTCCATACGATGGTCCGGGAAGCATATGCGATACCGCCGCGAGCGGCGCGGGGCGATGGACGCGTCGTCCGGCGTGAGGGGCGTGGCGTCATGCACGAATCCCGTTCGTGGCTGCTGTGGCTGGGGGTCTTGCTTCTTCTTGGAGTCCTTGGCACTGTCTGCACGGGGATCGTCGACTCCAGCGGCATCAAGGCACGCGTCCTGGCGGGGATCGCGAGCGCCTGCTCCCATGATGCCGGTGCCTATTCGCTCCTGCAAGAGCATCACGGCGCCTCGGCCAAGTCCCGAAGCTCCGTGGCCGTTTGTGAAGAACTGGTCCGGCTCAAGCCGGGCGACCCATCCGCCCACGTCATGCTGGGCAACGCCTATGGGGATGCCGGGCGGACGCAGGAGGTAGTCGCCCGTTACCAGGAGGCCCTGGTCCTGGACCCGAACTGCTTCGATGCGCATCTGGCGATGGGCAAGGTGCACTTCGACCGATGCTCTTATTCGGACGCGATTGTGTCGTACCGCAAGGCGCTGAAGATTCGGCCCCGCTCGGCGGACGCCCATCTGTCCCTGGGGTTGGCCCTGTCCAACGCCGGCCAGTACGAGGAAGCGATGCAGGCGTTCCAGAAGGCCAAAGAGTTGGACCCCACGGTTGTGGAGACGCAGGTCATGCTGGGCCAAGCCTGTCTGCAGGCCGGATTGTGCGCCCAGGCCATCCAATGCTTCAAAGAGGCGGTGCAGGCGGATCAGGGACACGCCCAGGCGTACTTCAATCTTGGCCGGGCCTATCTCCGCGTCGGCGACAGTGGGCTGGCGATGGAGCAGCAGCGAATCCTACAGAGCCTCGATCCCCGGCTGGCGGACCAACTGATGGAATTGATCCACCCGTGATCCGGTAAGCTGCGCTCTGTCAACCGGTCACGGTTTGGGAAGGAGAAATCAAGAAGGAGATTTTTCCTTCCCAAAGTAGGTCCCATGTCCATTTTGCAGAAGTTCACATCCGCAGCGGTTTCGTTTGATCGACGCAAGCCAAAAACGTTCCAGGCGGGTCGAGGGACCCGCCTGGAAACAGGGGCCTGCATCTACAAGGTTGTCGCGTTCAAACGACGAACGCACAGATGAATCAGTTGTTGAAGCTCTCCAGATCGTGCTCACCGCCGTCAAGCGGGATCAGCTTGTTCGTCGATCTGGCGGCAGGAGCATGGTTGGCCTGCGGACGAGCGGCGATCTTGTGGAACGCCTCATCCGACTTGCCGAAGGTATGCGGCTTGGACGTGGCTCTCTCGATCTTGGGGGCCTTGTGCTCTGGGTTCCCATGGAGGTGGTGCTCGGTCTCTTTCGATTCCCCCAACCGAGCGGTCCGGGCACCGGTACCCCCAACCAGAGTGACCAATTGACTGACGATTTCCTTCATCGACTCGGCCTGCGCACTGAGCTCTTCCGAAACGCTGGCCGATTCCTCGGCGTTGGCAGCATTCTGCTGAGTGACTTTGTCCCTCTGGGCGACGGCCGTGTTGACCTGGTCGATCCCTTGCGCCTGCTCCTGGCTGGCGGCGGCAATCTCACTGACTAAGTCGGTCGTTTTGCCCACGCTCTGGACGATCTCCTCGAGGACCTTGCTGACCTCGTTGGCGATATCCACCCCATTCTGGGAGTTCTTGACGGACTCCTCGATCATACGGGCGGTGTTCTTGGCCGCTTCCGCCGATCGTATCGCCAGGTTGCGGACCAATCTGCATGACTGTCCGTACACGTGATCCCCTGCATCCTTGTGACCCACGGCTGTTGCCCTCCACCGACGTAGCGATCGCATTAGGCCGTCAGAACCTGGCGATCACGTCCAACCGGACGGTGCCAGAATCGGTCGTGACGCCCGTCGGGGTGTTCGTGCGCTCGGCCGGCATATAGGCGGCGACGAACTGCGCCTCTGCATCCTCGGCGGCCGGGGCCTGTCGCTCCAGAGCCAAGATCGCTGCGATCACCGCCAGAAGATACATGTGGCGTCGGTTCATTTCATTTCTGCTCCGAAGCCCATCGCGTCATTTCGCGTCGCGAATTCAGAGGATCTCCAAGCTGTTATGCTGAGAATACTCGGAGATGGGGAGGCTTGGATTAACCGGCGTCTTTCGGGGGTGAGGTGCGATTATGCCTACCGGCATTGCGGTTCGTCGTATGGAGTGGGTGGGAGGGGGGGGCGAGAGCCCTCGCTGGGGGCGCAAAAAGACAACGTCACCGGCCGGCTCGCCGGTTGGGGAAGACCGTGCGATTCGCGATCCGGGCCTACATCATGTTGAACCGGTGCAGGGCGGTCAGCAGGGCCGGCACGGGCTCGACTTGCAGCTTCTCGAGAATCCGGGTCCGGTGGACCTGCGCCGTCTTCTGGCTGATCTCCAGCGTCTCGGCAATCGCGGTCGTAGACTTGCCGGCCTTGAGCAGATCCAGGACCTCCCGCTCCCGCGACGTCAGCAGGGTCAGCCTCTCTTGAAAGGCATTGACCTCGACCCAGGTCTTCCGCCGCCGCTGGTCTTCGGCTAAGGCGGCATTGATGAGGTCCAACAGCGCCTGGTCGCCGATGGGCTTTTCCAGGAAGTCGTAGGCGCCTTTCTTTATCGCCTCGACGGCCATCGGCAGGTCCCCGTGGCCCGTGATGAAGATGACCGGCAGGGTGATGTCCCGGGCGGTCATCTCATCCTGGAGCCGCAGGCCGCTCATGCCCGGCAGGCGGACATCGAGTAGCGGACAGCCCGGCCGCGAGCGGTCAAAAGACTCCAGGAACTCGGCAGCCGTGGCGAACACCTCCGTGTTCAGTTGGATCGTGCGCATCAGCTCGGCGAGTCCCTCCCGTACGGGCTGGTCGTCATCCACAATAAAGACGGTCGATTCAGGTTCAGGCATGCTGGTGCCCTCCCAAGTTGTTGATTCCCTGAAGCCTTTCGTACGCATGTCCATTTTGCAGAAGTTCAGTCGCCTCTTGGCACCGTCGAGTCCTCCAAGGCTGCCGGCAGGGTGAAGGCGAACGTGCATCCCGGCCCCTTGCCCGGCTCAATCCAAAGCTGTCCTCGGTGCAGCTCGATGAGGGTGCGGGTAATCGACAGGCCGATGCCCAGACCATCGGGCTTCGTGGTGAAGAAGGAATCGAAGACCCGGCCCTGGATCTCGGGAGGCAGTCCCGCGCCGGTGTCGGATACCGTCACCTTGACCATGCCCGGGGCCGCGGCCGCGGTGCGTATCGTCAGCCGGCGCTCCGACGGCTCTGTGGTTTCCATCGCCTCGATGGCGTTGCGCACCAGGTTCAGCAGGGCTTGCTCCAACTGGATGGCGTCGGCCAGCACCCGCGGCAGGCTCTCGCCCAAATCCAGGACCACTTGGATCTCCTTATGAACCATTTCGAAGTGAAGAAAGGCCAGGGTTTCACGGACGATTTCGTTGATGTTCGTCGGGTGCAGGACCGGCGGACGACGTTGTGCGAACGCGCGCACCCGCTTGACGATCTCGCCCGCCCGTCTTGCCTGAGAGACCACCTGATCGAGATTCGCTCTCAATCGCTCCACGTCCCTATCGGCGTGGCCGAGGGATCGCTGCGAGGCGTTGGCATAGCTCAGGAGGGCCGACAGAGGCTGGTTCAATTCGTGCGCGAGACCGGAGGCCATTTCACCCAGTGTGCTCAGTCGCGAGACATGGAAAAGGTGCTCGCGGTGTTCTTCGGCCTGCTTTTCCGCGAGCTTGCGATCCGTGATAGCACGGGCAACTCCCAGCACCAGGGTCCGGTTCTCGATTCTTATGGGAAAGCTCTTTACCTCGAGTGTCAGGCAGGTGCCGTTTCTCGTTTTGATGGTGTATTCGTCCGATCCGGCGGCTTTCCCCTCGGTCTTGGCCTCTAGACGGGCCGCCACTATCGGAATCTGCTCCTGGGACAACAAGCCGAGATCGAGAAAACTCCTGCCAACCATCTCGTCCCTCGGGATGCCGGCCAGTTGCGCTGCGGCCTTATTGCCGTCTACGAGGTTGCCTTCGAGGTCGCTCAGATAAATGGCGTCCGGGGCGGCTTCGAACAGTGTGCGGAATCACTCCTCGGAAACCCGCAGGGACTCCTCTGCCTGCTTGCGCTCGGTGATGTCCACGTTGATCTCGGCGACCAGCCAGTCCCCTTCTTGGTCCTGGAAGGGGATGCTTGTCACCTGGATGGGGCGGTTGCCCTGCTTCGGAAGCACGTTTTCGGTCACCGTCACCTGCTTGGCCGCTATCGCCTTGAGGGCTCCGCAATCGGGGCATGCGTCGCTCCGCCCCATGAAGTACTCATGGCATTTCCTGCCCCTCGGATCGCCGTAGACCTTTTGCCACTCGGGGTCGATGTAGCGGATATGGAGCTCGGGGTCGATGATGTCCAGCCCGGTGTTGGTCGCGCCGAGGATGAACTCGATCTTCTGCTTCAACTGCTTCGCCTCCTCCGCCACCTGCCTCAGCTCGTCCTCTATCTGCTTGCGCTTTGTTGACAAGAACGTGATAACTCCTGCGACACCCACAAATATCAAGATCCCTATCAACGCTTGTAGGATAACCGCCGCGTCTCCTGTAAGAGCAATGACGAGAAAGAGATAAATGAATGAAAGAACGACAGAGAAAGCAAAACCTTTCTTTGCATAATACGTGCAAGCAATGACGATAGGAACATACAAGAGATTCTGGAAAATGATAACCCAGCCGGACGAGAGAAAATGGATGCTTATGGCGAGGGCGGCGAGTGTTGTGATGGCAATTGCAGCAAAAGGCGACCAGCCCGAGTGTACGTTCTGAAGGTGTCTATGGAGATTCAGCGTCTCCTCGACCCGCTTGCGCTCGGTGAGGTCCGTGAGGGCGATCCGGATGGCGGGCCGGCCCCGATATTCGATCACGCCGGCGTGGATCTCCAGCCAGCGGAGGCTGCCGTCTCGGTGCGTCACTCGAAGCTCATATCGCGCGGGCACGGGCCGGCCCTTGAGCCGATCCTCGTGCCGCTGCCGGACCATGGGCCGATCCTCCGGGTGGATGACGCCGAGGGCCTGTTCCAGCGTGATCGTGAGCAACTCCTCCGGCCCGTAGCCCGTGATGTCTGCCGCCGCCTGGTTGGCGAAGACGATCCTTTCCTCCTGGAGGAGCACCAGCCCCTGCAGGGAATGGTCCACCAGGATGCGGTAGGCTTCCTTGATGTCCTCGCGTCTCGCGTCGTTGCGCTCGAGCTTCGCCACCCGGGAGCGAAGCTGTCGCAGTTCCTCAACTTGCGGTCTTCCCAATCCTTCGTGCATTGCGCTCCTCTCGCCCCCCATCCCATTGGGCGAAGCGTCCCTCCCGTCCTGGGAACACATCATCCATGACCTATGAAACCATGTGCCTATAAGTGACGAAGTCGCACGACAATGTCAAGTCTTTTACCGGCGTCCTGCTCATTATGCCGGTGATTTCTTGTGATGGCTTCACCCTGGATGATATAATGGGATTCAGGTCCTCAGGGGGACTGTCTCATTTTATCGATGGAGGATACCGTATGAAAGGCTCGTACGTCCAGCTCCTGTTGGTTGGTTTTGTCGTGGCGGCGCCGTTCTGTGGTAATGCCGGCTCGATGACGCTTCAGTTCAGCTCCGAGGGCGTGGAGTTCATCTCGGCGGGTGCTGCGTGGCAGTTCTTCCGCGGCAAGGAGGCGGCCGGCACACCGGCCGACGCCTGGAGGCAGGTGGATTTCGACGATTCCCGATGGGAAACGGGGCCGGCCGGATTCGGATACGGCGACACCGGCCTTGCCACCATCCTCGATGACATGAAGGGCAGTTACGCCACGGTCTACATTCGCAAGGCGTTCTCCGTTGCCTCGGTGGTACCCAATGCCGCCGTGGAGCTGACGATCGACTACGACGACGGCTTCATCGCGTACCTCAACGGCAAGGAGGTGGCTCGGCGGAATATGCCCGCCGGGACCGCCACGTACCAGACGTTTGCCTCCATTGCGCACGAGGCCGGCACGGCGGAAACGATCAGCCTGGGAACCGCCGGCGATCTGCTCCGTGCCGGTAAGAACGTCCTGGCCATCGAGGGGCATAACAATTCGCTGACCAGCAGTGACCTGTCACTGATCCCCACCCTGCGGACCAAATCGGACACGCTCCGCAATGGCAGCACCTACATCGTGATGACGGACACGGTGACCCTTAGCGTACGCACGGATGCTGTCACCGGTTCCTCGCACGGGTATCCAGGAGCACCCTGGTGCGAGCTCCAGAATGTGTTCTCCGATTCCAACCAGCCAAATGGGATGTGGCGTGCGATCGCCGATTTCAACCAGACAGACGGGGCGTGGCGTGCGAGCGTTCCGCTCTCTCCTGGCTTGAACACCATCACCGCATGGATCCTCGTGGGCGATGCCAGGTACCACACTGCGGATTCTGGCTCGATAGACCTCATCTATGTGCCGGCGGCCAACCATCTCACGGGGCAAATGAAAGACAATCTCACGCTCTCGGGGGCGTATATCGTGGACCAGGCTGTGACGGTTCCGGCGGGCAAGGTTCTCACTATCGTGCCCGGCACGGCCGTCCTGATGAACAAGGGTGCCTCGATCACGATTGTGGGGCAGCTTTTGGCGGAGGGTACGGCGGCCCAGCCGATTCGCTTCACGCATCTCGGTGACGGCACGACCTGGAAGCAACTCATGTTCGTCGAAGCGGCCGACAGTCGATTCGAGCATTGCATCATCGAGTATGCCGACAGCGCGGGGGCGCACCAGGACTACTACGTGCCTGGGCCAAGGAACTACCATGAGGCCGTCGTCGCGCTCGCCTGCCATCTCGACTTCAACGACTGTACGTTCCAGAAGCTCCCGAACGACGGCCCGGGCGCCGAGGGCGATGCCCTTGCCATCATCGCGGACGATGCCAACCACCCGGGCGACACCTCGGCCAGTTTCACCCACTGCAAGTTCCTCGGCATCGGGCAGGGCGTCCACACGCGGTTCGCCTACGTCCTGGTCGAGGACTGTTACTTCCAGGGCAAGAGCGGCGACAACGACGACGTGGACCTCTGGGGCGAGAGCCTGCCGCCGTGCCTGATTCGCAATAATGTGTTTGACGTGCCGGAGCATGATGACCGGATCCACCCCACGAGGTGCTCGGCCATCATCGAGGGAAATATCATCATGGGGGGTAACGATCACGGCATCGTCCTGCGGGACAAGTGCTCGCCCCTCGTGATCAACAACGTCATCATCGGCTGCTCCAGCGGCGGAATCGCAGTCGAAAATTCCTGCACGGCGACCCTGATCAACAACACGATCGTTCGCTGCGGCCGGGGCGTGCGGCTGTTCGACCTGGGCCGCTGGGACCCGCCGTACAGTCTCAATCCCGGCGGCGGCACCGCCACTTTGGTCAATTGCATCATCTGGGACTGCCCGCAGACGATTACCCTGGCGGACACCTCCAACACGCAGATCGCCGACCGCGGCTCGCACGTGACGGTCCGGTACTGCGACATCCAGCGCGGCCGCGCGGGGGTCTCCGTTTCCGGCACGCGCTCGACCGTCGTCTGGGGCGAGGGGAATATCAACGCCGACCCGCTCTTTGTCGATTCGGCCAAGAGTGACCTGCACCTGCGGGCCGGCTCGCCGGCCATCGACGTGGCCAGCACGGAGCAAGCCCCGGACATCGACTGCGACGGCAACTCGCGTCCGAGCGGGCCTGCCGCTGACATGGGTGCCTACGAATACCAGCCTTGACCGCCGAACGTGGTTGGCTGGAACGAGTTCACGTCGGGCGCCACGCCCCAAGGCAGGCCTGGTGCAAAACCGGATAGCATTGTTGGCTGGCAGGCGGGTGGCACCGCCCTTGAGGCGGCCACCCGGACCTTGAACCAAGGTGGCTTGAATATCTGAGTTTTTCTGTTACCGGACGGGACTTGGGGGCCTTAATAGGGTAGAAGAGAAAGTCCAGACCGCAGCACGGTGGAATGAAACCTTAAAGCCTTGAAAATAATAGAGTTATGTAGCGGGTGGTTGTTGGTCTGTGCCACGAAGCTTGGCGGGTGTTTCGCCGAGACGGAGTGAAGGAGTAGCAAGATGTTTACTACGAGAGAAAACAAGTGGCGAGCGGCTGCTGGGGTGATGATGGCAGCCGTGCTGATCTCGCCGACAGCCAACAGCCGATTCGGACCCCAAACGATTCTCACGTTCGGCAGCCCCGTGGTGGCGCGCGAGAGGTCCGACCGGTCGTCCAGCATACAACGGTCGTTTTCCAGGGATTCCGGCCCGTCCATCGGGTCGAGCCAGCCAGGCCCGTCGATAAGTGCAAGCCGGCCAGGGCCGTCGATAGGTTCGAGTAGGCCGGGCCCTTCGATAGGTTCCAGCCCGAGCTGGCGGAGCCCCTCGTTCAGTAGTCCGTCCAGATCGTTCCAGGCGGCGCCTTCGACCCCCTTCAACTCCGGTCCGTCGAGGTCCTTTCAGATGACCCCGTCGCGCCCTTCGTTCAGTGCACCAAGCCCATCATTCGGCCAAGGGGCCGGCCCGATGCGCAGCGGCGCTGCGGAGAGCCCCAGTCCGCGTGCATCGAGTCCTCGCAGCTTCTCGCCGAGCATCGGCTCGGAGCGGCCCAACTCGTTCTCGGGGTCCCCAACGCGAGATTCCACGCCTGGGGGCTTTTCCCCAAGGACGTTCCGGTATTCTCCGAACACAGAAAGCAGTGTCAGTTCCCTGCCGCAGCCGTCCGATGCCGGCAGTCCTGCACGCCCAGAGGGCATGACGAGGCCACAGCCGCGAACGTTCTCCTATAGCCGTCCCGACGGGAGCAGCCCGTCGCGCGGATCGCTGCGCGATCAGTCGACACCGCGGCGGCCAGCGGATTCGCCGGCTGCCGGGAGGTCGGATTCCCAAGTCCGGTCTTTCACGCCTGCCAGTCCTTCCGCACCGTCTGCCCCTGAAAGTCCGCGAGTCCAGCGGTTCACAATGCGTCCGAGAACCACGCCGCAGAATCCGTCCGCAGAGAGGTCCACACCTTCGACGCAGCGGCCATCCGGGCGAATTGCCGGCGGGCCATCACGCGAAGCGCAAGCCTTGACGCCACAACAGGATACATCCTCCGTCGCCAGAGATCAGGCCGAACGCGCCACGCTCGGCCGTTCCGGAGCAGCGGACCGGCTTGGTCAGGGCCGCCAGCGCGGTGCCGGCAGCCCATCGAGCGGTCCGTCGAGGACCTTCGGGACCAACGACAGACAGGCCTCGCCTCGCTTCGGTGGTTCCGGATCGGCCGTCCAGCGGCCGGACACCCGAAGCTTGGGGGCTCCACGCGGGCTTGGGACGCAGAGGATGCAAGCCGAGGCCCGACATCAGGGGCTTGATTCGCGACTGAGCGGGCAGAGACAGCGGGTGGAGACGCGAGGTTTTGCGTCTGGACCGCGCCGGGATTCGGGTACGACATTCGGCATGGGCGCTCGCGCGGATATCGGGACGCGTCGGCCGTTCTACCTGCATGCCAGGTACTATGACCGGCCGGACCTGATCCGACACACGGATCGGCATATCTACATGTACTATGACCCCTACAACCGCCTGCACCATCGCATCATCTGGCCGACGTATTACTACCCGCTCTACTACTCGTTCGGCCCGTCGGTGTACTGCGATTACGTATGGCCGTACTACCATCGCAAGTACGTGTTTGTCAGCCTGGGCGGCTGGTGGCCCTACGACTATACTTACATGCGTTACTACTGGTACGGCTACCATCCCTACCTCTGGTACGGGTATTACCCCGTCGCCCGTGAGGTGGTCGTAGGAAGCGACAACTACTACACGTACAACTACAACTATTACGGCGATGACGGCAGTCCTACAACCTATAGCTCGGACGCGTCGATAGATCAGGCCACGCAGGCCGAGCTTCGCGCCAGGCTCGAACAGCAGAAGGCGGCCGAGCCGGCCCCGCAGACGCTGGCCGACACCCGATTCGACGAGGGCGTCAAGAGCTTTGAGGCGGGCGAGTATGCTGCCGCCGCTCTGAAGTTCGGCGAAGCGATGAGGTTGTCGCCGCAGGATGTGATTCTGCCGTTCGCCTACGCCCAGGCGTTGTTCGCGGATGGGCGGTACGACAAAGCGGCCGATATGCTGCGGGAGGCGTTGAAGAACGCCACCCCGGAGAAGGAAGGGGTCTTCTTCCCCCGCGGCCTGTATGCCAACGACGACGTGCTGTTCGCGCAGGTCGAGAAGCTTGTGGATAAGGCCGATCAAGCCACAGATGATGCCGATCTGCAGTTCCTGCTGGGCTACCAGTTGCTGGGCGTCGGCGAGACGGGGTATGCCCGCGAGCAGTTGGAGCAGGCTGTGCAAGATCCGAAGGACGCGGCGGTGGCCGGCATTCTGCTGAACGTGGTCGAGAAGATGGAGAAGGAGGCCGGCTCGACGAACAAGGCCGGCGGTGCTACGATCCAGATGCCGGGTACGCCGGAGGGGAAAGCCGGCCAACCGGCCAGCACCACAATCGGAGAGATGATGTCCACCGGTCAGGCGGGGACGACCGAAGGCGCCGGATCGACTGTTGCCCCGCAGACTCCGGCAGAAGAAGCCCCGGTAGTCCCGGCGGCCATCGCTCCTGCGACTCAGCCCGAGAGCAAACCTGATGTGCAGGGCGTCAAGCCGCCGGATGCCGGCAAGGAGGGGGCCGGGGCCGTCGATGAACCGAGCGTTGGTCCGAGCCAGGATATCCAGCCGCCCGCAGACAATAGCGACGATGGCGGCGGGGCTGGGGTTATCCAGGAGCGTGATAAAGGCGCCGCCGCTGAGAAGGCCGGGCTCGCCGGTGGTCCTGCCGCTCTGGTGTCGGGTTTGTCGCGATGGGCGGGCAGCGGCGCTCCGAACTACAAGGCCGATGTCGCGATCTTTGCCTCGGTCCTGTCGCTTGCCGTCGCGGGCGTCTGGGTCGAGTTGAGGCTCTTAGGCTACAGGCCGGTATGATTCTTGTCCGGATTGGTTGTGTTCTTCATATCTCCACGATAGTATAACGGCTTACGGGTTGACAGCCCGTAGCCGCCGCAGCCGAGAGCGGAACTGCGGTGGTGAGAACCGAAAGCAGAGATTGGAGAGTGAAGGGACCGGATGGACAAGCGGCTGCGAAACGCTTTGAAACAACTGACGGCCTCCGATGCCGAGTCGCGGCGTCGGGCGATGGAGCCTTTTGTGAGGGCGACGTTTGCCATCTTTATCAGGCACCTGCATCGCTACTTGGGCAACGAGGTCGAATGTGAGGACGTTCTGGAGGACGTGTACGCGGATATCTGGGAAAACCCGGAGCACCTGCGGGCCATCGAGAACGAACAGCAACTCTTGCGAACGGCGTATCTGTACTACATGCGCAAGCGCCTCCGCGAGGTCTATCGAAGGTTAAATCGGAGTTCCTACCTATCGCAAAACGA
Organism: Phycisphaerae bacterium; assembly: GCA_026386805.1. GTDB lineage: Bacteria > Planctomycetota > Phycisphaerae > Sedimentisphaerales > Anaerobacaceae > PLanc-01. The sequence continues at coordinate 391 of JAPLMX010000202.1, read as the reverse complement.
CGTGCAAAACCTGGTGGCGCCGGAGCTCAGCCTGTGCGACCTGATCTCCCAATCGGAGCTCAAGCAGGTCCTTCACAAGCTGCTGGGCAAGCTCAAGGCCCGGGAGCGCAAGGCCATCGAGCTATGGATGGAGGGGATGTCCAATCGGGCGATTGCCAATCAACTCGGCACGACGGTCGGGGCCGTCAAAATGCTGGAGTTTCGGACGATCTTGAAATTGAGGCAAATGCTGAAAGAGTATTGCGAAGAGGACTAAGTAACTATCTCAAAAGGGTAGGTTTGGCCGATAACCATCTGTAGGAACCTTTTGAAAGGAGCCACGGATGGGCAAACAGAAACGTAAGGTCAAACCGCTTCCCACCATTTGGGAGGTCAGCGACGAACAATGGCA